>JAFLRV010000001.1 GCA_022511245.1 Coprobacter sp.
AAAGAAAAGGTCACAAGATGGCCACTCACAAACGCAAAAAAAGACTGAGAAAGAACAGACATAAAAAGAAAAAATAAAGTCTGTACACAACTCTGACAGTTTATTGAGAATTTTAAAGAACAAACTTATAAGGAGAAGTCTTTTTTAAGTTTGTTCTTTATGCTTTATCGGAACCTAAAAAAAACGTAACCGTGTCCAACGAATTAGTAATTGATGTCCAACCCAAAGAAGTCTCCATTGCTCTTCTCGAAAACAAGCGTTTGGTAGAATTGCAAAAGGAGGCCCGCAACATATCGTTTTCAGTAGGCGATATCTATCTGGGAAGGATTAAGAAGCTGATGCCCGGACTGAATGCGGCCTTTGTTGATGTAGGTTACGAAAAGGATGCATTTTTACACTATCTCGATTTAGGCGCACAATTCAACTCCTGTGCCAAGTTTGTAAAACAGTCTCTGTCCGACCGCAAACGGGTCTTGTCCATCAGTAAATTCCATACGCTGCCCGATATCGACAAAGAGGGAACGGTCAGCGATACGCTGAAGGCCGGACAGGAAATTCTGGTACAGATAGCCAAAGAGCCCATCTCCTCCAAAGGGCCCCGCCTGACCGCCGAGATTTCTTTTGCGGGCCGATTTCTCGTATTGATTCCTTTTGCCGACAAAGTATCGGTATCCCAAAAAATCAAATCGAGCGAAGAAAAAGCCCGGCTAAGACAACTGATTCAAAGCATTAAGCCCAAAAATTTCGGGGTCATTGTACGCACGGTCGCCGAGAACAAAAGAGTCGCCGAGCTTGACAATGAACTGAAAGCATTGGTTAAATGCTGGGAAGATGCACTGGTTAAACTCCAGAAGGCCAAAGCTCCTTCGCTGATATTCGAGGAATCGAGCCGTACGGTGGGCATTATCCGGGATATTTTCAGTACGTCGTTCGAAAGCATACACGTAAACGATGAATCCACCTACCGGCAGATTCACAATTACGTCTCCCAGATTGCGCCCGAACGCAAAGATATCGTAAAACTGTACAACGGAGATTTGCCCATCTTTGACCATTTTGCCATTACCAAACAGATTAAATCTTCGTTCGGCAAAACGGTATCGTTCAAAAGCGGAGCTTACCTGATTATCGAACACACCGAAGCATTGCATGTCATCGACGTCAACAGCGGAAACCGGTCCAAATCCACAACCGACCAGGAAAACAACGCCATAGACGTAAATATGTACGCAGCGGAGGAAATCGCCCGGCAACTGCGGTTACGGGATATGGGCGGCATCATCGTCATCGACTATATCGACATGCAGGAGGCCGAGAACCGGCAAAAACTGTATGACCGCATGAAAGAGCTGATGGCGGCCGACAGAGCCCGGCACAATATCCTGCCGTTGAGCAAATTCGGGCTAATGCAAATTACCCGGCAGCGTGTGCGTCCGGCACTGGACATCCACACGCATGAAAACTGTCCCACCTGCTTCGGAAAAGGAACCATCTCTCCCTCTATTCTGTTTACCGACCGGCTGGAAGACAAAATCGCCTACATGGTACACAAACTGAAAATTCACCGTTTTCACCTGCATGTGCATCCTTTTATCGCCGCATACATCAATCAAGGGTTCTTCTCCCTTAAGTGGCAATGGAAATGTAAATATACATTCCGCTTCAAACTGATACCCGATCAGTCATTGGCTTTCCTCGAATACAAGTTCTACAACGAGGAAAAAGAAGAGATTGATTTAAAAGAAGAAATTGAAATTAAGTAACTCCCCTTATCGGGAAGGTAACAACAAAGAGAGCCGATTTTTACAAATCGGCTCTCTTTGTGTTTATCTCCATCCACAAAAAAAAACGGAGAGCGGCTTCCGCAACTCTCCGTTTTAAACAGGTCATAGACCTTATATCGTTTTCATCAAGGCAGCTGTTCCAACGCGGCTCTGATATCGCTGCTTTCGGGCGATACTTCAAGCACTTTCGTCCAATACTTGCGGGTTTCAGAGAAGCCTTTCTTGGCTTCATACTCTTTCAGGTAGTTGTAATATCCCAAATATTTATAGGCTTCTACCAAAGCCGAAAGCGTCGCAGAGGAAGCATGGTCGTTTTCCAGCAGGGCCACTACCTGTTCGTAATACGGTTTGGCCAATCCGATTTCGGTTTCCGGGTCAAGTCCGGCATTGGCACGGGCTCTCCACAAGAATCCGCGATAATCTTCGGGAGCACGTTCTGCTACGATGGCATACATGCTGTCGGCCTGAGTATAGAACAGATTTTTCTCTGTAAGCTCTTCCGGAGTGGCATCGGACGCCGTACTGGCGGCACGATAATAGATATTTCCCAGCGAGAAATAATCCATCGTAGAGGGGTCCTCTTCCAAACGGCTCATATATTCTTTATATGCATTGGCACTCTTGCCGTATTGTCCGGCACGGCGATAGGCATCGCTCAGCTCCTGATAGAACGGCCCGTTTTCAGGGTCGAGTGAAAGGGCTTTTTCATACATGAGAACGGCCTGGTCGTCCTGTTTGTTCTCAAAAAGAATCTTACCGTAGGTCACATAGTCGCGGACGTTATAGGCCGGATTGTCCGTAATGGCAGGCATAAAAGTCTGTGCAGCCTCCAGCGCCTTGTCGTATTGTTTCAGTTCCATGTTGTTATACATAGCCAGACGTTTCAGTACAAAATCATTGGAACCTTCGGCCAACAACTTGTTCACCAACGCCATCGATTCGTTGTATTTCTTGTCAAAGAAAAGCAGCGTGGCATATCGGGGCTGGTCGCTGTCGAAGTGGTTGGGATTGGCCATATACAAAGCATACGCATCGGCTGCTTTTCCGAACTGGTCGTTTTCATAATAGGCCTCAGCCAACTCCCGCTGCATCAAGGCCGAACCGGGAGCCAATTCTTCCAGCTCTTCCAATTTCTGAATCGACAGTTGCGGCTTAATCGGGAAGTAAATATTCGCATATTTCACATAAGCAGGCACAAAGTTGGGGTCGAAATAGAACGCCATTTCATATCTGCCCACAGCGCCATTGACATCTTCCTTATCGGCCAGTATATCGCCTTCGAACATATAGGTCTCGGCAAACGTTTTGTCGAGACTTTTGGCTTTGTCGAGGTATTTCTGATATTCCGGCATTACATTTTCATAATAGGCTTTGGCGATAGCCAGTTGTACGGCCGCACTTTTTTTATTGTCTTTCAACGCTTCTTTGAAAAGGGCATCGGCACCTTTGGGATTTGTTTTCAGCATCAACTTACCCTGTCCGATTTTATTAAACGGATAGGCGGGGTCGATGGCAACTCCCTCTTTGTAGTAATAGGCGGCGGAGTCATTGTTCTGCATCCCCGAATAAATCTCGCCCAAATAGTAACAGGCTTCGGCTTTATTGGTACCGGCATCGTTAAAGGTGCGCTGCAAAATTACTTTGGCCCGCTCGGGCTGTCCGGCTTTGAAATATTCGATACCATCGGCATAATCGGCAGCCGAGACACTCAACATCATCCCTCCTGCAACAAACAGTGATGAAATCAACGAGAACTTAATCTTCATAATCGTATAATTTGTTTTTAATTATTATAATTCATCTCTTACATTTACAATACGGACGGCTTGGGTCGCCGGCACCAGGCCGGAGCGCAGAATGATGCGCTGGCCCTTGTCGGACCACACAAACCGGGTAAACCCGACGGGCAGGCGGGGAGCCGCATCGGTAAGAATGATATATACATTCCGGATAAGCGGATATTTTCCCAACGCCAGATAGGCCTGATAGGGTTTATAACTGTTGGACAGCGTAGCCACATCGGCGGCGGAAACACTCATCACCGTAATCTCATCGGAAAACGAGAGATTGGTCGTGTCGTTGGGGTTTCCAATCCAGCTGGCACCGATTACGCCGATTGCACTTTTGTCCTGAGCGACATGGTCAATCACGCTGGAATTGCTCTTCTGCGCTCTCAAATCGGGCGACAACGGTTCGCCCTTGCATATCGAGTCCATCGCAAAACGCACGGTACTCGAATTGGCATTGTCGAATACCAGCTGTATTTTTCCCAGTTTGGAACCGGGATACAACTGGTTCCATTCGGTCACCTTTCCGGTGAGTATATCCCGAATATCCGATACTCGTATCAGGGAGTCGGGATTCTGTTTATTTATAATCAAAGCGATACCGTCAATCGCTATCTTTACGGTCTGGGGATTCAGTTTTTTGCTTTTCAGCGAGGCTTCTTCCTGTGCAGTCAGTTCACGGGTTGTCACCGCCAAACGCACACTGTCACGGAGAAGCATGGTGATAGCCTCCACCTCACTCACATATTCGGGAAAGATAGCGGCATCGGGATAGGTATATTCAAACACGTCGATTTCCTGCTGTATAATCGGAGCAAAAGATTCATCGACGCTGATTTTCATTTCACCGGAAGTGGGTGAATTGTAGTTTTTGGGGGAAGACGAGGTACAAGATACCCATCCGCAACCACAGACGATAGCGGCAACCGGCAACAGCCATTTATTTCTTAAACGACACATCCTGACCTCCTTTCTATTCTTTATAGGCTTTTACCTGACGGTAGGCCCGGTAAATTCCATATACAAAAAACACGGTTCCTAACGAATATCGGAACACCGCTGAAAAGTTTTGCCGGAACAGCGGGGTAAATACCAGCAGATAGGCCATGCCCAGATAGATAATTATCATGAATATCCCGAATATATATCCCGGATTCCATCTGCCGGGACGGGTCCCGTTTCTTTTCTCGGTCGTTTCCATAGGTCCTGTCTTTTAATTTAAAATACCCGCAATCCGGGTATCCGGAGAGGATACGGGGATTGCGGAGTACAAAATGAATGTTATCTTGTTTATAAACAATTCAAGATTACATAAGTTTAAACATAACCGGAACGGTGAAATAAACCGCAACATTGTTACCATTCTGTTTACCGGGAATCCACTTGGGCATCGACTTGATTACCCGCACGGCTTCCTTGTCGAGCGAGGAGTCGACCCCTCTCAACACGGTAACATCCTGAATATCGCCGGTTTTGGATACCACAAAGCGTACGATTACACGGCCTTGTATACCATTTTCAGCGGCAATTGCCGGATATTTCATGTTCTTCTGGATATACTCCATCAGGGCAGCGTCGCCACCGGGGAACTGGGGCATCTGTTCTACAGCCTGATAGGGTACTTCTTTCTCTTCCTTCGGAGCTTCGGGTCTCACCACCTCTTTAAAGTCGGCGATATCGGCACCGTTGACTTCGTCATTACCTTTTACGTCGGCAATAGAAATAGCCACTTTGTCGTTTTTAGCCAACTCGTCCTGAGATTTGATTTCTTCCTCTTCGCTCACCTCTTCGTCTTTCTTGATTACAGGAGCTGTAAACTTGATAGAACTTTTCAAGGGAGGAGGAGGGGGAGTCTCCTGCGTCAAAGGTTTGAGTTCTTCATTTTTCTTTACTTCGGCTTCGGGAAGTTTGGTCATGGCCGTTACTTCGGTCATGGCCTCTTCCTGAGGCGGCATGAACCGTTCCCGGATGTTGCTGATTAAAGCCGGAATGGTAAACGCCAGGAATGCAACGATAACCACGATAATCATGGAAACATTGTGGCGTTTGGGCGAATTCTGACGCAATTCGTATGCGCCATAGTTCTTGTTTCTGCCTTCAAAAACCAATTCGCACCATTCCATCGAAGTTAAATCTATTTTAGCCATTTTCTTCTACTTTTTAGTGTAATTAGTTTTTGTTACAATTTTGATTCATCGATTTGTCCTGTCAAGGCACCTTTTTGTTTCAAGTTCTCAATCAGGAACTTGTCGCCTTCGGTAATATCCACGATAGCGTATTTGCTGATGCTGCAAATATGCATCTCATCGAGCGCATCGATCAGGTTTTTATAGGAAGCATAATCTGTCGCCTTAATCATGACTACCGGCACATCTTTTCCATCTTTGATTTTCGAGGCCCGTTCGTCATATTCTTCGTCCGACATCGGCGTTCCGTTTCTTTCCTTTTCAAGCTTCTCTGCCTTCAGTTCTTTCATCTCTTTGACTACTCTGGCGTTCTGCCCCATCAGTACGGCACGCAAACCGTTGGCTTCATACGAGGTTTCTTTCAGAGAGGTATAATCATTATAGTCGGGCAATCCCGTATAATAATATATATTGTCTGCTCCATCCAGCAACAGCGTAATAGCCCGCGATTCCTTCACCTTAGTCTGGTCTTCCTCTGTAATCTTCTTATCGTTAGACGGCATACTAATTTCCATAGTCTGCGGCTTACTCATCGAAGTACAGAGCATAAAGAAGGTAATCAAAAGCATGTTCATATCGACCATCGGAGTAAAGTCTACCCGGATATTCATTTTTTTCTGCTTACCCTTCTTTCCTCCTGAGTCTTTTTGTTGTACTTCTGCCATAATGCTTCAATTTAATTTTCTTCATTCGGAATACTCTTCAGCGTCGTAATCAGATTGTACCGGTTTTCCCGGATATCCTGCAGAGAGGACATGATTTCCTTAATCTTGGAATAAGGAGTTGTCTGATCCGCTTTAATTGCAATTCTCAAATCCGGGTTATAGGCACGGGCAGCTCTTACCCACGCCTTAAACTCATTGCTGGGATTCGCCGTCGTATCGATGGGAATTCCATAGTTCTTCAGTGTCTGATCCTGTTCATCAGATTTCAAATCCAAAAAACTTCCCATCTGACGAATGGGCACACCGAATGAATTGGCAAGTCTGAATGTATTGATTTGCTTAGGGGTAAACTCCACGCCGTACTCATTGCCTAATTCCTCCAATACAGCAACCCGATCGTTCTGGTTATCCAAACTCATAAAAATCTTCCCAGAGGGTTCGACCAATATTTGCAGGATATTCGTTTCGGGAATCTTGATCTCCGACACGGATGCGGGAGTGGATACCTGCACCGGTTCTTTCTGAACGAAGGTCGAAGTCAACATAAAGAAGGTAAGCAAAAGTACAGTCACGTCACTCATCGCGGTCATGTCGATGAGTGTACTTTTCCTCTTTACTTTTACTTTTGGCATAACTAATCGTTCCTTTCTTTAAATTAATTATTTATGCGTAGCAGCGTAAGTCTGAACAATCGTGAAACCAACTTCGTCGATGCAATAGGTGATTTTGTCGATTTTGCTGGTAAAGAAGTTGTACGAAATTACAGCAAATGCACCGGTTGCGATACCGAAGGCGGTATTTACAAGTGCTTCCGAAATACCGGTAGACAGAGCAACCGAGTCAGGAGCACCGGTGGTAGCCAACGCCTGGAACGATTTGATCATACCCAACACCGTACCGAGCAGACCAACCAGCGTACCCAGCGTAGTCATCGTAGCGACAACGGCGAGGTTTTGTTCGAGGGTCGGCAATTCGAGAGCCGTAGCTTCTTCCACCTCTTTCTGGATATAAGACAATTTCTGTTCTTTGGCCAATTCGGTGTTGCCTTCCATTTCAACATATTTGTTCAATACCGAAGTAACAACGTTAGCTACAGAACCGCCTTGTTTTTCGCAAAGGTCCTGAGCTTTTTTGATATCGCTTTCAGCCAGAGCGGCTTTGATATTCTGAACGAATTTGGTCAGGTTGCCTTTACCGTATGCGCTACCGATAGCGAAAGCACGTTCGATACTCAATACGAACACGGTAAGCAACAGGGTTTGCAGTACAGGCACGATAACACCACCTTTATAGATAGTACCCAGCAAGTTCAACGGATGTCCGGTATTGGGGTCTCCGCCGTCAAAGTTCTTGTCGGCTCCCAACACAAAGAAAAAGATACAAAGGGCAACAACAAAACACCCCAAAATTACGAGAAATGCAGACTGAATTCCACGAAATCCCTTCTTAGCTTTTTTTGCTTGTTTAGTTTCCATAATAAAAAAATCTTAAATGGTTGACTGTTAAATATTAGTTAATAAAATTGTTTAATTGTCTTTCATTCACATTCGGGATTGGTTTTTCACGGCGTCCTCTGTTCCATCGGCTTCCACGATATTTTCTGACGACAAAAACATATTCCATTTCAAAGGCCGGATTCCGGTTTTTGTCTAACCAGATGCCAGCATACTCCTTTTTACAGAAACATTACGGCAACCAATCAAGCGTCAAATGTAGCGAATATTTTCAGATAAAAAAAAATAATAGACTTTTTTTTACGCTTTTGAATCTCCTGCATCGCTCTTTTTGGAAATCATGCAGGAAAAACCGTTTTTTTTACCGTTTCTTCCGATTGTTTGCTATATTTGCCGCATGAAAAGAAACAAACGGGTTTTATTTTTCCTGCTGTTCCCGGCATTCGTCATGCTGGCCATAACGGTTTTGCCCCATCACCATCATGACAACGGTTTTTTCTGCATGCACACGGAAAGCGATGCAAATCCGGCGGATGATGACGATCACCACACCGTTCCCTGTCTCGACGGCTGCATCGCCAGACTGCATCAGGCCGAAAACACGCCGGAGTATGCCTTTTCATGGATTCATTTTCTGCTGATATCTCCGTTAACGGGCCGTACGGTCGAAACCATAGCTGTTCCCGCTGCCGAAAGTCGGAACGTGCACGGCAACCGGAAGCATGCCGAACGGCTGCACGGCACGGATTTCTCTTCCTGTTCGGGGCTTCGGGCCCCTCCTTCTCTCATCGGATAAATATCGTTGACCAACGATTTACGGCTATCCTATGCCCTTCGGAAGCATAGTCCGTTTCTGTATCTGTTTATTCCAAATTATATTTATACGATGAGAAAAACATTATTTTTACCGTTTATACTGACCCTTTATTTTTTCACCAGCTGTCACCACCGGGAGTCTCACGACGAGCATCACGGACACCATCACCACCAGACGGAACACGACGGTCACGACTCGGAAGAGACGGCTGAAGTTCCTTCCGATGAAATCATTCTGCCGAAGGAAAAAGCCGAACAGCTCGGCATCGAAACCCGGAGCATCGCTCCGGAACCGTTCAGCCACATCATCAAAACCAGCGGACAAATCTCCGGAGCGCAAGGGGATGAATATATCGTAACGGCAACAGCGCCCGGCATCGTTTCGTTCGGGAGCGTCTCTTTGGCCGAAGGAAGTCCGGTAAAAAACGGAGCTGTACTGGCCTCGCTGTCGGCACAGCAGATTATCGAAGGCGACCCGACCGAAAAACTGCGCATCGCATACGAAACGGCCCGGAAAGAGTTCGAACGGGCACAGATTCTGGTCGAGGATAAAATCATCTCGGAAAAAGAGTTTGATTCAGCCCGGCAAAATTTCGAAACGGCCCGTATCGCCTATCAGGCGACCGGCGACCGGCAAAACGGAAAAGGAACGGCCGTAACCGCTCCGGCCTCCGGATATATCAAGCAGCGTTACGTCAATGAGGGCGAATATGTGAACGCCGGACAGCCGCTGTTCAGCATATCCCGCAATCA
This sequence comes from Coprobacter sp., assembly GCA_022511245.1. GTDB lineage: Bacteria > Bacteroidota > Bacteroidia > Bacteroidales > Coprobacteraceae > Coprobacter. The sequence continues at coordinate 9,446 of JAFLRV010000001.1, forward strand.
AAAACTGGTGTTGCGGGCCGAAGTGCCGGAACGCAGCTACAAATACCTTCCGACCATTCTCACGGCTCATTTCAAGACCCCTTACGACGAACAGGTTCACGAACTTTCCCAGCTGAACGGACGGCTCGTGTCCTACGGGAAATCATCGGGCGAAAACGCCTTTTATGTTCCGGTCATTTTCGAATTCGACAACAAAGGCGATATCGTACCCGGCTCATTCGTAGAGGTGTTTCTGCTTTCGTCTCCGGCCGAAGCGGCCCTGACCGTCCCGGTCGAATCGCTGACCGAAGAACAGGGGGCCTATTTCGTATATGTAAAAGTGGATGAGGACGGATACCGGAAACAGGAGGTGCAAACCGGGCCCGATGACGGAAAGCGCATCCAGATTCTGTCGGGGCTGGAGCCCGGAGACCAGGTGGTCACACGGGGAGCTTATCAGGTAAAACTGGCTGCTACCCGCAACATCATACCCGAAGGTCATTCTCACAGTCATTAACCTCAACGAAAAAATCATGCTGAATAAAATCATCCGATATTCTCTGAATAACCGACTGTCGGTAATTCTGGCCGCCATCGTCCTCTTGCTGGCCGGCACATTCACAGCCCTGCGCATGGAGGTCGACATTTTCCCCGACCTGAACGCCCCTACGGTAACGGTTATGACCGAAGCCAACGGCATGGCCCCCGAAGAGGTAGAGCGGCTGGTCACTTTCCCGATAGAGACCTCCTTGAACGGAGCGACCGGCGTAAGGCGTGTACGCTCGGCATCGTCCACCGGTCTCTCGGTAATATGGGTCGAGTTCGACTGGGGAACCGATATTTACCGGGCCCGACAAATCACGTCGGAAAAACTCGCCGCCCTGAGCGAAAATTTACCGCCGGCCGCCGGTGTCCCGACAATGGGACCGCAATCGTCCATACTGGGTGAAATCATGATACTGGGAATAACCGCCGACTCTACTTCGTTGCAGGAACTCCGCACACTGGCCGACTGGACCATCCGTCCCCGCCTGCTCTCTATCGGAGGAGTCGCCCAAGTATCGGTCATCGGCGGAGAAATCAAAGAATACCAGATTGTCCTCGACCCGGCCCGGATGAAACATTACGGGGTCACGCTGAACGAGGTCATAAACGCCACCCGGAACATGAACCAAAACACGAACGGGGGCATTCTGTATGAATTCGGGAACGAATATATCATTCGAGGCATGTTGTCGACCAACCGGACAGAGGAACTGGCCGCCGCCACTGTCAAGACCGCCGGCGGGATACCGGTACGAATCGGTGACATCGCAACGATACAGACGGGCAACAAATCGCCCCGTCTGGGCACTGCTTCGGAAAAAGGAGAACCGGCGGTACTGATTACCGTAACCAAACAACCGAACACCGGCACCAAAGAACTTACCCGTGCACTGGATGCGGCGGTGGCCGAACTGCAACAGTCGGTCGCTCCCGACATACGCATCTCGACCGACATTTTCCGGCAGGCCCGGTTCATCGACAGCTCTATCGACAACATCCGGAAATCGCTGGCCGAAGGGGCCTTTTTTGTGGTCATCGTCCTGTTTTTGTTCCTGATGAACTTCCGCACGACGCTGATATCTTTAGTCACACTGCCCCTGTCGCTGCTGGTCTCGATACTTACGCTGCATCTTCTGGGGATGACGATAAACACCATGAGTCTGGGCGGTATGGCCATTGCCATAGGGTCGCTGGTCGACGATGCCATCGTCGATGTGGAAAATGTGTATAAAAAACTGCGGGAGAACCGGCGGCTCCCGGCTGAAGAACGTCTGCGGCCTATCGACGTCATATTCGAGGCATCGAAAGAGGTACGCATGCCCATCTTGAATTCGACGCTGATTATCATTGTCAGTTTCGTGCCGCTCTTTTTCCTCTCCGGTATCGAAGGTCGCATGCTGCGGCCGCTGGGTATCGCCTTCATCACTTCCCTGATGGCTTCCACCGCCGTCGCACTCACCTTAACGCCGGTGCTGTGCAGCTATCTGCTGGGAACCGACAAAGAAAACGACCGTCTCGACCGGGAACCTTACCTCGCCCGAATCCTGAAAAAAACATACCGGAAAATGCTGCTGCGGACGCTGGAATACAAAAAAACGGTTCTGTGGAGCACGGCGGGATTGCTCGTTGTCGCACTGGCTCTCTTTTTCACACTCGGCCGAAATTTTCTGCCGCCCTTCAACGAAGGTTCGTTTACCATCAATATAAGTACGCTTCCGGGAATATCGCTGGAGGAGTCGGACCAAATCGGGCAACGGGCCGAAGAACTGCTGCTCTCCGTTCCCGAAATAATCACCGTAGCCCGGAAAACCGGGCGGGCCGAACTGGACGAACACGCACTGGGCGTGAACGTATCGGAAATCGAGGCTCCGTATGAAATAAAGAACCGTACGCACGATGAACTGCTGGCCGATATCCGGGACAAACTGAATACGCTTTCGGGGGTGAACATAGAAATCGGTCAGCCGGTCTCGCACCGTATCGATGCCATGCTGTCGGGGTCGCAGGCCAAAATTGCCATCAAACTGTTCGGAGACGACCTGAACCGGATGTTCGTCACCGGCAACCGCATCAAATCGGCGATAGAAAAAATAGAAGGGGTTGTCGACCTGAATGTGGAACAACAGACCGAACGCCCCCAGCTGAAAATAAAGCCCAACCGGGAAATGCTGGCCAAACACGGTATCACGCTGTCCGAATTTGCCGAATGGGTCAACGTCATGCTGGCCGGTGAGGTCGTATCGCAAGTGTATGAAGGTGACAAGGCATTCGACCTGACCTTGAAAGCCGACTCCCGGTTCACCGGCGGGATAGCATCCATCCAAGAGCTGATGATTGATGCCGACGGGGCAAAAATACCGCTGTCAGCCGTCGCGCATATCGAGTCATCGGCCGGACCGAACACCATAAACCGGGAAAACGTAAAACGAAAAATCGTTGTCTCGGCCAATGTCGCCGGACGGGACCTGCGAAGCGTGGTCAATGAGATTCAGGCAACGATAGAACGTGACGTTCCGCTGCCCGAAGGATTCCACATCGAATACGGGGGACAGTTCGAAAACGAACAGGCGGCCTCCCGTACGCTGGGCATCACCTCTCTGCTGTCGATTCTCGTGATTTTTCTCTTGCTCTACAACGAGTTCCGGGACATCCGGGAAGCCGGTACCATTCTGCTCAATCTCCCGCTGGCGCTAATCGGAGGGGTGCTTATCCTGCGGTGCACGACGGGCGAAGTCAACATTCCGGCCATTATCGGATTCATTTCGCTGTTCGGCATCGCCACCCGCAACGGAATGCTGCTGGTATCGCACTACAAGCAACTCGGAAACGAATGTCCCTCCCTGACCGACACCATCGTCAACGGGTCGCTGGACCGGCTCAATCCGATACTGATGACGGCGCTGACCTCTGCGCTGGCACTGATTCCGCTGGCACTGGGCGGAGATTTGCCGGGCAACGAGATTCAAAGTCCTATGGCTAAAGTCATTCTGGGCGGATTGGTCACTTCGACACTCCTGAATGCGTTTGTCATTCCCATTGTATATTTCTATCTTTACAGTCGGCCATCGGAAGCAGCACAAAAATAACGGTTGGTCGTTTATATTGTTGCCTGTTTTGAAAAAATGCAGTGACAAACCATTGTTCAACGGGACGAAATATCCCTATTATTAGGTATTGTGAGACATTATTTTTTTAACGTACCTTTGTACCTGGTTTAATTTTACACAAAACAATGAAATACATTATCCTGACGATTTTTTTGTCATGCGTCGCTTTTACCGGAATCGCCCAAAACTCCATCGAAGAGGTTTTAACCCATATCGCCGCCAACAACAAGGAGATAAAAGCCAACGAACAGCTGGTGCGTTCCCGGAAACTGGAAGCCACTGTCGGCAATACCCTCTCCGACCCGACCGTCAATTACGAACATTTATGGGGGCGTCCCGCGTCACTGGGAACCAACCGGGAACTGGTCGTTTCGCAAGAGTTCGATTTTCCGACCGTATATGCCAACCGGCACAAACTGGCCCAATCCAAATCGGCCCTCTACGACCGGCAGGAACAGGAAGATAGACAAAACATTTTACTCGAAGCCAAACTGGTCTGCATCGACATCATCGGGCTGAACAAGCTCCTCGAATACCAAGAGACCCGGTTGCAGCATACCCGGCGGCTCTCTGAAATATACAAGCAACGGGTGAACAGCGGCGATGCGAATATCCTGGAGTCGAACAAAATAGACATGGCGATGCTGGGCATCGTCTCCGAAGTACGGAAAACCCGGTCGCAGCTCGACATCCGGAAGAAAGAGCTGCAACGGCTCAACGGCGGCCTCCCCATTACGCTCAACCAGAAAGAGTACACTCCCGTCGTGCTGCCGGCCGATTTCGTCCAATGGAAAACAGAAGCGCTGGCCGCAGACGCTTCTCTGGCTACCCTGCAAAAGGAATCGGACATCACCCGGAAAGAGATTAAACTGAACCGGTCGGAATGGTTTCCCAAATTCGAACTGGGTTACAAAAGAGAGGCCGGCGGAGAACTTTTCAACGGCATTGTCGTGGGCGTATCGATACCGCTGTACGAGAACCGGAACAAAATCAAACTGGCCAAAGCCCAGTCGCTTTACACCGAAATGCAGCTGGACAACGCCCGGCTGAGCAATGAAACGGCATTGCAAACACTATATGAAGAGGCCGTCAGCACGGAAAAATCGAAACAGGAATACGAAACTTTCCTCCGCTCGCAAAACACCATCGAACTGCTGGAAAAGGCTCTGGAAAACGGACACATCTCCATTTCGGAATTTTTTGCGGATGCCGACCTGGTCTACCGCACTATGGAAGATTATATCCAGCTCGAAAACGAATATCAGAAATTGGCGGCCCAGCTGTACAAATACCGGCTATAAATTCACAATCGTGTGATTTTTTTAAACTTTTTTTGATATTTACGCCCCTTTTTATATCTTTGCTTCGTTCTTTGTCATCACCCTTTGTCAAGTGGTGCAGATATTAAGACAACGGAAAGAGTAAGTGCTGGCATCCGGATTCATCTTTCATTTTATTTTGTCGGATTGGGTTTCTAAATAACAGCCTCAAAAAACACTGAAACCGAAAAAGAAAAAATAAGAGGAGATGGTCGGGGGAAAGCATCGAAAATTCCCTTGTCAAGAAACAAAGCGACTCAGGCAAAACTGCCGGGCCGCTTTTTTTCAGTAAAAACAGACGGTTCAGATGCGGTCGAGAACTGTCTCTATCAGCTGTCCTATCGAATTTTTGTAGTTGCTGTCGGCATCGTGCGCCACCCGGTTGGCAATAATCATGCAGACGGTCATGGCCCGGTGCCCCATCATCCGGGACAATCCGGCCAACGCCGAACTTTCCATTTCATAATTGGTCACCGGTTTCCCGTCATACCGGAACGATTCTATTTTCTCATTCAGCAGCCTGTCGGCCAGCGGCAGTCGCAACTCCCTGCCTTGCGGACCATAAAAGCCATTGGCCGAAATGGTAATTCCCTCTATCATCTCGCCCCGCCCTATCTGTTCGACCAGTCCGGCGTCGGCCTCGACCACATACGGTTTGGCCCACAACGGATTCCAGTCGGTATGCCGACAAAAAGCAGCTTCAAAATCAAGGTCGCAAATCTCATTCCGTCCGGCATAAAAATTCAGTACGCCGTCGAACCCTATCGACCGGCGGGAAATCACGAACGTCCCCACCGGTACCTGAGGCTGCAGACCGCCCGACGTCCCGATGCGCACCATCGTCAACTGCCGGAATTCCGGTTTCTCCTGCCGGGTGGCAAAATCGATATTGGCCAGCGCATCCAGTTCGTTCACCACAATATCGATATTGTCGGTTCCTATTCCGTGCGACAGAGCCGTTATCCGTTTGCCCTTATAACTTCCGGTAACGGTATGAAACTCCCGGCTCGACAGGTCGAACTCCCGGTTATCGAAAAACGAAGCGACCAAATCGACCCGGCCGGGATCTCCGACCATTACGATGCGGTCGGCCAACTGTTCAGGCCGTATATGAAGATGAAACGCACTTCCGTCTTCATTGATAATCAGTTCCGATGCGGGAAAATATTTCATAATCCTTTGATTTAACGACAAACGAATATAGAAAAAAAGAATCATATATCGGTACTTTTCCGCCGAAAAAGATGCCAATAACCCGCTGTTTTTCCATACTACAAAAGAAAAAAATGGTTATCTTTGCCCCGTCGACAAAGACAAACAAACGACTTTTAAATTACGAAATTATGGCAGCAAAACCGTCGATTCCCAAAGGTACACGCGACTTCTCTCCCACCGAGATGGCCAAACGCAACTATATATTCAACACCATCAGCGAAGTATTCCGTCTTTTCGGCTTCGAACAGATAGAGACCCCCGCTATGGAGAACCTCTCCACCCTCATGGGAAAATACGGGGAAGAGGGAGATAAATTACTCTTCAAAATCCTGAACTCCGGCGATTTCCTGTCACATACCGGCGATGAAGAGCTGCTGGCCCGCAACACCAACAAACTGGCCGCCGCCCTTTGTGAAAAAGGATTGCGGTACGACCTGACCGTTCCGTTCGCCCGGTTTGTCGTGATGCACCAGAACGAAATCAATTTTCCCTTCAAGCGGTATCAGTTGCAGCCGGTGTGGCGGGCCGACCGTCCGCAAAAAGGACGTTACCGTGAGTTTTACCAATGCGACGCCGATGTCGTAGGCTCCAACTCCCTGCTCAACGAAGTGGAACTGCTGCAACTTATCGACGAAGTGTACCGCCGTTTCGGCATACGGGTGTCGATTAAACTGAACAACCGGAAAATCCTCAGCGGCATTGCCGAAATCATCGGAGAACCGGAAAAAATCACAGATATTACGGTAGCGATAGACAAACTCGACAAGATAGGCCTGGACAAGGTAAACGAAGAACTGCTGTCGAAAGGCATTCCCGCCGAATCGGTAGACCGGTTGCAGCCCATTATCCTGCTGCAAGGCGCCAACCGGGAAAAACTCGCCACCTTGCGAACCGTACTGAAAGAGTCGGAAACCGGCATCAAAGGTATCGACGAACTCGAATATATTCTGGACAAAATCGAAACCTCTCCCCTGCATTCGGAGCTGGAAATAGACCTCACGCTGGCACGCGGACTGAATTATTACACCGGAGCCATTGTCGAAGTCAAAGCGCTGGATGTGGAAATAGGCAGCATTACCGGCGGAGGACGGTACGACAACCTGACCGGCGTATTCGGCATGCCCGGCATTTCGGGGGTGGGCATCTCGTTCGGAGCCGACCGCATTTTCGATGTCCTCAACCAGCTTGACCTCTACCCCGAAGATTCGCTGCAAACGACACAAATCCTGTTCGTCAACTTCGGAGAACGGGAAGAGGCCGTATGTCTCTCTTACCTGCCCCGCTTCCGGGCGGCCGGCATACGGAGCGAGATTTATCCCGAAGCGGCCAAAATGAAAAAGCAGATGAGTTACGCCAACGCCAAGAAAATCCATTTTGTCGCTCTGGTAGGAGAATCGGAAATCGAAGCCGGCAAAATCACGCTGAAAAACATGATTACCGGCGAACAGCAGCTGCTTTCGGTCGAGGAAGCCATTGCACACATCCAATCCTGACGCCATGTTCTCGGCCCGGAAAGCGACAGTCGAAGATGCCGCCCTGATACAGCGGCTGGCCTCGCAGGTATGGAGCCATACCTACGGACACATTCTGTCTGCCGAACAACTCGACTACATGTTCGACATGATGTATTCCATCCCCTCCCTGCAACATCAGATGGGACCGGCAGGACACCGGTATTTCATCGCCAGCCGCAACGGCACTCCCTGCGGATATGTCTCTGTCGAACGGGAAGGCGAGCAGCATTTCCACCTGCAAAAAATATATGTTGTGCCCGATGCGCAAGGCACGGGAGCCGGCCGTTTCCTCATGCAAACGGCACTCGACCACGTGAAAAGCCTGTGTCCCGACCGGCCCTGTACGGTCGAACTCAATGTGAACCGGGAAAACAAGGCCCGGCAGTTTTACGAACATATGGGATATACGGTGGTTCGCAGCGGAGATTTTCCCATCGGGAACGGATATTACATGAACGATTACATCATGTCCATTACGATTTAATCACGAGCCCTTTTTGATAACGATTTCTCTATTTGACGGCAACATTTCAGGCACAGAAATGTTGTTATAGCAGGTTTTTTATTCTTTTCATTAAAAAATCTCCCTAAACAGGAGAATATTTAAAAATAAAATTCTATATTTATCTACATATTTAGAGTAAACAACTATATATACAAAATAAAATAGACCATTTTATGGAAAAGATAGCTCAAAAACTGACCGACCTTATCGGAAACACTCCGTTGCTGGAGTTTTCGAATTTCAACAGCCGGCACGGACTCCCGGCCCGCATCATCGGAAAACTGGAATATTTCAATCCTGCCGGAAGCGTAAAAGACCGCATCGCCCTCGCCATGATAGAGCGGGCCGAAGCCGACGGGACACTGAAACCGGGAGCCGTCATCATAGAGCCCACGAGCGGAAATACCGGCGTAGGGCTGGCATTCGTCTCGGCATCGAAAGGATACCGGCTCATACTCACCATGCCTGACACCATGAGTATCGAACGGCGCAATCTGCTCCGGGCACTGGGTGCCGAAATCGTACTCACGGCCGGAGCGGCCGGTATGAAAGGAGCCATTGCCAAAGCGGAGGAACTGAGAGACCAGACTCCCGGCAGTCTCATTCTGCAACAGTTCGAGAACCCGGCCAACCCTGCCGTACACAAAAGAACGACAGCCGAAGAGATTTGGCGGGACACCGACGGAAAAATAGATATTTTCGTTGCCGGAGTGGGAACCGGAGGTACGGTCAGCGGAGTGGGCGAACGGCTCAAGGAACTGAATCCCCGAATAAAAATCGTGGCTGTCGAACCGGCCGCTTCACCGGTGCTGTCGGGCGGCCAGCCGGGTCCGCACAAGATACAGGGTATCGGGGCCGGATTCGTTCCCCGCACATTCAACCGCTCGGTTGTCGACGAAATCATTCCCGTAGAAAACGATGATGCCATACGCACCAGCCGGGAACTGGCCCGACAGGAGGGGCTTCTGGTCGGTATTTCCTCCGGAGCCGCCGCCTATGCCGCCACCCGACTGGCCCGCCGCCCCGAAAACGAAGGCAAAATCATCGTAGCCCTGCTCCCCGATACCGGAGAACGGTATCTGTCGACAGATCTTTATGCATTCGAGGAGTATCCGTTATGATGTCTACGACTGTTTTTTATAGGTGACGGCCGCCAGAAGATTAAAGGCCACAGCAAAAACAGCCAGTGCGATATAATCGGCATGCAGTTCGGAAACGGAAGTCCCTTTCAGATAAACCGAACGCATCACCCCGACAAAATATCTGGGCGGGAATACGACCGTTATTTTCTGTGCCCAGTCCGGCATTGATTCTACAGGAGTCATCAGCCCGCTCATAAGCACAAACAGCATGACAAAGAAAAACATGACAAACATAGCCTGCTGCATGGTCTCCGAGCGGTTGGCCAGCACCACTCCGAATCCGGACATGGCCAGAACGAACAGTCCGGCGGCCAGGTATATCGCCCCCAGCGACCCGACCGGAGAAAGACCGTAAACGAGCCGGGCCAACAGCATCGCCACTGAAAGCGCAAACAGGCCGATAATCCAGTAGGGTATCAGTTTACCCAGCGTGAAAGTCATCCGGTTAAGCGGGGTAACATTCATCTGCTCTATCGTACCCCGCTCCTTTTCACTCACGATATTGAGCGTGGGCAGGAAGCAGCACAGCATAATCAGCAGCATTATCATTAACGCCGGTATCATATAATGCCGGTAATCCAGTATCTCGTTATAACGATACTGTACGGCGAAAAAATCCGAAATCGCCGCTCCGCTCCCTTTTTCAGCCTGCGCATCCCGCAAGGTGCGGGAAATCACCTGCAACACATATTGCATGCCCAGTGCACCTTTGGAGGCATTGACCGAGTTGGCCGATACACTGACAGGACGGGGAGAGGCCAGCACCATATCCCGTTCGAAATGGCGGGGAATTTCCACTATCACATCGACCTCACCCTGCTCCAGCAGCTGCAGCGCAGCCGCATAACCGGGCACATCACCGTATACCGTAAACCAGCCTGAGGCTTCGAGGTGCGACAACATACGCTGCGAAAGCGGCGAACGGTCGGCATCGACCACCGCTACCCCGACATGGCGCACATCCATCGTCGTTACCAGAGGAATAACCAGCATCACCATAATCGGGAATACGATTATCAGTTTGGGCATAAACGAGTTGCGGAATATCTGCCGGAACTCTTTTTCCAAAAGAATTGCCAAAATACGCATGACGTTCTATTCCAGTTTATCGTTAAACTTACGGAGAGAGACTCCGGTCAATACGGCAATCATGGCGCACAACACCGCGATTTCCCGCCATACGGCTGCAACGGGCAATCCCTCAATCATCATTTTCCGCATGGCCGAGATGTACCAGCGGGCCGGGATGCAGCAGGATATTCCTTGCAAAACGACCGGCATATTCTCTACGGGAAACAACATTCCCGACAACATAATCATGGGCAGTATCATGACCATAGCCGATACCAGCAAAGCGGCCACCTGTGTCTGCGCCACAGTGGAAACAAACAGTCCGAGCGCCAGTGCCAGCACCAGATAAAGCAACGATACGGCCACAATCCCGCCGACACCGCCGCTCATGGGAATCTCCAGCACATACCGGGCCAGGAGCAGAATGACAGCCAGCATAATGCAGGAAACGCCCAGATAGGGAATCATTTTGGCGGCCACGATTTTCAGCGGCCGCACCGGCGATACCAGCAGCACCTCCATCGTACCGGTCTCTTTTTCCCGGACAATCGACACCGAAGTCATCATGGCGCATACCAGAATAAAGATAACGCCCATAATACCCGGAACGAAGTTATAAGCACTTTTCATTTGCGGATTATAGAGCAGCCGGGTTTCAAACACCGTCGGCACCGGACGCTCTGCCGACAGTGCATTCTGCAGATACAGCGCCGCCGAAGAGGCGGTATTGGTATTCGAGGCGTCCACGACAATCTGCACGGGCGGTTTCACCGGAATATTCTGTTCCGCCTGTAGCAGCGTACGGTCATAGTCTGCATCGAACACGACGACGGCCAGCACCTCTCCCGACCGCAGTTTCACATCGACATCCTGTTCGGAGATATAGCCGCAAAAGGAGAAACAGCCGTTCCGGCTCAACCGGTCGACAGCCTCCCGGATACCGTCGCTCCGGACGGGAGCGACCACCGCCACCCGAACATCGTTCACTTCGGTCGATATGGCAAACCCGAACAACATCAGCATGACGGCCGGCATCAGGATGACCACCAGCATCGTGCGCCTGTCCCGCAGGATATGCAAAGACTCCTTGCGTACAAATTGTATAAAATTATTCTTCATAACTATTCACCCCGTTTAGCGTTGCGGGCCAGTATACGGAAAACCTCGTCCATAGACCCGGCAGCAAACTGCCGTTTCAGTTCGGACGGCGTACCCAGCGCCCTGATTTCACCGTCGACCATCACCGACACCCGATGACAATACTCGGCCTCGTCCATATAGTGTGTCGTCACAAATACCGTCGTTCCGGCATCGGCCGCCTCATAAATCAGCTCCCAGAACTGCCGGCGGGTGACCGGGTCGACCCCGCCCGTAGGTTCATCCAGAAAGACAATTTCGGGGCGGTGCAGCGTAGCAATCGAAAAGGCCAGTTTCTGTTTCCAGCCTAACGGCAGCGACCCGACCAGCGAATGGCGTTCCGGAGCGAAATCGAGACGGGACAGCAGTTCGGCCGCACGGGTCCGGGTATCGGCTCCCGAAAGACCGTAAATCCCGGCAAAAAGACGAATATTTTCCATTACCGTCAAATCGTCATACAACGAAAATTTCTGGCTCATATAACCGATGCGGCGTTTTATCTTTTCGCCCGACCGCACCACATCGAATCCGGCGACCGTACCGCTGCCGGAGGTGGGAAAACTCAAGCCGCAGAGCATACGCATCGCCGTTGTCTTTCCGGCCCCGTTCGCTCCCAGAAAACCGAATATTTCGCCCCGAAACACGTCGAACGAAATACGGTCTACCGCCGTAAAATCACCGAACCGTTTGGTCAACTCCCGGACCGATATGACCACCTCCTTTTTCATCGTCCCATCAGTTTTATAAACATGTCCTCAATGGCAGGCACGGCCGGACGGATGCTCAATCCGGTCACCCCTTTGTCCCGAAGTGCGGCCGCAAAACGCTCCGGAGAAAAACCCGCTCCGGCTATCAGGTGATGGGCCTCTCCGAACGGATAGCATGCAACGACCTCCCGAATCCGGCGGGACTCCTGAAGCAACAGATACATATTGTCGGCCGCAACCGCAAAGAGCGGAGCGCCGAACCGGGCCACCAGTCCGGACGGCGTATCGACATCCAGCAGGCTCCCCTCGTTGCAAAGGGCCACCCGGTCGCATCGGGAGGCTTCGTCCATATACGGCGTGGAGACCAGCATGGTTATGCCTTTCGATTTCAGCTGCGTCAGCATATCCCAGAATTCACTGCGGGAAACCGCATCGACACCGGTAGTGGGCTCGTCCAAAAAAAGAACCGAAGGGCGGTGTATCAATGCACACGACAGGGCCAGTTTCTGTTTCATCCCGCCCGACAATTTGCCTGCCCGACGGTGTCTGAACGGTTCTATCTGCCGGTAAACCGGAGCAATCAAATCATATGATTCCTCGACCCGGCTGCCGAACAGCGCAGCAAAAAAACGCAGATTTTCTTCAACGGTCAGGTCGGGATAGAGTGAAAAGCGTCCCGGCATATACCCTACCCGCTCCCGGATGAGGCGATAATCGGAAACGATGTCGAGACCCTCGACAACGGCCGTACCGGCATCGGGATTCAACAGGGTCGTCAGCAGCCGGAACAGCGTGGTTTTTCCGGCTCCGTCGGGGCCTATCAGCCCGAACAGTTCGCCACGCTCCACCTCGAACGAAACATCGTTCAGGGCGTTCACTTTTCCGTAGCTTTTCGACAGATGACGGACTTCGATGCTGTTCATGGCAGAAAAACCTCTCCGGACAATCCTATTTTCAACCGGCCGTCGTTCTTAACGGCGATTTTGACCGCATATACCAGATTGGAACGGGAGTTCCGCGTCTGAATCGTTTTCGGCGTAAATTCGCTTTCGGAAGCAATCCAGGTAATACGGCCACCGTAATCGAACCGGGTATCGCCGCCGAAATCGGCCGTCACCCGAACCGAATCTCCGACTTGTATAGCGGCCAGCTGTTCCGACGTGAAATAGGCCCGCAACGAGAGATTTTCCAAATCGGCCACTTTCATCAGCGGTTTTCCCACCGCCGTCATCTCTCCGGCCTGCGCATATTTCACCAGCACCGTACCGGATACGGGCGATACGATGCGGCACCGCCGGATACGGTCGGCCAGCAGCTCCGCCTGCGCATCGAGGGCGGCGGCATTCTCATCGAGAGCGGCCGTATTGTTGCCTAAGGTCGACAAAGCGGCCGACAGTTCTCCTTCCAGCACCCGAATGCGGGCTTCCATATCGTCGGCCTGTTTGGGAGCGGCGGCTCCGTCTTTCAGCAAATTCCGGACCCGCTCCAATTCGCTCTTCTGATTGGCAATCTGTTCCCGCAGCGAAACGACCTGTTTCTGTATGTCGGGCCGGCTTTTCAGCAAAGCGGCCTGCTGTGCTCTGACCTGCCGGTACTGCAAATGCAGCGGCAAACTGTCTATCACGCCCGTTTCTGCTCCGGCCTCGACCGGCTGTCCCTCTTCGACATCGAACCGAAGAATGCGCCCGGCGGCCTCCGACGACACGACAATCTCCGTAGCCTCGAAAGTACCGGTGGCATCAAATGTTTTTTTGTCTCCGCAAGCGACCAGCATACCGGCCGCTGCAACTGAAATCAAGATATGTTTCATCTTATGGTAATGTGTTTACTGGTTATACATATGTTTCAGGCGGCAGAGCGACTGCAACAATTCGGTCTCATGGGTGCGGCGGGCCAGCGAGGCCGTCGTTTCATCGGTAATTTTCTGCAACAGAGCGGTAACGTCGATTACGCCGTTTTCGAGCTGCGATTCGGCAGCCATACGCACCCGACGCCGCAGTTCCACGATGCGGTCGTCATCGGCGACTGCCCGGCGCAACCGTTCGATTTCGCCCTCCTCCCGGCTGCTTCCCAGCCGGGTATTGAAAAGAAATATCTCCCGGTTCACCTCTACCTGACTGCGACGGGTACGGATGAGCTGCAGGTCATTCTTCCGGGTATAGAACGCTCCTATATTCCACGACAGGCGTACTCCGGCCACGAGATTCAACGACCACTCCTCCGACAGCATGCTCTGAAACATATCCAGTCCCGGATATCCGTAATAGCCCTGTGCAAAAGCACTGAATCGGGGCATCACCGTCGAATGGAGCGATTTTTCCTGTGCGGTCAGACGGTGAAGCTGGGCATCAAACAGCGACAGTTCGGGCCGGGCCGACTCCCGGCTCCGTAATCCCTGCACCTCCGGAACCGGCAACCGGGTATCGTTCAACGGCCGGCCGATAAAAAGCTCCAGCATCTGCCGGAAACACAACCGGGAAAGAGTTGCCTGCTCCAGCATCTGTTTGGCCGCCAGCATTTCGGCTTCTACCGCATCGGCATCGGCCTGCATGGCGGCGCCGTTGCGGCAATAGGACTGAATCTTGTCGAAATTGCGGCGCAACAGCGTCAGTTTGGCTTCGGCCTGTTCGATTTGCCCGTCCAGCAGCAATATGCCGAAATACAAGTCGTCGATGCGTTCTTCCAGCGCATACAGGTCAACCTCAGCGGCTCTCCGCTGCTCTTCGGCACCGGCCTTTATCTCTTCCCGACGGGCCCGGTTCTGACCGCCGTCCCAGATATTCTGGTAAATGTCGAGCGCTATTTTATACTGGTCTTTGCGCAACCCGGCCATATCGACGCCGCGAGCAGCCAGCATATCGGCCAACACACGGGGATAGGTGGGCGTGGCCGACTGGTAAGACGCCTGCCCCGACAGGGTCAGCTGCGGAATCCACGACCGGGCGGCATTGGACAAATTATACTGTTCGCTCTGCGCAATCAAATCGTATTGCCTGATTTCGGGATAGTGCTCCTGCGCCCAACGGCGACAGTCGTCCAGAGTCTGTGCTCCGGCAGACATTCCGGTCGCAACCGCAACGGCCAAAGTGAAACATCGCCAATTTTTCATATCGTATTGTTTTTGCGTATCCGTCGGTTTATGGTCTCTATCGTCTCGGACTTCCGCAGAAGCCAGAAACGTTCCCGGTCGGCAGCCACATCGCCGAAAGAGGGCTGTACGACGGGATAGACAAGAAAGGGCGCAATGTTCAGGGAAACGATGTCCAGCATCAGCATGCGCACATCTATCTGCTCTATTTCTCCCCGAAGTGCAGCCGCATCGATATCCTGCTGCAACCGGACAAACATGGAACCGGCAATGCGGGCGACATGCTGCTGCATTATCGCCAGCCGGTCGGGATGGGTAATCACTTCGTTGATGATAAATCGGGGCAAATCGGGATTGGCCATCACAAAATCGAAATGCCGGGATATTCCTTGTGCCAGCCGCTCCTGCAACGGCAGTTCCGGATCGCCCAATACGGCCAGCATCGAAGAGGCCATGAGCGTCATCTTCTCTTCCAGAATGCGCTCGAAAAGCTGTTCTTTGGTACGGAAATAGTAGTGAAGCATGGCATGTGTAACTCCGGCAGCAGCGGCAATCGAAATCGTGCGTGCGCCGTCATACCCTTTGGAGAGAAACTCCTGCTCGGCCGCTTGCAGAATCAACTGCTCCTTGCTCTGTTTTTCGGTCTCTTCGGTCTTCATTCTTACCTTCTTTCTTGTATTAACAAAGTTATCTAACAATTTTGTTAATACAAAAGTAAAGCTATTTTTTCATTTTCCAAATTTTTCGAAAAAAAATTTTTCGCCGCACCGAAAACCGAATGCCGCACCGGTACAAAAAACGCTCCGGAATGCGGAGCGTTTTTTTGTCAACGGAAAATATTTTTCAGAATTTCCATCCCAAGCGGATGGCCGGAACAGCTTTGAATGCGAGGCTTACACTGGTATGTTTCGCATTCGAACTTTCAGATACCGTTTCTTTCGTATTATCCTCGTAGTCATGTTTGCTGTTCTTTCGAAAAAGAGGGTTACCACAGGGTGCGCCCGACAGAAAAGGCCATACCCAAAATAAAGGCGCCCAGCAGGGCGTAGAGGATACGGGCCCCCGTCCGGCCCAGCCACCGGACGAAGAGCGCCACGTTTTTGCTCTCGAAAAACCAGTTCCAGTCGGCCAGCGAGGCCGCCAGCGAAAGGAGTCCCAATACAAAGAAGAGGGACACCACAATAATCGTACTTGCCTGCATATGTTTTTATTTTACGACCACTTCACGGGAACCGTCTTCCTGCTCGGTAATGTATACCTCGACACAATCGCCGGGCAGCAGCTCCTCGATTTTTTCGGGCCACTCGATAAAGCATAGGGCCCCGCTGTAAAAATAGTCTTCGTATCCGAAGTCGAACACCTCTTCGATTTTATTGATGCGGTAAAAGTCGAAATGATATATCAGTTCGGCACTCCGCGAACGGTATTCGTTCACAATGGCAAATGTGGGGCTGTTAATGACATCCTCCACTCCGAGTTCTTCACAAACGGCTTTGATAAAGGTAGTTTTACCGGCTCCCATCGAGCCCCGAAAGGCAAAAACCGTATTGTCTCCCATTATCCGGATAAAGGCCTGTGCGGCCTCCCGGATGTGTTCCGGCGATTCTATGCGTATTGTTTCCACTTGTTTATTTTCGTTTCATGGTGACCAGCGGTATCATCATCTCTTCCATCGAGATGCCGCCATGCTGAAATGTATCTTTATAATATCCTACGTAATAATTGTAATTGTTGGGATAGGCCAGAAAATCCCGCCCGGTGGCAAAGATATAGGCCGAACTGACATTGGGCGAGGGCAGTCCGAAGCGTTCGGGCGTTTTGATTTCGTACACCTGCTTGGGATTGTAGCTCATGTTCTTGCCCACTTTGTAACGGAGATTGGTATTGGTGTTGCGGTCAGAGATGACTTTGACCGGATTGTCGACATGGATGGTTCCGTGATCGGTCGTCAGAACGACCCGATAATCTTTCTCGGCGATTTTGCGGAACAAATCGAGCGCCGACGAATGCCGGAACCACGACTCGGTGAGCGACCGGTAGGCGGCATCGGTATAGGCCAGCTCCCGAATCATTTTCGACTCGGTGCGGGCGTGCGAAAGCATATCGATGAAGTTGAGCACGCACACGTTGAGCGGATGCCGCTCCAGCTGCGAAAAGTTCTGGATAACCTTTTCCCCGAACTGCGACTCGTTGATTTTGTTGTAGGAGAAGGTGTATTTCTTGCGGAACCGGTCGAGCTGCGTCTGTATCAGCGGCGCTTCGTTGAGGTTCTTGCCCTCCTCCTCGTCCTCGTCGACCCACAGGTCGGGAAACATCTTGGCGATTTTATCGGGCATCAGCCCCGAAAATATGGCGTTGCGGGCGTATTGCGTCGCCGTAGGCAATATACTGAAATAGAGCTCCTCGTCGAAGGTAAAATATTCGGAAAGAATGGGTTTGATTACCCGCCACTGGTCGAGTCGGAAATTATCTATCAGGATGAAAAACACCTTTTCCCCGTTATCGAGCAGCGGAAACACCCGGTTCTTGAACAACTCGTTGCTCAACAGCGGATGCTGTTCTGTCGTGACCCATTTCTCGTAATTTTTCTTCACGTATTTGACAAAAGCCGAATTGGCTTCCATTTTCTGCATCTTCAGCAAATCGGCCATGCTGCTGTCGGCCTGCGCCAGTTCCAGCTCCCAGAACACCAGTTTCTTATATATCTCGTACCAGTCGTCCCAATGCGCCGCATCGTTGATTTGCATTCCTATCCGGTTGAACTCCTGCTGATAATTGGAGGTCGTGTTCTCCGATATGATTTCACGGCGATAGAGGTTTTTCTTTATCGACAGCAATATCTGGTTGGGATTGACCGGTTTAATCAGGTAATCGGCGATTTTGTTCCCGATGGCCTGATTCATGATATTCTCCTCCTCGCTTTTGGTAATCATGATTACAGGTACTTCGGGGGTAATCTCCTTGATACGGCTCAACGTCTCCAGACCGCTGAGACCGGGCATATTCTCATCCAGTATAATCAGGTCGAAATGCGCTTTTTCACACTGTTCCAGCGCATCGCGCCCGTTGGAAACGGTCACGACTTCGTATCCTTTCTGCGTCAGAAACAAAATATGCGGCTTCAGCAAATCGATTTCATCATCGGCCCAAAGTATCAGCTCTTTTCCCATAATTTATTGATTCTCTTCCATAAAGTTAAAATAATCTTCAAAACTGCGGCCTTCGAACAGCAGTTTGAAATTGGTGTCGCTTATCATCACCGGCCGCACACCGTCGGGCAGCGTCACGCCATTTTCACCCTCCAGCATACTCCGGTAATGCATTAATTCATCAAAGTTATTAAATCCTTTGACAACCAACATACTGATTTCGTTAAAGGAAATTATTTCCAGGTCGAAATCTTTAATCAGGAAGTTGGAGAAGTTGTATTTGGCCACATCGAACAGCAGGCGGTTCGACAGCATCGCATCGGTTTCGTAGACCAAAACCAACGAATGGGGAACGTCCTTGTCGAGGATGAACGGAGCGACCGAATCCTCGTCGGAGAGGGCATTTTCGCCGCCCAGCGACATCGTCCATATCATGCCTTTCGGCGCCCCGCCGTCGGTGGCGATGGTCCGTCCTTGCGCCAACCCTTTCAACATGCCCGATGCGACAGGACTGACATCGGCATCGGGATAGCGCTCCAGCAGCTCTTTCAAACCGGATTGGAAAGCATCGATATTTTTCTCGCCGATGTAGGAAAGGGCATCGAGGAACATGAATTTCGGCATCAGATCGGACAACGGATATTTGCGCGCCACCTCCTTGTAGCACTCGTGCACCGTCCGGGTGTCGTTGGCCAGATAGGCCTCATACGCCCGATTATACAGCACCTCCTGCATAACGCCCATGTTTTTCAGGTTCTCCAGATAATCGGGATTGGCCATCGCCAGCGCATAATCGCTGCCGGGATAGCGGCCAATCAGGCGGTTTTTGTACACATTGGCCATCGTTTCGTTACCCATGCGCATGTAAATCAGGTACATGTTATAATACATCTCCAGCAGGTACTCGCTGTCGGGAAAACGGCGCTCCAGTTCATTGAACGAAGCGATAGCGGCCGACATATCTTCCAGTTTGTTTTTCAGAATCAATCCCATGTTGAACAGCCCGTCCGAAATAATCTCGTTGGAAACCGCTATGTCTTCGGGGGTCAACGGCAGCTGCTGTACATAGAACTGCGGGTCTTTCGGGTCTGACGACAAGGGATTCTGCACATCGGCCGTTCCGGCTCCGGAGGCATCGGCCAAATCCCGTTCGTCGCCGGGCCCGGAGTCGTCGTAGTCGATATTGTTGTCGACAAAATCACTCATCGAGAACGAGGCTTTGTTGCGGCGGCGCCAGTCATCTTCCAGCTTGCGCTTTCCCCATTTGCGCTGGAACTCGACCTTTCCGGCCGAAACCATAGCCTGATTGTAGAAATACCACGCATTGCTGCCGTTACCCATATTCATCGACGGCACCGTCGGCAGCTTCGCATTGCTTTGCAGCATCTCCACGCCCTGCTGCGATTCGAGATAGGCCCGACGTTTTTCCTCTTCCTCGATTCTCTTTTCTTCGGCTATCAAATCGTCTATGATTTTCTGAATCACCTTCATTCGTTCCGGTTCGGGCAGCGAGGCCAGATGCTGCAGGCTGTCTTGCAGCTCGACATTCCCGGCGTGCACGGCCAATTCGTCCAGTACGGCCGAACGTTTCGCTATATCGCTGTATCCGGGATAATCTTCGCCCAGCAACGGCAAAGCCTCTGCATAACAGGGCTGCGCTTTCACATATTCCCGCCGGTCGAAATAAATACGTCCCAACGTCAGCTGGCTGATGGCCTTGTCTTTTCCCTGCCGGGAGCTTTTCTCAGCAGCCAAAATATAATTGGCGATGGCTTGGGTCGTATCTTTTTCGGCCAGATACAGATTGCCGATAGCGTAATAAATCTGGTCCAGATAGGGTTCATTTTTGGCCTGCCGGGTCATCCGGGTCAGATTTTTCATGACCTTTTCCCGGTCTCCGCCCGCAAACACTTCGGTCTGCCGGATGCGGGCATTCAGTTCGGTGCGGTAAGCCGGACCCATTTTGATAACCTGCTCGTAGGCCGCATAAGCCGCATTGTTTTCTCCGGTCAACGTATACAGTTGCGCCAGAAGATAGGTCATGCGAATCTTCTGCCGCTTGTTGCTCTCGGCCTTGATGGCCGTCTGCAGAAACGGAATCGCCTGCCGGTACTCCCCTTTCCGAATCAGGTAGTCGGCATTCACGGTGGCAAACCGCTCCTGCTGGCTGTCGGGCAACCCATCGTTGTTGATTTTCTGCAACACCTCCTCTGCCTCATACAGCCAACCCATATCGAGATAGCAGCGGGCCAGCCACAGCCGGGACTCGGCAACCAGATCGGGCTTCCATGTAAAATGGCGGGCAATATAAACGAAGGTCGCCGAAGCGCCCAGAAAATCGCCGTTAAAATACTGGGACTTGCCCATCAGCAGCCAAGCGTTGTGTATAAAGGGATTGTATTCGTCCCGGCTGATAAACTCCCGATATTTGGGGTTCGACATCTGGTTGCTGTTGCGCACCGGTTTTTTCTTGATGGAATGGAGCTGTATGGCCTTCTGGCTCTTTTCAATCGCCCGGTCGAAATTGCCGCCGGGATCATTGTCGGAAGGACTGGCATAGGCCGATACCGGATGCATGTAAATCCGCTCCCGTGTGTAATCGTCCTCGTAATTGTCCTCCATTGTCTTGAGCTGCTCCTTGAAGCTCTCGGCACCGTTAAAATAGACGTTGTAACGGGTAGTCAGCGCATGATAGGTCCGGGTAGCTCTCGTATTCTTCTTCACCGAACACGAAACCACCAGGAGCGAACATACGAACAGGATAAATATGTAGCCCGGATATTTTCTCAACGATGCACTATTTTATTATTTCGAATCCTCATTAAATAAACAGACAAAAGGCCTTTTTATTGCCTTCCCGCACCAAAAACTGCCCTTTTCACTGCCCTTCTTCCGGAGCGGCAAATGCCTTTTTCAGACCGACAGCCAACCGGGCCAGAACGTAAAAAACAACCAGCACGAAAACGATGCAGGCTCCGGCGGGAACATTAAGTCCATACGAAATGAAAAGCCCCGACAGCCCGGCGACGACACCGACAGCGGCCGAAAACAGCAGAATATGGTGATACCGGTTGCAAAACAGGTCGGCAATCAGCTGGGGCATCGTCAGCAGCGACAACAGCAGCATAATGCCGACCAGCCGGATAGAAAGCACCACGCATACGGCAATAAACAGGGTCATCCCATATTCGAAGAAACGAACGGCGACGTGCCGGGTAACGGCAAAATCCCGGTCGAAAGCGACATATACGATGCGGCGGTAAAACAGGAGGAAGAAAAGATACAACAGAGCGGTATATGAGGCATATATCCACAGGTCGGAGGTGGTTACCGTCAGAATGCTGCCGAACAAAAACTCGTTAAGGCCCGGCGTATAACCCGGTGTGAGAAAAATGAATATAATGCCGACCGCCATCCCCAGCGTCCAGAAAACGGCGATGGCCGAGTCTTCCCGGACACGGCTCCGCCGGGACATCCACTCCACGCCCAACGCCGACAGGACGGCAAAGCCGAGCGCAGTCACGACCGGATTGACGCCGAAAAAGAAACCCAGCCCCAGCCCGCCGAACGAGGCGTGGGTAATGCCGCCGGTAATAAAAACCAGCCGACGGGTCACCACATACGTTCCGATAACCGCTCCGGCCAGACTGATGAGCAGCACCGCCCAAACGGCATGCTGAAAAAATGAATAGTGAAATATCTCCTCCATGTGCCTTTCGTTTTTCTGTTTTCACCTCCGCCGTTCCCCGACAATCAGGACGACTTCGTCTTTCAACGCATCGGGCAGCGACACGCCTCTCAGTTGCAGGCTGCGCACCCATCCGGCCACCTCGCTGCTGCGCAGCGTATACAGCACGTCAGCAAACAGAGCCGTCTCTCCGGAGGTATAGGAATCGGACGGACGACCTTGAAAAACATCCAGTTCCTCATCGTCGTAATATACGATTTCCTGCCCGGCGGCAGCCAGCAAACTCTCTTTTTCGCAAACGGCATGCAGCCCGCAACACGTTTCGGCATCCGGTTCTTCGGCCCGGTTCTGCTCTTCGGCGGAAATTCCGTTTTTCCGGATATACCTGCGTTGCAAAAAGGCGGCAACGATACCCAGACATACGATAGAAAGCGGTATCCAGACAAAAATCATAACTCTTTCATTTTAAATCCCGCCGACGCCAGATGCTGCCAGAACGACGGATACGACTTGTTCACCACTTCGGGATGACGAATCACCACCGACCCGGTCACTGCCGAAACCGGAGCGAACGCCATCGCCATGCGGTGGTCGTCATAGGTATCGACAACAGGGGAAGTCTCCGGGACGCACCGTTCGCCCGACCACTGCAAAACCGAATCGTCGACATCGGTGATGAGGTAGCCCCATTTCTTCAGCTCGGTTTTCAAGGCAGCCATGCGGTCCGTTTCTTTTATTCTCAGACTCTGGAGGCCGGTAAACCGGAACGGGATTCCTTTTAGGGCACAGGTCACCACGAGGGTCTGCGCCAAATCGGGCTGGTCGGTCAGGTCGACATTCATCTCCCTGCACACCGGGCCGTCCCGCCGGATGCGGACACCACCGTCGACATAACGGGTGGAGACGCCTAACGGACGGAAATAGTCTGCGATGGCGGCATCGCCCTGCGTACTGTCGGACTGCAACCCTGCCAGTTCAAATTCCGCATCGGGCAGCAGGGCCGCCATTTCGTACCAGTACGAGGCCGCCGACCAATCCGACTCGACCGTAAAAGGAACCGGCCGGTAAGTGCCGGGAGCAATCGCAATCACATTTCCGCTCCACCGGGACCCGACACCGAAAATCTCCATCAGGCGAAGGGTCATGGCGATATAGGGTTTCGAAATAATGCGGCCCGTCAAGGTGAGTTCCAGCCCCTTCTGCATACAGGGGGCTGTCATCAGCAGAGCCGATATATACTGCGAACTGACATTTCCCTCCAACTCCAGTTTGCCGCCGGTCAACGGCCGGCCATATATCTTCAGCGGAGGGAATCCCTCGTTTTCGGCATATTCGATTCGGCCGCCCAGCAGACACAGGGCATCGACCAGCAGCCGTATCGGCCGCTGTTTCATCCGGGCCGAACCGGTCAATTCCCATTCGCCCGGTTTTTGCGACAGAAAAGCGGTCATAAAACGCATGGCCGTACCGGCAGCATGAATGTCGAAACAGGTGCTCCCGGAACGCAGCGCCTCCACCATAACGCAGGTGTCGTCGCAATCGGAGAGATTGCCCACAGCATAGGGGCTGCGGCTTAACGCATTCAGAATCAAAATCCGGTTGCTGATGCTTTTGGAGGCCGGCAGCATAATGCGGGCCACACTTTTATCGGGAGCGAAAACCTGTAAACTCATCTCTGATGTACTTCTTTTTATGTTCCTGCCCTACAAAAATAACAAAAAATATCCGATATAAAAACAGGCGGGGTCAGTCGGTCCACCCGAACAACCGGGCCGCATTGCGGGTCGTGTGTTCGTCCAGTTCCGGAAGGGAGACCTGCAGCACATCGGCCAGATACTTCGCCGTAGCCGTTATGTAGGCCGGTTCGTTCCGTTTCCCCCGAAAAGGCACCGGCGACAGATAAGGGGCATCGGTCTCCAGCAACAGCCGGTGCAGGCCGATTTCCCGAACGACATCGTCGATATGCACATTTTTAAACGTGACCACCCCGTTGATTCCGAAACAGAAATCACCGGCAGCGGCAATCACCGCCACATCGTCGACCGTTCCGGCAAAACTGTGGAAAACACCCCGCATCGGGAGCGGTTTCAGCTCTTCCAGCACCTGCAGCATCTCCGGCATGGCTTCCCGGCAATGGATAATCACCGGCAGATTTTTTTCCGAAGCCCGTATCATCTGCTGTTTCAGGGCATCGATTTGCTCGGCGGCATAGGTTTTATCCCAATACAAATCCAGCCCGATTTCCCCCACCGCACAGTACGCCCCCTCGTCGAGCAGCCGGAAAACGGCATCGAGAGTCTGCCGGTAACCGTCGTCGACCGATGTAGGATGCAGCCCCATAGCCGGAAGACAAAAACCGGGATACTGCGCCACCGTCTCGGTCAGCGGCTGCACCGTCGTCAAATCGACATTGGGCAGCACCAGCCGGGTGAGACCGGCCTCCCGTGCCCGGCCGACAACGGCCTCCCGGTCGGCATCGAACTCCGGCAGATAGATATGGGTATGGGTATCAACCATTCTTCTCTTTTTTGCGAAGATAATAGATAACGCCGTATTCCCGGCACCGTTCCAGCCGTTCGGCCTCCGGCAGCGACGCAAAACGGGCTTCTACCTGGTTCCAGATTTCGAGAATGATTTTATCGGCCTCCTCCCGCATCTGAGCGAGCGCCTGCAACGATTTGGCGGTGTTCGCCATAGCGTTTTTCCGGGCATTGAACGCCTCCCGGAAAATCTCATAATGTACCGAAACTTTGGCAATGGCCGGATTGTAAATGGGAGTTCCCCGCTGCTGTATCCGCAGGTTTTCTCCTTTAATAATCTTCTCGCCCCACTGCAAAACGGCATTCTCGCCGGTTAAATCGGGAACGGTAAAACGTTCCGGCGACAAACCGTACAACCCGGCGACGGCGGGCCGAATCTCATTCCTCATCATGCACATGCCCAAAACCTGAATAAAATGAGAAATGTACATGCGGGCATTGCGCAGGTTGGTCTGATATTTGCCGTTGTCCTTGACCTGCGCATGCATATTCTGGTGATAAAGCGCATGGGCCGACTTGAAACGGGGCAAAAAACTTTTCACTTCATTGACAATACGGAACGACAGCACCGGCTGAGGTCCGAATGCGGCCTCCTCTTTGCGGAGGATACACTCCAGCGAGCGTATCCGGGCACTGTCTGTATTCGGTAACCGACGATATGGCATGTTTCTTCTGTTTTTTAATGTTCACGATACATCAGCCCGGCGGCCAGCTGCTGCAGCTGTTTTTTACATTCGACGTCTTTCACCTCCACCGAATCGAGGCATTCGCAAGCGCTGACATAATAGGATTGCATGGTCTGCTCACAAAGTTCCCGAATTCCCAGCCGGTCGTACAGGGCCGTCACAGCGGCAATTTTCTCTCCGGCATCGGGCGACGTACAGGAGAGCCAGTGCAACAGCTCGTCCCGGTCTTTGCCCTGCGCCCGTTTCAGGGCGTTGACCAGCAGATAGGTTTTCTTGTTGTTCAGGATATCCCCTCCGATTTTCTTGCCGAATACGGCGGCATCGCCATATACGTCCAAATAATCGTCCTTGAGCTGGAAAGCCAGTCCGATATCGACGCCGAACCGGTACAGCTTTTCGGCCGCCTCAGCACCCGACCGGGCGACAACGGCTCCCGTCTGCAAAGCGCAGCCCAGCAAAACAGCCGTCTTCAGGCGTATCATATTCAGATACTCCTCTTCCGAGACATCGGTGCGCTCCTCAAACTCCATATCGAACTGCTGCCCTTCACATATTTCGATAGCGGTACGGGAAAAGAGTTCGAGCACTTCCCGCAGGCAGGAATCGGGGGTTTTCAACAACTGGGTATACGCCAGTATCTGCATCGCATCTCCCGACAGAATCGCCGTATTTTCGCTCCAGACCTTGTGTACGACCGGTTTTCCCCGACGCAACTCGGCTTTGTCCATCACATCGTCGTGCAGCAGCGTGAAATTGTGAAATATTTCTATACCCAACGCCGGAGCCAGAGCCGCCCGGCAATCGGCCCCGAACATCTCACAGGCCAGCAAAGCCAGCAAGGGACGAATCCGCTTTCCGCCCAAAGAGAGTTCATACCGGACAGGTGCATACAACTCGTCCGGATGCGCCGGATAAGCGATTTCCGACAAGCCTTTGTTGATTATTTCGATATATTGTTCAATCGATTTCATTCTCTTTCTCATTTGGAGGGTTCAAAAATACATCTTTTTCATGACTTTATAAAAAAATAAACGGAAAAGGTCGCCGGAACAGAGGATGACAGGCGGTGCAGCCAAAAAATTAACAAAGATAATCCCGTCCCGACATACAGTTTGCCCCCGTTTTTCCGTTATTAAGACAATGCTTTTATATCCAGCTGTTTTTGACAACATGAAATAAAAGCTATATTTGTATCGGATAATTCTGTGTAACACCATGCATCGGGTTCTGTGCTGTCTCATACTTCTTGTCGGCTTCGGAGGACGGATTGTCGCCCAGGAGGGGAAATCATCGTACGATTTTCTCAACATACCCGTCTCGTCCCATGCTCACGGGCTGGGAGGGAACAACATCTCCATTATAGAGGAGGACATTACGATGGCTTACCAGAATCCGGCACTGCTGGGACAGGAGATGGATATGCAGCTTAGCCTCAACTACATGCGTTATGTGGCCGACATGAACATCGCCGGAGTCTCTTTCGGAAAGGCCGCCCGGGCACGGGGAGCCTGGAGCGTGGGTATGCAATATTTCGGATACGGCGAGATGAAGCTGGCCGAAAGCAACGGAGTCGTCACCGGGACATTCAGTCCCAAAGACATTATTTTCAACGGCATGTTCTCATACGATATTACCGGTCGGCTGCGGGGCGGTATCGATGCCAAACTCGTCTACTCCAATTACGAGCAATACTCGGCACTGGCCCTGTGTGTCGACTTGGGAGTGAATTACTACAATCCCGAAACGGAATGGTCGCTGTCGGCCGTCGTCAAAAATGCCGGCGGACAGTTGAAACGGTTCAACGAGACGTTCGAGAGAATGCCGCTGGATGTCCAGCTGGGGCTTTCCAAAACATTCCGCCATGCGCCGTTCCGCATTTCGGTTACCGCCCAGCACCTGACCCGGTGGAAGATGCCGTACACGGCCATAAACGACAAGCTGACCGACACCGAAGACAATCTGGTCGAAAAAAACAAATTCGCCGCCAACCTGTTCCGCCATTTCATTTTCGCCGCCGACTACGTCCCGTCCCAAAACCTGTATATCGGGCTGGGTTACAACTACAAGACCCGCAGCGACATGAGCACCTACCGGCGCAACTTCCTGTCGGGGTTCAGTCTCGGAGCCGGCATCAAAGTAAAAATGTTCTCCATCGGGGCCTCCTATGCACAACACCACATCGGAGGCAATACCTTCATGTTCAATCTCACCGCCGGTCTCTCCCAGTTCCTCCGGTAAGAAATCCCGGTCCGAAGAATCGAAATCTTTGCGCTTCACTCGCCTGTTTCAGTTATTTTGTGTAAGTTTGTCCGACCAATTATTCGACTTTTTATGAAACCGAACAATAAAATCGTTATCGCCGTCGACGGACACTCCTCCTGCGGAAAAAGCACGATGGCCAAAGCACTGGCCCAAAGAACCGGATACATATACATCGACAGCGGGGCCATGTACCGGGCGGTGACCCTGTTCTGCATCGAAAACGGGCTGGTCGACGAACAGCAGCACATCGATGAAGCGGGACTGAAAGCCCGGATGAACGAGATTTGCATCGAATTCCGGAACAATCCGGAAACAGGCGGAAACGAAACGTGGCTGAACGGACGCAACGTCGAACAGCAGATTCGCAACATGGAGGTTTCGAATCTGGTCAGCCCAGTAAGCGCCCTCAAGTTCGTGCGCACGGCCATGACGGCACAACAGCAAAGCATGGGACGGCAGAAAGGGATTGTAATGGACGGCCGGGACATCGGCACGACGGTATTTCCCGACGCCGAACTCAAAATTTTTGTCACCGCATCGGCCGAGACACGGGCTAAACGCCGCTGGGACGAATTGAAACTCAAAGGACAAGAGACGCCGTATGAAGCGGTGCTCGAAAACGTGCGCAACCGAGACTACATCGACCAGAACCGGGCCGAAAGTCCGCTCCGGAAAGCCGATGACGCCATTCTGCTCGACAATTCGGCCCTCACGCCGGAGGAGCAGAACGACTGGCTGTACCAACAATTCCTGAAAGCCTTGTCCAAATAACCGGCATCTCATGGTAAAAATCGAAATAGATCAAGGGTCAGGCTTTTGTTTCGGGGTGGTCAACGCCATCAAAAAGGCGGAAGAGGAGCTCGAAAAAGGCGAAATCCTTTATTGTCTGGGAGACATCGTACACAACAACCACGAAGTGGAACGGCTCAAGGCCAAAGGGCTGATAACCATCGACCACGAACAATTCCGGCAGCTGCACCACGCCAAAGTGCTGCTGCGGGCTCACGGCGAACCGCCCGAAACATACGAAACCGCCCGGAAAAACAATATCGAAATCATCGACGCCACCTGTCCGGTCGTGCTGCAACTGCAAAGCAAGATTAAGAAATCGTATGACGAGACATCGCCGGAACAGACCCAGATTGTCATATACGGCAAACCGGGACATGCCGAAGTGAACGGACTGGTTGGACAGACCGCCGGACAGGCACTGATTGTGGAAAACACCGGCGACCTGGACAAAATCAATTTCGACAAAGAGATTCTGCTCTATTCCCAGACTACCAAATCGGTCGACGAATTCAAGAAAATCGTCTCCGAGATTACCCGGAAACAGGCGGCAGGAAAACGGTTCGAATACTACGATACGATATGCCGGCAGGTCGCCAACCGCATTCCCAGCATCCGGGAGTTTGTACGCAGACATGACCTCGTGCTGTTCGTCTGCGGTGAAAAAAGCTCGAACGGCCGGGTGCTGTTCGCCGAATGCTGCCAAATCAACCGGAATACCCGGCTGGTATCCCACATTGCAGAAATCAAAGACGAATGGCTGGACGGAATGTCGAGCATAGGAATATGCGGTGCCACCTCCACGCCCAAATGGCTTATGGAGGAGGTGTCGGAATACCTGTCGTCCAAACTGGCCAAATAAACCGGATGAAAAAAAACAGGAGCATAAAATATATGCCGTTACAAATTAATTCCTATTTTTGTGCAAGCTAAGGCGAATTTAAAATTCTGAATTATGGCAAAAATAAACTGTATTGGAATTCTCACATCCGGAGGCGATGCTCCGGGAATGAATGCGGCTATCCGGGCGGTGACCCGTGCCGCCATCTACAACGGCTTCTCGGTAAAAGCCATTTACAGAGGATACAAAGGATTGCTTTCGGGTGAAATTGTGCCGTTCAAGACACAAAACGTAAGTAATATCATACAACAGGGCGGTACCATTCTGAAAACGGCCCGATGCACCGAATTCAAAACCCCCGAAGGCCGCCAGCTGGCCTATGACAATCTGATGAAAGAGGGTATCGACGCACTGGTAGTCATCGGAGGAGACGGTACGCTCACCGGAGCCCGCATCTTCGCCACCGAATACAATTTCCCCATCGTGGGGCTGCCCGGTACCATCGACAACGACCTGTACGGGACCGATACCACAATCGGCTACGATACGGCACTGAACACAATTATGGATGCCGTCGACAAAATACGCGACACCGCCACCTCTCACGAACGGCTCTTCTTTATCGAAGTCATGGGCCGGGATGCCGGATTCCTGGCGTTGAACGGAGCCATCGCTTCCGGCGCCGAAGCGGCGATTATCCCCGAAATCGTGACGGAGGTCGACCAATTGGAAGAACTCATCAAGAACGGATTCCGCAAATCGAAAAACAGCAGTATCGTACTGGTCGCCGAGAGTCCGCACACAGGCGGAGCCATGCAGTTGGCCGAACGGGTGAAAAACGAATATCCCCAGTACGATGTACGTGTAACCATTCTGGGACACCTGCAACGGGGTGGCTCTCCCACCGCCAGCGACCGTATTCTGGCCAGCCGGATGGGAGCTGCGGCCATAGATGCGCTGCTCGAAGACCAGCGGAACGTGATGATAGGTATCCGCAATGACCAGATAACCTATGTGCCGTTCAACAAAGCCATCAAAAACGACAAACCGATTAACCGGGAGTTGCTGAACACGCTGCGGACACTCTCCATTTAATACAGGGACACGTCCTGTTTTTACCCAATAATAAAAAAACGTAGTATTCTATAATCCAGAATATTGCGTTTTTTTTTGCAAAAAAATTCTGATTTTACTTGATTATTCCCCCGAAACTAATAAAATATTTTATATATAAAACTTCACTTTTTTATATATAAAATCTTCATTTACAAACCATTAGCATATTGTAAAATTGATTAACGGGCTATATCTTTGCACTCGATTATTAATCTTATTAAAATTTACAATTATGAAAAAAGTATTGTTTTTTAGTGCAGTGGTAACTGCAATGGCATTTACATCTTGCCAAACTACTACCAGAACAGCAACCAGCGTTAAACCGGATGTATGGGTAGATTGTGCAGCTGAAGCCGATTTGGATATCAAAAAAGAACGGGTATCTATCACGTTGAGTGGAAGTGATGTAAAACGCTACACGTTAAACCAGATAAAAGAAAATGCGGCTGCCAAAGCGCTGGAATCTGCCCATGCCGATGTTCTGCTCGATCCGCAATTTGTAGTTGTTAAAAAACTTACCGGAATCAAATCGGTCACCGTATCCGGTATCCCGGCAAAATATGTCAATCTTCGGTCGGTAAAACCTTCCAAATAAGAACTGTTTTAAAAACATTTTCAGCAGACTCCATACATGGATGTGGAGTCTGCTTTTTTTTACCACAAAACCGGCCGACATAAGATTTCTGCTAAAAGAGCGATTTCTTTATCAAACAAACGTCTGAAAACAATAGAATTTTATACCCATATCCCGAATAATAGCCGGTCAACTGTTATTATAATTGAATTATTTTTTTTAAGTTTGTTCCCGACGAATAAAGCAGGAGCATATGACGAGCCATATATCGGAGGTTGAAAAGGCAGAGCAGGAACTGATAGAGCAGGAATTTCAGGCTCTTCTGGCCGACTATCTGAACTCGAACCACCGCAAAAAAACCGAGATTATCGAACGGGCCTTCCGTTTCGCCGAAGAGGCTCATCGGGGAATCCGGCGGCAATCGGGAGAACCGTACATACTGCACCCGATTGCCGTAGCCCGCATCGTCAGCCGGGAAATCGGATTGGGCTCGACCTCGATATGTGCCGCCCTGCTCCACGACGTAGTGGAAGACACCGAATATACCGTCGAGGACATCGAAAACCTGTTCGGCCACAAAATCGCCATGATTGTATCGGGGCTGACCAAGATATCGGGCGGCATCTTCGGCGACCAGGCATCGGCCCAAGCCGAAAACTTCCGCAAACTGCTGCTGACCATGTCCGAAGACATCCGTGTCATCCTCATCAAGATGGCCGACCGGCTTCACAACATGCGCACGCTGGGCTCCCTGACCCCCAGCAAACAATACAAAATCGCCGGAGAAACTTTATATATTTATGCTCCGCTGGCTCACCGGCTGGGACTTTTCGCCATCAAAACAGAGCTGGAAGACCTCAGTTTCAAATACGAGCATCCCGATGCCTACAACGACATCATGCAGAAGATTGCCGACACGGAGGACAACCGGCGGGCCATTTACGAGAAATTCTCGGCACCCATTCTGGAGAAACTGCACGGAATGGGGCTGTCGTTCGAGATGAAAGCCCGTATCAAATCGGTCTATTCCATCTGGTGCAAGATGCAAAACAAAAACATCCCCTTCGAAGAGGTGTACGATTTATATGCCGTGCGCATCATTTTCGACCCGCTCAAAGAGGACGACGAGAAAAAAGAGTGCTGGAACATCTATTCCGTCATTACAGACATTTACAAAATGCACCCCGACCGCATCCGGGACTGGGTAAGCCGGCCCAAAGCCAACGGCTACCAGGCTCTGCACGTGACGGTCATGGGTCCCGACGGGAACTGGATAGAGGTACAGATTCGCAGCCGCAAGATGGACGACATCGCCGAACGGGGATTTGCCGCACACTGGAAATACAAGGTGGGACACACCGAAGAGGAGTCGGAGCTGGACATCTGGATAAAGACCATCAAAGAGATTCTGGAAAACCCGGAACCGAATGCACTCGACTTCCTCGATACGATAAAACTGAACCTGTTCGCTTCCGAAATTTTCGTCTTTACCCCGAAAGGGGAATTAAAGACCCTGCCGACCGATGCCACCGCCCTCGATTTCGCGTTCACCCTGCACTCGGACATGGGGTATCACTGCATCGCCGCCAAAGTCAATCACAAACTGGTTCCCATCAGCCAGAAGCTGCAAAGCGGAGACCAGGTGGAGATTCTGACCTCCAAATCCCAGTCGCCCAAACCGGAGTGGATAAACTTTATCACCACCGCCAAAGCCAAGACCCGGCTAATCGCCGCTTTGCGGAAAGAGCGGAGACAGGTGGCCCTCAAGGGGGAGGAGCTCTACCGGACTTTTTTACAGGAAAACGGACTCGACGACAGCCTGCGGAACATCGACAAGCTGCTCAACCACTATAAGATAGACAAGAAAGAGACGCTGTTCTACCGTCTGGGGGCCAACGAAATTACCTTGAACGACAATACCAAGAAGATATTCAAGGACAAAGGGCAGAATGTCTTCATGAAATACCTGCGCATGCCGTTCGGCGGCAGCCACAAATCGAACGCATCCGACAAAAAACGGGAGAATCCGGCGACTAAAATCGACCGGAAAACAACCTATATCCTGCAGGATGACGGCATAGAAAAAAACTACCGCATCGCCTCCTGCTGCAACCCGATTCCCGGCGATGACGTACTGGGATACATCAACGAACACGAGCAGGTCATCGTGCACAAACGCTCCTGTCCGGTAGCCATGCGGCTGAAAAGCAGCTTCGGCTCCCGGCTGGTTTCGACTCAATGGGCCGACAACATTATCGAAGCGTTCCCGGTAACCATCGAAATTACCGGTATCGACAAAGTCGGCATACTCAACCAGATTACCCGAATCATCTCCGACGAACTGGCCGTGAACATACGCCGGCTCAACATCGAAACCGAACACGGGCTGTTCAAGGGCACGCTGAGCGTACTGGTGCACAACATCAAAGACGTCGAACGAATGTGTGAAAACATCAAAAAGATAAGTGAGGTAAAATCAGCGATACGCATCGTAAACTGATTCGAACCTGAAATATAACCCATAACAGAACAAACGTATGGCATCCAGAAAAATAAAAGCGTTCTTTTCACGACAAACGATTTTTCAGTCGATATTTTTTATTGCGGCCGTATCATTAACCGTCTATTTTTTTCCCGGAGAAGGAAAATTCCGGTACCATTTTCAGGAGGGACAACCTTGGAGATACGGGCTGCTGACAGCACCGTTCGACTTCCCCATGTACAAGAGCGAAGCCCAACTCCAAAGCGAGAAAGACAGCATTTTAAAAGATTTCCAGCCGTTCTACCGCATCGACCCCAACATGGGAGCCAGACAGCTGGAGAGTCTCGAAACGGCCTACCGCACCTCGCTGCGTGAAAAACTGCCGTCCTACCTCTACCTCTTTTTACAAAAAGAGATAGAAGCGGTCTACCAGCAGGGTATCGTCTCCACCGCCGACTACGAACGGATGCTGAAAGAGCAGACCCCGTCGATACGGGTGCTGGAAAACCAGAAATCGAGGACCTATCTCCTTTCAGAGCTATCGTCTCCCCGCATGGCATACGAGAAAATCATCGAGAAGCTGCCCGACGAAGGGAGCCGCAGCATCGCACACGACTGCAACCTGAACAATTTTCTGGTCGAGAACCTGACGTTTGACGAACACTATACCCAACAGGCGCGGGACAACCGGCTCCGCAAAATATCCCCCTCCTCCAAAGTGATACAGGCCGGAGAGAAAATCATCGATCGGGGAGAGATTGTATCGCCGTACACCTATCAGATACTGAAATCGCTGGAAACCGTAACACTGAAAAAATCGGCCAATCTCGACCGGCAGGAAATTGCCCTGCTGGGAAAATCCATTGTCGTCATCTGTCTGTTCGGGTTCTTCTTCCTGTATCTGGCCCTCTTCCGGCCGAAGATATTCAACGACGGCCGCCGGCTGGGATTCCTGCTGCTGATGATTGTGGCCGTAACCCTGACCGCCTTTTTCACCAGCCGGTTAAGAGTGCTCGGCATCTATATCGTACCGTTTGCCATCCTGCCCATCATCGTGGTCACCTTCATCGACTCCCGCACAGCCCTCTACACCCATCTGGTTACCGTGCTGCTGTGCGCTTTCGCCGCCCCGTTCCCGATGGAATTTATCTTCCTGCAAATCATTATCGGAATGACGGCGATAGACACCCTGAACGAACTGGTCAAACGCTCCCAGCTGGTGCGCTGCGTCATTTTCGTATTCCTGGCCTATGCCGTTTCCTATTCGGGATATACACTGCTCACAGAAGGAGACTGGACCAAAATCAACTGGAATATGTTCGCCTATTTCGGGGGCAGTTCCGTGCTGTTGCTGCTGGCCTATCTGCTCATCTACCTGCTTGAAAAAACATTCGGATTCATTTCCAATGTAACGCTGGTCGAACTGTCCGACATCAACTCCTCTATTCTGCGGCAGCTGTCCGAAGTCTGTCCGGGCACCTTCCAGCACTCGATGCAAGTATCCAACCTGGCCGCCGAAGCCGCCATCAAAATAGGAGCCAATGCCCAGCTGGTTCGAACCGGAGCCCTTTACCACGACATCGGCAAACTCTCCAATCCGGCGTTTTTCACCGAAAACCAGTCGGGAGTGAATCCGCATCAATCCCTCTCCTACCCGCAAAGCGCACAGATTATCATCCAGCATGTCAAAGACGGCATGAAAGCGGCCGACAAAGAGATGCTTCCCCAAGCGATTAAAGACTTCATTGCCACTCATCACGGGAAAGGCAAAACCAAATTTTTCTATAATTCGTACAAAAACGAGTTCCCCGATGCCGAAATCGATGAAAGCGTATTTACCTATCCCGGCCCCAATCCCTTCACCAAAGAGACGGCGATACTGATGATGGCCGATTCGGTCGAGGCCGCCTCCCGCAGTCTGAAAGAGTATACCGCCGAATCCATCGCCAGCCTGGTAAACAACATCATCGACGGACAAATTGCCGACGGACTGATGAAAGACGCCCCCATCAGCTTTCAGGACGTAGAAAAAATAAAACAGACATTTATCGAGAAACTGAAAACGATGTATCATACCCGCATCAGCTATCCGGAACTGAAAAAAGAGAACGGTCCGAAAGCGGAAAAAAGCGAAGAAAAGGAAAAATAGGCCCAAAAAGGAGAAAAAAAGAGATTAGAACGTAAAAATATATCTATTTATTTACGCTTTTATTTTTTTACTCCAAAAAATAAGTTAACTTTGCAACTCAATTAATCTTTTGTTAGTTTTGATATCAATTCGATAAAGATAAAGCCGTGAGGCCCCTTTTAACCACACACACACTTATAATACGGAAACGGCAGTCTTGTTCTCACTTAGACTGCCGTTTTTAATTGTATCCGTTTTTTATTTCCTCGTGTCGGCGACCTTTCGGAGAATCAGTTCCAGATGATTCCAGAATTTTTCCACCGCCGGGATATGCATCTTTTCATCGGGAGAGTGGACACCCCGCAGCGTAGGACCGAAAGAAATCATGTCCAGATGCGGATATTTCTCCAGAAACAGACCGCATTCCAGCCCCGCATGTATCGCCTTGACCGCAGGAGTGATACCGTACAGCTCCTCGTAAGCCTTCTGGGCGATTTTCAACAGAGACGAATCGAGATTGGGTTTCCAGCCCGGATACCCGTCTCCGTGCGACACTTCGGCTCCGGCCAGCACAAACACGCTCTCCACCCGGCTGGCAATCTCTCTCTTGAGCGATTCCGTCGAGCTCCGCTGGCTGGTCGTAACCAGAATCCGGTTGTCCGGCATCATTTTGACCGACGCCAGATTGGTCGACGTCTCCACCAGACCGGGAATGGCCCGGCTCATGGCAATCACACCGTGCGGACAGGCATTGAGCGATTGTATCAGGGCAAAAGTCGTTTCCCGGTCGATGCAGCAGGCCGGTTTCTCCTCCGAAGTCATGACCAGCTGCATATCCGGTTCCACATCGCCAAGCTCATTCTCAATGACAGCGATAAAGCGGTTGAATTCGGCCCGTACCTCCTCTTTATCCGCAGCCGGAACACCAATGACGGCCGATGCTTCGCGAGGAATGGCATTCCGCAGATTGCCCCCGTCGATATGGCAAAGCCGCAACGTCCATTTTTCGGCGGCGGCACAGAGGAAACGGGTCAGAATCTTGTTGGCATTTCCCAGTCCTTTATGGATGTCTCCGCCGGAGTGCCCCCCTTTGAGGTTGCCGACCGAGATACGCATAAAGAAATAATTTTCGGGAATGTCGTCCGGCCGGTAAGAGAATACCGCCGTCGTATCGATACCGCCCGCACAGCCGATAAAAATTTCGGCCTCGTCTTCCGAATCCAGATTCAGCAGACAGTCTCCGGTCAGGAATCCCGGCTGTATCCCGTAAGCACCGGTCAGCCCGGTCTCCTCATCGACGGTAAACAGCCCCTCGATTTTCCCGTGCCGCAAATTCTCCGAAGCCAGTACGGCCAGCGTTGCGGCCATCCCGATGCCGTTGTCGGCACCCAGTGTCGTTCCGTTGGCCCGGACCCACTCCCCGTCGATATACGCCTCGATGGGGTCGTTTTCGAAATCGTGCTGTGTGGCGTTGTTCTTTTCGCACACCATGTCCATGTGCGACTGCAGGATAACGGCCGGAGCCGCCTCGCATCCCTCCGTCGCAGGTTTCGTAATCAACACATTGCCGGTCGCATCCTCTTTCACCTCCAGACGGTGCTCCGCTGCAAAATTTTTCAGATAGGCCCGTATTTTCTCCTCTTTTTTCGAGGGACGGGGTACCTGCGTTATTTCATCGAAATAGCGCCAGATAAGTTCCGGTTTCAGTTCTTTCAGTTCCATTATTCCAGTTTATTTATCAGATTAACCATACTGCCCATAAACTCCGTATATAAATTTGTGTTAAATTTAAAGCTCATTTGCGATATAACTATCAAAAATAAAATCGCAAAACCGTTAAATCAGAGTTTATTTTTATATTTGCACTACAAATATAGTCAAAATGTGGCATACGATACTTTTAACGGCAGGGTTTGTTGCCCTCGCTTTTATTCTTTTGGGAGTAAAAGTGATATTCGTTAAAAACGGACGCTTCCCTGACGGACACATCGCCTCGAACGAAGCGATGAAAAAACGGGGGATTTCCTGTGCCAAAAGTATGGAAAATGAGTTTCCGGCCGGCATCAGAAAAAGTCGTAAGTCCATGTAAGACGGAAATAATTTAATAAATATCAGATAAAACAAGAAAATTATGAAAACTGCTACCAGATTCATGCCCGCTGTTTTGGCTCTTGCGGTTGCCCTGCTGTGCATTCAGTGCCAAAATAACAACAACGAACCGGCCAAGAACGCCGAAAACACTCCGGCCGAAAGCAAAACAGTATCGGAACGGCTGCCGATTGCCTATATCCGCGTCGATTCCCTGCTGATAAAATACGAATTTGCCAAAGATGTTAACGAAAAACTCCTCCGCCGGGAAGAAAATGCACGGGCCACACTCAATGAGAAAGCGCGCGAACTGGAAAAAGACGGGGCCGACTTTCAGCGCAAATACCAGAACAATGCCTTCCTTTCGCAAGACCGGTTCGAACAGGAACAGCAGCGGCTGCTGAAAAAACAACAGGACCTGCAACTTCTCCAGCAACGGCTCGAAAACGAAATGGTACAGGAAGCCGACAAAATGAATGCACAGGTCAATGACTCGGTGATGAACTTCATCAAAGAATACAACCAGGACAAAAAATACGAAGTTATTCTGAACAACATCGGCGTGCTGTATATCGATTCAGCATACGACATTACCAACGAAATCGTCGACCTGCTCAACAAACGCTACAAAAAATAAACGCTGTTTTTTCATATGACAAAAAAAGAGAGCCTTTCAAGCTCTCTTTTTTTATGCTGTTCCGCCGGATAAACCGGCCGGGAATCTGCAAAGCCGACCGGCGGGCCGTCAATAGGCCGGAACCGGATTGTAAACCGTACGGTTTTTCAGTCGGGGGTCACTGCCAAACAGGAAATTGATACCGAGACTCACACTCAGGTTCGGACGTTTGACCGGAATAAACTGCGGAGAAAGTTTCGTTATCGTATAGTCTGTTCCTACAAAGAAGTTAAATCCTTTCGGGCAAAGATTGAGCAATGCGCCCCACGAACAGCCGGTATTCGACACCGAACCGTTGAGTGTCGCCATAAAACACTTGGCCGGACGGAAATTGGCCGTCGCCATCAGCTCCGTGCGGGTTTTGATAGACGAGAAACGGGTCGACCACAACAAGCCGAACGAAATCTTATTGTTCAGCACACCATATTCGGCACCGATATTGAGCGTAGTGCGCAGCATCGTACTGCGGGAAGACGCATCGACCTGCCGGAACTTCATCAAAGCGCTCAAATCATCCTTTATCTGATCCAGTTCATCATCGAAGGCATTGTTGCCCTCGTCGTCATCTTTCGCACCGAGATGTTGGAACCCTTCGAAATCGAAAGCACCGTCGGGGGTTTCGCCTCTGACGTTCTGACTCCAGTGGATAAAGCCCAGATCGGTCACCGCCATCGACAAGGTCAAG
Organism: Coprobacter sp.; assembly: GCA_022511245.1. Classification (GTDB taxonomy): domain Bacteria; phylum Bacteroidota; class Bacteroidia; order Bacteroidales; family Coprobacteraceae; genus Coprobacter. Next base: position 48,480 of record JAFLRV010000001.1, read on the forward strand.
TTATCCAGCAACCGGTAGGTGGCCCCCAAATCGACTCCCATACCGAAACCGCCCAGTCCCGGCGAATCGAGATCGAAGCCCGAAATCTCGCCTTTGGCATTCTGTTTCAACGAAAGTCCGGCCACCGACACATTGGCATATCCATGACTTCTGATGCGCCAGGCTTCATCGCTCAGCGACAGATTCATCTTGTCTATCCGGGCATCGATATTGGCCCCTCCGATAAGGAATTTCAACCGGGCGCCCACATCGAGACGGTCGTTCCAGTGCCGGGCATGTCCCAGAGCCAGTTCAGCATAATTATTGCTTTGCAGGGCGATGTTGCCGAAATTGTATTCAGCCGCACCGGTCTTGCCCTGTCCGGTCTTCAGGAACGTAAAAATATCTTTGGGCAAATACATGCTCGTACTCGATTTAAACGAAAGGTCGAACGTATTGTAACCGTTAAACGCAAAGAATCCGAACGAGAGCAGGGTCAAATCGAAATCCATGCCCAGAGTGTTCTTCTTTTTCAATCCGCCCAAAAACTTGTCGGACGAGATGCTCGGATGGAGTCCGGTAACCAGGCCGTCGCCCTGCGGAAAGAGAAATCTCGACAGAGACAGATTCGAATTCACCCCGAAAGAGATATCCCCCAACACCGGGAAACTCAGATATCCGTAATCATTAATCAATGCCGGATTGAGACGGTAACGATAAGGCATTCTTTCGAGGAAATACGAGGAGTGAAGCGTTTCGGCCGAAACACCGACAGCGACCGCACACCCGATAATCAACGCTATAATTCTGCTTTTCATTCTATATCGACTTATTTTCATTCCACATTAAAAATTATCTATATCGGCTTCCAGGCCTTTTATCTTCGCACCCACTTTCACCTTAATCGACTGGCTGGGTTTCAAGGGGATACCGCCTTCGGTACCTTCGTTGTCACCGAGTCCGCCCTCCAGCCGCAAATCCAGGCCGTCGAGCTGGCGCAAAGCCGTCGACTTCGGCGTCTCATCCACGATGCGTATCTGAATCACCGATACGGCCGGAGCGGTCTGCTGTGTCTCGAAATTATAGGAACCGGCGGCGATATTGCCTTTGCTGTCGTCGTTGAAGAGCACCTTAAGCCCTTCGAGCGGTTTTTTCGAATCGGGACCCAGCGGGGTCAGCTCCAATTTGAGGTTCAAGGGAATACCGTTGGTCACTTTCACATTCAGAATAATTTCCTTTGCCGACACTTTGTCGAAAATACCGTCCAGGTCTTTCTGTATATCGGCGATGGTGTCCCGGTAAACAATCTGGATGCCTTCACCCAGAGCGAACGGAACGCCGACTTCGTAAGCAAACGTTATATCGTTGTCGTCCCGACCCAGATTGACCGTATGCCACTCACCCGGTTTCGGAGCCTGAATCTGGGGTTTGGCTTCGATAACGATACTGTCGGGAATATCCTCCAGCACTTTCGACAATCCGTCAAAAACCACCTTCTCATATCCCTCCGGAGCCGGAGCGTCCGCCGGATACTCTTTGCCCACAATCATCAGATTCGTAATACCGGTATTTTCGATATCCTCCACGTTGTCATAGGCTCCGACAGCAATCTGCACCGACTGCGGTTCAACGGCACGGCCGCCCTTGTACGGCGTGAATACCAAATCACAGTCTACGCCCACGCCCAGCGGATTGGACGCCTGCATCTTGAAATTCACACGGGGCAGATACAATTTGGAACCTTCGCCCAGATATTCTCCCAAGTCACCCAAATCGATGGTGGTATGCAAATCGAGATTTTTCACGGCATTGTCGCTTATCTCGCCGGCCACGACACCGATTTCCGTTTTATCTTCTACGGCGACACTCGCCTGTCCATGAATAACCCGGCCGTTCAGATCGCTGAGTTCAAGCGTACTTTTGTCCAGTACCACCACACCGTTTACTTTGGCCGATTCAGAAAATGACATTTTCCCGTTCTCTATCTTCAGGTTCTCGACTTTGGTCAGATCCAGGCCCGAAATAGAGAGGCGTTCGTCGTTCGACCAGTAACGGGAGGCACCCTGCACCGCAAACAGGCCCTCTTTTCCCGACAGTTCCAACCGGCAGTACTGTTTGCCGTCTTCATCCTGATACAGAGGCAGCGGCGTACCATTCTCCGACAGCTCCAGGAAATCGGGGAAATCCAGATACACCGTCTGGAAATACAAATCGCTGGCAGTCGTCGGGATTCCGTCGATTGTAATCTCCATTTTTACTTTTCTCGGCTCCTTAAAGTGTATCCAGCCCAAGTTCTTTATCTCGTCGGGAATGTCGACATCCACGACATCGAATTCGGCGGTCTCATCCATTCTGGTCGTGTAGACATCCGTTTTACATTCACCGTCCTCTATCGCAAAGACAGTAGGCGGTATGGTCAGCTGCATCTCGCTGTTCTGGAACGTTTTCAGCCGGGAATACATCGTTTCGCCGCTGACCGAAAGAGCAGCCGGGCTCACGATAACTTCCGGCTCAAACTCGAACCATTTGGTATCCGCATCAACCTCTTTATGCAATTCCACCGCCGACAAATCCATCGCCAGAACCGTCAGCGGTTTGCTGAATCCGCTCTTCAGTTCTGCCGGAGTAATAATCAGACGGCCATTCTCCCACCAGTTGGAGTTGGACTCGTCAAATACGAATTTAGAAGAGAAATCGATGTAGATATTGCCTCCGGTCAGCGTCAAACCGCCCAAATCGAGAGGAGACGACTCCACCGTCAGCACCGTATTTTCAACAAAATCGATTTCATCGATGCGGTCCACCAGATTATGAATACCCGTCACCTTGATGGGGTCGTTGGTCACGTTAAGACCCTCGAAATCGAAATTCAGGTTGTCTATGGTCAGATTCATATCCCCGACAACCAACGAACTGGAGAGCGTCAAAGGCATCGAAAGCTGATGATACCCCGCCGAAATACCGGAGGTGACACCCGATACCACTATCGACAGGCTGTTGTCATTTCCGGAGCCGAACGTGATACTCTCCTCGACACCGCCCATCTGGCTGCCCTGTCTCTCAAATTTCCGGTTATATTCCGATATGGTAAAGTTTATCGTATTCTTCCCGAACACCAGTGTTTCGCCTTTCTTCAATATCAGCTTATTGCCCTCAGCCTCTCCTATGGACGGATTAGACAGCACAAACCCCGACGGGAAATTAATCTGAAAATCGGCGGCGGTCACTGAGCCGTCGGAAAGGGACAGTTCCTGTTGCAGGGCCGACAAATCCCACACGATTGCCGCATTGTTCGTTCCGTTGAACTTCAGCGAAGAAATCGAAGAGATGCCGTCCGGACAGTCAAACGGCGCAATCGTGAAACTGGCCGGCTGGGGCGACAGGGTCACCGGCAAGGAGACAGGAATACCCGAAGGGGTTGCCGGGATGTCCTGACTGACCGACAAATCCGAATTGGAATCTTTGAACGAGAAGGCGATTTCCGGAATATTCACGGAATTTTTGCTCAAAGCGATATTCCACGAGTCACCGGCAATCTGGATCGGGTCCAGCGTAATGTTTTTAAACGTAATATCGAATTCTTCGGTATACGCCAGAATCTCATTAATCGACGATATATCGGAAAATTTGTCGATACTGGCCGTTATCACATCCTGTTTGTGAATACCGTATGCCCCGTCGGTCGTATCCAGATCGGCGATATCGCCCGGACTCAACAGGTCCCGCAAAGCCTTTTCTTCGGTTTCACCCAGCGGGAAACCCAGTTCCCCGTCCATCCCCACATTGGTAGAGATGTCTTTGTTCAGGTCATACCGGTTATCGATACACGAATACCCCGAAAACAATAAAAACGAAAAAAGTAAAATACGGACGGAAGCGTCAAACGAAAAATAACTTTTATCCACTTTCTTAAATAATTAGGTTTAGTCTCAATAGAACGATTATAACACGGGTATAATACGTATGCGCTTCAAAGATAATATTTTTTTATCAAATACCAACCCACAAACCGAAGAAAATGAGTATATTTTTTATTATATATTCGAAAACAGACCGGAACCCGTCGGCACTTTACCGGGCGTCCGATTGCGGATTGCCGTTTTTTCATTACATTTGTTTCCGTTTATATTTACCCCGCAACCGTTCAAATTTATCCATAATGAAAACAATCCGTTTTTCCCATATAGCACTCTTCTTTTTTCTCGCTGTCGTTCCGTTTCACCGGCTTTCGGCCCAGTCCCGGACAGCCCGTCCGCTCTTCAACGCCGAAGATTCGGTTCGGAGGGTTCAACCCGCAACCATGATGCAGAGAGACAGCGAATTACTGCAAAAAGCGCTGGAAATCAACGACACGCCACAGGTAATCCGCCATCTGATTGGCCGCATGGACAGCCAGCTGTACATCTCACAGGACAGTTTTCCCGCCCAGCTGGCCCGGATAGAAAAATTCACCCGGACCGTATCGCAGTCCGCCGAAAAAGCCCTGCTCAACTCCCTGCTGGCCGAGCTCTATCTCAACGCCTACATCGACGACGCCTATATTTACGAGAAACGAAGCCGGCAGCCGGACGCACCGGCCGACATACGGGAATGGGACGCCGGACTTTTCACCCGCAAAATCGACTCGCTGCTGGTGCAGTCGCTTCTCCCGGCCGGGACGCTGCAGCAAACACTGGTCGAGACATTCCGGGCCGTCATCACTTTCGGAGACGACTCCCGGCAGCTGCGCCCCACACTGTTCGATTTTCTGGCCGGACGGGCTATCGACATCTATCGGGCACTGCCGTTTTCCGGTTTTTCGCCGGCCAGTCCATCCCGTCTCCGTTCGGCACTGGCTCCCGCACAGGAGTTTATGCAGGAAGCCGCCTCCGGCTGTGAAACCCCCGACTGCCGCATTCTCGACATCTACCGGCAGCTGCTGCGCTTTCACGGCAACGACCCGCTCTCTCCGGCGTTCCTGGTAACCGACCTCGACCGCCTCGCCTTTGCCGCCGCACGGGTTCCGGACGGTTCGGCCCGGTACACCGAAGCTCTCCTTCAACAACTGGAGCGATATGCCACATCGCCCGAATCTGTCGAAATAGCGGCCCGGCTGCTCGTCGGCTACATGTACAACGAATCCGATTCGCTCCTCCGGGAACGGATAACCGGCCTGCTGGCCGACAGCAAGAAACGGCTGGAAATGTGGCCGCAAGCCGTCCGAAGCGCCGATTTGCGCAAAGCCGTCGAAGCCATCGAACAACCGTTCCTGTCCGTTCAGGCGCCGGCCGTCATCTACCCCGACGGGAAAGACTCGCTCCGGGTCACGTGGCGCAATCTCGACGACATCCGGCTACAGATATACCGCATCCCGGCGGGCAAAGCCGAACCGGCCCGTTATGAACCCGTCGCCACTTATCCTGCCGGACAGCCGGTTTACGAAGCCGGAAGACACCTGTCCGACACCTGTACCCCCATAGAACGGCAGACCCGGATTCCGCTTCCCGCCTTAGCGCCGGGACGCTACATGGTCAAAGCCCGTTCGCTCTCGTCTCCGGCCGACTCGGCCTGTACCGCCGTGCATGTCACCCGGCTGATGTCGGCGTTCTCCCGTGTCGGTGAAAAACAGACGATTTTCGTGGCCGATGCCCGGAGCGGCAAACCCCTCTCCAAAGCATCCGTACAGTTGTACAGCTACCAGCGGAACGACTCGCTCGAATATCTCGGCGATTACCGGACCGACAAAAACGGGACGGTCGACATCGACACGCCGGAAACACTCCGCTACCGGATTGTCCTGCGCAACGACACCTGTCCGCTCTCGTTCCGCTCCTATCCCGAAGAAGAATACACCCCCGAAGAGGTCCATCTGGCCCTCTTTACCGACCGCAGTCTCTATCGGCCCGGACAAACCGTGCAGTTCACCGGCATCTGTTACCGGCTCGGAAAAGAGTCCCGCCAGGTGCTGCCCGGCGAAACCGTCAGCCTGTCGCTCTCCCGCTGGGGCGAACCGCTTTCAGCCAGAGAAGTAACCACCGACGGGTTCGGCGCTTTTTCGGGAGAATTTACCCTCCCCGACAACATCACATCGGGCTGGATGTCTATCGATGCCCGCACCGCCCGCACCTCATCGGCCATCTCTTTCGAAATAGCCGAATACAAGCGGCCCACGTTCCGCATCGACTTCAGGGAAACACCCGAAACGGCCGGATTCGGACAGACCGCATCCGTCAAAGGGCAGGTTTCCCGTTATTCGGGAACTCCGCTCTCCGGAGCCCGCACCGAATACCGCATCCTCCGTCTGCCCGACTGGTTCCGGCGGGGAGCAGCCTCCCGGCAGCAAGTGGCCGAAGGCACGCTGCTGACCGACGAAAAAGGAGGTTTTACCATACAGTTTACACCGCAGAAACCCGAAGAAGACGCATTCAGTACGGGCTTCGGCTACAACTACCGGATAGAGGTCACCGTCACCGCCCCCAACGGCGAGACGCAGGAAACCGCATACACCCTGCCGGTGAGCGACAGCCCGGTCAGCGTATCGGTGAGCCTGCCCGACCTCATCGACCGTACACGGCCCGTACCGCTCGGCATACAAGTCACCGACAGCCGGCCGTCAGGCACTCCTGTCGAGTGCCGGTATATCCTGTATTCGCTCTATCCGTCCGAAACCCCGCAGGAAATTTACCAGCTCCATCAGAACAAGATACACTCCCAGATAACACAACAGGAATTTACCGCCGCAACCATTCCCGACTCGGCCCGCTGGGAACAGCTGCCGTCCGGTGCCTACCGGCTGCTGGTTCAGGCAGTCGACCCGCAGGGAAAAATCATCAGCAGCCAGGCCGATTTCGTCCTCTATTCGCCCCGCGACAAAAAACTGCCGGTTCATGTCACCGAATGGATTCCCTGTGAAAAATACACGGTCCGGCCGGGAGAAACGGCACACATCGTTTACGGAACATCGTTCGAGGACACCTACCTCCTCGTCCGGCTGTACGAGGGGACCCGACTCCTGGAAACCCGCCGGATGAAAATAAGCAACCGGGTAAAAACCATCGACATACCTTACAAAGAGAGCTACCGTGACGACCTGACCCTCTCCCTGCTGTTCATCAAAGAGGGTCAGGTCTATTCCCGGCAGATAGCCATCGAACGGGAACAGCCCTCCCCCTTGTTGCAGATTACCGCCGGCACGTTCCGGGACCGGATGACTCCGGGTGAGCGGGAAGAGTGGACGTTCACGGTCAAAGATGCGTCGGGCCAGCCGGTTTCAGCCCGGTTTGTCAGCGAAATGTTCGATGCCTCGCTCAACGACCTGCGGCCGCACGACTGGCATTTCGCCCCCGCCCTTTTTACCGGTCGCCCCATCCACTGGCAGGCAGGGGCCGACACCTTCGGTTTCCGGACGGCGAAATACCACGCCTACCCTTACATTCCGGCCGCCGGAATATACTGCTACGACTTGCTGAAGGTACCCTTCTCCGTTCTCTACCGGGACAGCGGCACCGGACATATCCTCCCCCAGCCCCGTCTGTACGGCACAGCGGCCGGAGGCATACAGATGAACAGCATGCTGAGGATGAAAAGCAGCGTCACCGCCGATGCCGTCATGGAAGAGAGCATCGCCGAAACAGCCGATGCCGGAGAAGCACCGGCCCCGATGCCGGCTGCCTACCGGCAGAACTTCAGCGAGACCGCCTTTTTCTACCCCCGCCTGCAAACCGACGACAACGGAGAGGTCTCCGTCCGGTTTACCGTTCCCGATTCGAACACCCGGTGGCAGTTCCTGGCGCTGGCTTTCACCCGGCAGCTTCAGTACCGGGTCGAGAAGCGGACGGCTGTCAGCAGCAAGACGCTGATGGTCAGCCCCAACGTACCCCGATTTGTACGGCAGGGCGACCGAACGACACTGGCGGCAAGCGTCGAAAACAGCGGCGATTCCTTACAGGAAGGCACGCTCCGGTTCGAACTGTTCGACCCCGCCACAGACACGGTGCTCCAGCAGGATGCGCAAGCCTTTGTCTTGGGACCGGGCGAATCCAAAACCGTCATTTTCCCGTTTACCGCCCCTGAAGAGAGCGACCTGGCCGGAGTGCGTGTACAGGCAGTCACCGCCTGCTGTTCCGATGGAGAACAGCACTGGCTGCCGGTATTGCCCGAAAAAATACAGGTTACCGAAGCGCTGCGTTTCTCCCTGAACGAAGGAGAAACCGAAAAAAAGGTCGAGATGCGCGCTTTCACCGATACCCCCTCCCGGACCCGGCAAAACTACCGCATGACGCTCGAATACTCGGCCAATCCCATCTGGTATGCCGTACAAGCCTTGCCGGCGCTGACCGAAATCACCGAGAACGACGCCACCCGCATTTTTGCCGCCTATTACACCAACACGCTGGCGGCCGGCATCGCCCGTGCACACCCGCAAATCGCCTCAGCCCTGCGGCAATGGAACGAGGGGAATCCCGCCGCCGAAACCCTCCGCTCCCGGCTGGAGAAAAATCCCGAACTCAAATCGGTGCTGCTGGCCGAAACAGCATGGGTGCTCGAAGCCCGGAACCAGACCGAACAGATGCGGCAGCTGGCCCGGCTGTTCGACACCAACCGGACGGAAGCCCTGCAGGACGAGGCCCTGAAAAAACTGCAACAGCTGCAAAACAGCGACGGCGGATGGAGCTGGACGCCGCAGTCGCCGGCCAACCCGTTCATTACCCTCCGGATACTGTACGGTCTCAAACGGCTCACAGACGGCGGATGGAGCAACACAGACAACCGCATCGCCCGGATGCAGCTCCGGGCACTGGCCTATGCCGACCGCATCGCCGCCACGACACCCCGCAACCTGAACAGCCAGCTGTATTACCTGTTTGTCCGCAGCCATTACCGGGACATTCCGCTGACCGGCGAAACCCTCGCCGCCCACCGGGAAATGACGGCCGCCCTGCGCAAGGAATGGCCGAAACTCGCCCTGTACGAGAAAGCGCTGTCCGCCGTAATCCTGTACCGCTACGGATTCCCCGACGACGCCCGGCAGGTCATCCGCTCCCTGCGGGAACAGGCCACCGTCACGGCCGAAAACGGGATGTTCTGGCAGAACAACCGCTCTTACCGGAGCAGCCGCACCAACGCCATACAGGTGCATACCGCCTTGATGACGGCATTTGCCGAAGTGACTCCTGACACCACAGAACTGGACCGGATGAAAGTCTGGCTCTTGCAGCAGAAACTTACGCAGAACTGGGGCAGCGTGCCCTCGACGGTCGATGCCATCGACATCCTGCTCCGCACCGGCACCTCATGGATAACAGACAACGGCACCCTGCACCTCCGGTGGGGCAATGAAGAGCTGCCCGTCACACCGGACGACAGAATTACCGGATATGTCCGGTATACCCGGCAGGGAAAAGAAATCGACAGCGAATCCGGCAAGGTGACCGTACGGCGGGACAGCCGGCAACCCGCATCGGGCGCACTCTACTGGCAATATTTCGACAGCCCTCTCCACATCGGGAAATCGGAGGTGCCCGGCCTGTCGGTCGAAAAACAGCTCCGGGTCGGCAAAACGACCCCCGACGGCATCGAATATGTTCCGGTAAACACCACGACCCTGCACACGGGCGACCTCGTCGAAGTCCGGTTAATCGTCAAAACCGGCCAAGACCTCGATTTCGTCTGCCTGACCGACCAGCGGGCCGCCTGTTTCGAACCGGTCGAACAGCTGTCGCAATACAAATGGAGCGAAAAAACAAGCTACCTGCAAGAGAACGGCGATGCGGCCACCCGGTTCTTTTTCGAGAGCCTTCCCAAAGGAACGTACCTGTTCACCTATCCGGTGCGTATCGACCGGAGCGGCACTTACGGGAACGGCATCACCACCTTGCAGTGCCAGTATGCCCCCCAGTTTGTCGCCCATACCGCCGGCGGGGTCATTACCGTAGAATAGACATGCACCGGTTCGCCGGTCAACTTTCCGGAAAAACGCTTCGATTCAGACACGGAGCGTTTTTTTATGCTTTTCCGGCACCGGAAATCTTCCCTCCGCTTTCGGGGATTATTTCAGCAAGTTTCCCCTTTAGTTTATTATTTTTGTCTTTAGTCTTTGTCTTAATCGCGCGTACATTATAATGCAACGGGAAAACCTCGTCCACAACCTCGTCCATTACCTCGTCCATTACCTCGTCCACAACCTCGCCCTCAACCTCGTCCTCAACCTCGTCCATTACCGTCTCAAATCCGGGTTCGCTGAAATCCGGCAAGGGGCGAAATCCCCACATAAGGATATACGGGGGATAAAAACTTTCATTTTATTTGCATAACCCAAGATAAATGGCTTACTTTACTGAACCGGACGATAACGACAGGGCTTCGGAATCGCACACAAACAGCCTGTCGCCAGCGCCGGATGGAACAGCACAGACCATGAAACTGAAAATTTACATACCGATATTCGCCTTCTGCCTGCTCGCCGCAGCAGAAGGTCTTGCCGTACAGGGAGCCTATGCCAAAGGCCTCCGCTCCCCCGTCACCGACCGACCCGAAAAAGAGGAACTGCCCCTGCCCGTTGTTCCGGACACCCTGCGCACGCCGGCCGAGCGGGCGGGATACATCGTCACCCACTTTTGGGACGCCATGAATTTCAAAGACAGCCGACGGGCGGGAGACCGGGATTTCATGGAGCAGAACTTTGCCAATTTCGTCAGCCTTTTCCCGCTCTGCGACACGACCGTTCTGAAACCGGCCGTCGGGCAGTTGTGGAAACGGGCCGAAAGCAGCCGCATGGCCTCGCTCCTGCTGGCCGATACCGCTGAAAAATATCTTTACGAGACGGCCTCGCCATTTGCATCGGAACCCTTTTACCAGCTTTTTCTGGAACAGATGGTTCACTCACCGGCACTGAGCGACTATTCCCGGATACGATACGGCTACCAGCTGGAAGCCGTGCGCAAGAACCAGCCCGGCATGCCGGCCGCCGATTTCGACTACGTGACACGTGAGGGCAGCCCGGCCACACTGTACCGGACACCGGTCCGGCAGCAGCTGCTGCTGCTCTTTTTCGACCCCGACTGCGACCACTGCCGGGAAACGCTCGACATGCTGAAAGAGAGCCCCGACATAACGGCGGCGGTAACGGCCGGAACACTTGACATACTGGCGGTCTACTCCGGCGACGACCGGGAGTTGTGGGAGGAGACGGTCGCTCCTCTGCCGGCGGCATGGACCGTAGGGATTAACGAGGGCAGCATCTACGACACCGAAAGTTTTGTGCTGCGTTCGATGCCTACCCTCTACCTGCTCGACCGGGACAAACGGGTCGTTCTTAAAAACATCCGGCCCGAAAACCTGACAGAGGAACTCTTCCCGTAACCGGCGGAATACCGGACACAAGATAAAACGGGAAAGGGGTATGACATGAATGTTGTCATACCCCTTTCGGCTCTGCGGAGGGAGGGGGATTCGAACCCCCGAACCGCTTTAGGCGATTACACGCTTTCCAGGCGTGCCTCTTCAACCACTCGAGCATCTCTCCAATAAAGAATCCGCTTTTGCCGGACACACACTCTCCGGCAAAAGCGGTGCAAATATAACTCTTTTTCTGAAAGAAACCAATTTAATTTTTATTTTCTCACTTCAAGGCTGGTTTTTTCTCAGAAACGAACAGTTATATCTGCCCCGAACGTGATGGGTCGGCCCTGCTGGGCAAAACCATTGTCACGACTCAGATTCCGGGCATTCATCACCTCAAAATAAAAAGCCTGATACCGGCAATTCAACAGGTTTTTGCCCCATAACCTCACACTTACATTTTTTTTGGTAAAAGATACATTTCCGTTCAACAACCCGTAGAAGGGCTGGGATACATCGTTGGCCTCCGTCCAGTAAACCGGCCCCTGTCCGGTATATTGCAGGGCGATATCGACCGTGTCGAGCCACGACCGCCGCACCGGAATGGAATACCCGCCGGTTACCGACAGGGTGTGTCTGGGAGTGAACGGAACGAAATTATTCTTGTAATCGACCTCTCCGTCGTTGTTCGACACAAAGCGGGCATCGGTAAATCCGTAAGCGGCCGAGAACTGCAGGTTGTCGGTCGGAACGACCCGGACAGAAGCCTCCAGCCCTTTGCTGGCCGAACGGCCCGAATTTTTCGTTATGCGCCCGTAACCGCTCACCACCGAAATCTGCTGGTCGCGGCAATCGATGTAAAAGAGCGAAAGGTCGGCATTCACCCGCCGGTTCCAAAAAGAGGCATGCCCCCCGATTTCATAGTTCCAGCTGTGTTCAGGATGATAGGAAATGACATCACGCACCGGCAGCTCTCCGCCCGACGACAAATCGGGCATCTGCACCGTCGGCGGCATCATTCCGGCTGCGGCCTGCATGATTTCGGTTTTCATCTGCGTCTGTATCAGGTTGGAGAACATCTGGAAATTGTACCCGCCCGAACGGTAGCCTCTCGTTGCCGAAGCATACACAAAGGCGGTACGGTCTATTTTGTATTTCAGTTCGAATTTGGGGGACAGCTCCCACATATCCATCTGCTCCCGGCCCTCGATACCCAAATCGATATCATCCAGCGGGATGCTCATTTCCCGGCCGGCCATGTTCATCACCACACGGGTATGCATCGCCTCATCGGCAAACGTCCGGTGCCGGATGCGGGCATTCTCATAATCGAGCCGCAAACCGGCCGTCACCGAAAGACCGTCGGTGAACAGGCCGTCGTAAGAGAGCTGCTGAAACAGAGCCAGCCCGTAGGAGGGCGTATCATACACCCCGTCGATATAGAGATTCGCGTTGTCGACAGCGAGCGACAGAGACGGCATGGAGGGGAACTGCTCCTGAAGAGCGGCCAGCTGGGAGTTGGTCTGCCCCTCTATCAGATAGGCGATGCCGTCCTCCTTGAAATCGACCGGTCCCCGAGTGCGCAACCCGGAATAGAACCCGAAAAATCCCGACACCCACTGCAACGGCTTCCCGACGGGCGACTTCAACACCAGTTCCTGCGTGACGGCATTCTGCCGCTGTTTCTGCTGCAAGGTAAACACCGAAAGCGGCGTAAAATCCTGATCCATGTGCATATCGTCTTTCAGGAACTGGTAGCCGGTGGTGGAACTCAAGATGAACCGGTCGTGCAGATACTGCAAAAACAGGCTGCTGGTCGAGAGCGTGCGCTCATACGATGACCGGTCGTTGTAGGCGATATCGCCCCATTGCCGGGTATCCTTGTCATAGGCGCTGTAAGGATAGCCCTCCTGTATGCTGCTTTCGAAATCGGCCGAAAGATTTATCTTCAGGCGGGGATTGATGCGGAACTGAAACTGTCCCCGTCCGCCGATGACTTCGGAAAAGAGACACCGGGAGCCGTCATAGCTGTTCGTAAAACTGCCGTTATCCTTGCGATACTGGCCCCCTAAGGAAAAGGCCACTTTGTCATTTATCCGGTGAAGGTGCGAGACAGAGGCATTGAATACATTGTAATTTCCGTATCCGGCCCGTATTTTGGTTCCCTGCCGTTCGAACGGAGACTGGGTGTACACATTCACCAGACCGGCCATCGTATTGCGGCCGTAAAGCGTCCCCTGCGGACCTTTCAGCACCTCGATTTTCTCGATGTCCAGAAAATCGAAATCGAACGAACTTTTGTCGAGATAGGGCACGTTGTCGACATACAGACCCACCGCCGGCGAATTGATGCGGGAACCGATACCCCGAATATAAACCGCAGAAATCAGTTTCGACCCGTAATCGGGGACATACAAATTCGGCGACAAGGCCGAAAGATTTTTCATGGTCTCGATTTTGTAATCGTTGATGGTGCGGGTATCGAATACCGATATCGAACCGGGAAACTCCGCCAGTCTCAGTTCCGACTTGGGATTGGAAACCACCTCGATTTCCTGTAAATAATAATTTTTAACCAACGAGGTATCGGCCGGTTCCCCGTCGGAAGCGGCATAGCCGCCCAGCGGAAGACCCAGAAGAAAACACAATAACGCTCCTTTTTTCATCACTATACTATATTCATATATAAATTACCGGATGCAAAGTAACAGAGAAAAAGATTACCGGACAATCCCCACATGTAGTGATATTTCAGCACCCTGAAAAGGGATACGGAACGAAACTTTCCCGTCCAATTCACAAAAGCTAACATCTATTTTTTGCATATTTCATATATTTTATCGTAATTCGTCCGCTGTAAAAGAGCCACCGCTCGAAAAGACTTATTTTAAAGAATCTTGTCTCAACTATAATATTACGGGGAACCAATGGGTACACAACCGCTCGACGAAGCCAAACTTATCGAACAAATTCAGAATCCGCAGCAATGCAGAAAGGCATTCAGCGAGATAGTTGCCCGATACAGCGAACCCCTGTACTGGCAAATCCGGAAAATCGTACTTTCTCACGACGATGCCGACGACGTGCTCCAGAATACCTTTCTGAAAGCATGGAGCAACCTCTCCTGTTTCCGGGCCGAAGCCCGTCTCTCGACATGGCTGCACCGCATCGCCATCAACGAAAGTCTGACCTATCTGAGCAAGCAGCGGCAGGAGCAAAATATCTCGATAGACAGCGATGACTCGTTTCTGGCCGACAAACTGGAGGCCGACACGTGGTTCGACGGCGACGACTTGCAGCTGAAACTGCAAAAAGCCATTCTGCGGCTGCCCGAAAAACAGCGGCTGGTTTTCAATATGAAATATTTCGACGACATGAAATACGAAGAAATTTCAGAGATACTGGGCACCTCCGTAGGCGCACTGAAAGCCTCGTACCACCATGCCGTCAAAAAAATCGAAGAATTTTTATCGATAGAGCATTAAACCTTTTATTCCCGTTTCTGTCTAACCGATGTATGATGAAAAAGGAAACTGACATATGGCAGCAAATCGACCGCAAAAGCGGATTTAAACTGCCCGACAACTATTTCGACAGCCTGACCGAAAAAGTAATGGCCCAGCTGCCCGACATCGAGAGAGAAGAACCTGTCAGGGTGACCCTCTGGCAGCGGTGTAAAGTTTGGGTCTACATGGCCGCCATGTTCGCCGGGATGTCCCTGCTGGTAAAAACGTTTGTCCCCACAGCCGGAACCGGCGCAGGAACAACGACAGCCCAGACGGAAACCGCCGACGACAATGCCGACGATTACCTCTATTACACGCACATCAGCGACTATGCCCTGTATGAATATCTGGCCGAAGAATAACCCCTAACCTCAATATTTCAAAACATGAAACAGATTATAACTATCGCCATATTCCTGCTGGCAACGGCACAGATGCTGCCGGCAGCCGCACAGAACGCCCCGACGGCCAACAACCGGCTGGAACAGTTCAAAGCCGAAAAAAGAGCCTATCTGGTAAAAGAAATCGGGCTGACCCCCGCCGAAGAGAAACAGTTTTTCCCGCTGTACGACGAACTGCAATCCAAAAAATTCGAACTGAACCGGACCGTCCGCACCGAGATGCGGCGCATCGCCCGTCCGAACACACCGGTCAGCGATAAAGAATATGCCGAGTCGGCGGCCGCCATCAACGACCTGCCGCTGCAGGAAGCACTGCTCGACAAAGAGTATTTCGAAAAATTCAAAAAAATACTCTCCCCGCAAAAGCTGTATCTGTATAAAAAAGCCGAGATGCAGTTTGCCCGAAAAATACTGAAAGAACATTCGGCCAAATAACAATACCCCGACCCTCTCCGAAAAAGGTGCCCGCCCGGCACCTTTTTTCTTTTCCGGGAATGAGGTCTGTTAACAATACCAAAATCGCACAAAAAAGAGAGATTCCGCTTTCATTCCTTTGTTTTTTAGGGCTTGTTTTTTTAATTTTGTAAAACCAAACAGAAACAAAATGATGAACAATCAGCTCAAACAGATAGCCCAACGGCTTGTCGGATTGCGGGATGCCCTGAATATCAGTGTTCAGGAAATGGCCGACACTTGCGGAGTGTCCGAAGAAACCTACCGGCAATACGAAAGCGGAACGGCCGACATCCCCGTGAGCACCCTGCACCGCATCGGAGCCCGGTACGGCGTGGAGCTCCCGGCGCTTATGTTCGGTGACGAACCCCACATGAATGCCTATTTTCTTACCCGCAAGGGGAAAGGTGCGGCAGTGGAACGCTCCCGCGCCTACAAATACCAGTCGCTGGCCGCCGGCTTCATGAACCGCAAAGCCGACCCGTTTATCGTCACGGTCGAGCCGGACCGGGAAACACAGCCCATCCACCTCAATACCCATCCGGGACAGGAATTCAACCTGATACTCGAAGGCCGGGTCATGTTGCAAATCGGGAACAACGACCTGATACTGGAAACCGGCGACAGCATCTATTTCGACGCCAACCGGCCGCACGGCATGAAAGCCCTCGACGGCCGTCCGGTGAAATTTCTCGCTATCATCATCTGACAGCATCCGTTACCCAACGTAATGCCCTAAAAATTATGTTAGAAAAATTCGTCAGCCAAACATCGTTCTGCTCACAGGAAGACTTTATGCAGAACTTCCATATAAACATCCCCGAAAATTTCAATTTCGGATACGATGTAGTCGATGAGTGGGCCCGCATCGCCCCCGACAAAAAAGCCATGTGCTGGACCAACGACAAAGGAGAGCATATCGACTTCTCCTTTGCCGACATCAAACGGGAAAGCGACAAAACCGCCGCCTATTTCCAGTCGCTGGGCATCGGTCACGGCGATATGGTCATGCTCATCCTCAAACGAAGATACGAGTTCTGGTTCTCCATCATCGCCCTGCACAAACTGGGCGCCGTATGCATTCCGGCCACCCACCTGCTCACCGAAAAAGACATTGTCTTCCGGTGCAACGCCGCCGACATCAAAATGATTGTCGCCGTCGGTGAAGAGCTCGTCATCGACCACATCGACCGGGCGGCCGCCGCATCTCCCTCCCTGCAACACCGGGTGTCGATAGGACCGGTCGTTCCCGAAGGGTGGAGCGACTTTCAGTCCGGCATCGGAACGGCCGCCCCGTTCACCCGTCCGGAGGCGGCCAACTGCAACAGCGACACCTCGCTGCTTTATTTCACCTCCGGCACGACCGGCAACCCCAAAATGGTAGCGCACGATTTCACCTACCCGCTCGGCCACATCCTCACCGGCTCTTTCTGGCACAATCTGCACGAAGAGAGCCTGCACCTGACACTGGCCGATACCGGCTGGGGCAAAGCCGTATGGGGCAAACTCTACGGACAATGGATTGCCGGAGCCACTGTTTTCGTGTACGATTTCGACAAATTCACCCCGTCCGACGTGCTGGTCATGATTGAAAAATACCGGATTACCTCCTTCTGCGCACCGCCGACCGTGTTCCGGTTCCTGATACGGGAAGATTTGAGCCGGTTCGACATCTCCTCACTCCAATACTGCACCATTGCCGGAGAAGCACTCAACCCCAAAGTGTACGAAGAGTTCTACCGCATTACCGGTATCAAACTCATGGAGGGTTTCGGACAGACCGAGACGACACTCACCATCGCCACCTACCCCTGGATTGAACCCAAACCCGGTTCGATGGGCATACGCAATCCCCAATACGACATCGACCTGCTGACGGCCGACGGCCGCTGGGCCGAAGAGGGAGAACAGGGACAAATCGTCATCCGGACCGAACGGGGCAAACCGCTGGGGCTGTTCAAGGAATACTACCGTGACCCCGAAAGGACCCGCGAAGCCTACCACGACAACATTTATTATACCGGCGACGTGGCGTGGCGCGATGAAGACGGCTATTTCTGGTTTGTAGGCCGGGCCGATGACGTCATCAAATCGTCAGGCTACCGCATCGGGCCTTTCGAAGTGGAAAGCGCCCTGATGACCCATCCGGCCGTTGTCGAGTGCGCCATTACCGGAGTGCCCGACGAAATACGGGGACAGGTCGTCAAGGCCACC
This sequence comes from Coprobacter sp., assembly GCA_022511245.1. Lineage (GTDB taxonomy): Bacteria > Bacteroidota > Bacteroidia > Bacteroidales > Coprobacteraceae > Coprobacter. The sequence goes on from JAFLRV010000001.1 coordinate 66,352, forward strand.
ATCGTACTGGCCGCCGACTACCGCCGACAGGCAGGCGAGGCACTCATCAAGGAGCTGCAGGACCACGTCAAGCACGTCACGGCACCATATAAATATCCGAGAGTTATCGAATTCGTCGACGAACTGCCCAAGACCATCAGCGGGAAAATACGCCGGGTAGAGATACGGGACAAAGACAACGCCTGACCCATGAACACCATGCAGGATAACGAATGGTTTGCCGGAGCGCAAGACTCCGACGCAGGAAAAATCATCTGTCGGGGACGGCTGTTTCCCGGCGGACAACGGGAGTTTGCCGGCTTTCCCATGCGGGTCGAGATACAGTGGCAATACAGCGGAAAAGGAACCGACGGAATGCCCGACGACAAAGAGGCCGAACTCACCGACCAGGTGATGAATGCCCTCACCGACCGCTGCGAACGCAAAGGCATCGCCCTGCTTACCGCCGTACATACCGGTGCCCGTCTGGCCTGGTATGTGTACTACTGCCGTTCGGTCGATGACATGTCGGCCTGCATCGACGACATTTTCGGCGCATACCCTCCCCTGCCGGTACGCATAGGTGCCGTACAGGATACCGGCTGGAGCGATTACAAAAAACTGCTCTCCACATTTTCTCTTTAAACGAACACCGCATGAACGAAAAAAAAATAAAAACCTACCGCTATAAGCGCATCGCTGTAAAAATAGGCAGCAATGTGCTCACCCGGACCGACGGAACGCTCGATATTACCCGCATGTCGGCACTGGTCGACCAAGTGGCCGGACTGCACCGGGCCGGGATGGAGGTCATACTGGTATCTTCCGGAGCGGTGGCATCGGGCCGCAGCGAACTGAAAGGCATAAAAAAGCTCGACGCCGTATCGGGCCGCCAGCTCTTTTCGGCGGTAGGGCAGGCGAAACTCATCAACCGTTATTACGAGCTGTTCCGGGAACACGGCATCGCCTGCGGACAGGTGCTCACCACCAAAGAGAGCTTTGCCACCCGGCGCCACTACCTCAACCAGCAGCACTGCATGGAGGTGATGCTCGACAACGGCGTGATTCCCATCGTGAACGAAAACGACACCATCTCGGTCACCGAACTCATGTTTACCGACAACGACGAACTGTCGGGACTCATCGCTACCATGATGAACGCCGAAGCGCTGGTCATCCTCAGCAACATCGACGGCATCTACAACGGAGCGCCCGGCGCACCCGGTTCGACCGTCATACCCGAAATCAAAAGCAGCCGCAGCGACCTGTCGGCCTATATCCAGACCGCCAAATCGGATTTTGGGCGGGGCGGCATGCTCACCAAATGCAACATCGCCCGCAAAGTGGCGGCCGAAGGGATTCCGGTCATCATCGCCAACGGAAAGAAAGAGAACATCCTGCCCGATTTGCTGCAAACCGACAGCCGGACGGTTTGCACCCGGTTCCTGCCGGCAGCGAAAGCCGCATCGGGGGTCAAAAAGTGGATTGCCCACTCCGAAGGTTTCGCCAAAGGCGAGATTCACATCGACCGCAACGCCTGCGAACAGTTGCTTTCGCCCCGTGCCGTGAGCCTCCTGCCGGTGGGTGTCACCCGCATCGTCGGCGAGTTCGAGAAAGGCGATATCGTGCGTATCTTCAACGCCGACAATACCCCCATCGGCGTAGGCCGTGTCTCGTTCGACAGCAACAAGGCCCGCCAGCTGGCCGGACAGCAGGGCGCCAAACCCCTCGTCCATTACGATTATCTTTATCTGGATTAATCAGAGAATTACTTTCAAATCCATTTATATCCGGATTAGGAATTAGGAACTTGGATTAAACTTCCATTACACGTACATCATAAACTCAAAATTATAGTCATAAATCTATAATATATTTTTTTCCCACAAAGAATAATCCGTCATATTTTCTTTAAACTTAAAAATTATATTTACCCAATCATTATCAAATATTAAGTAATCAGAACTTTCTTCTTTAAGAACTATATTCAATTTATTGATTAAAATTTTTCCTTTGGATATATCATATGAATAAATTCCCGTGTCAGAATAACCAGCAATCATATATAACTCTTGATTATCTATAAAAACCAAATAAATTTTTTTATTATCAAATTCTGCTTCATAACATTTCCCTGCATATTTCCCTACCCGTTTTATTTCTTTAAATCTATTATCTGGTTTAAAAATCATCTCTTGATATTTTAATCCATTACTTTCAATTTCAATCACTTCATCGTTTTCTATAACATTTATAATATTCCCTCGTCTTTTATAAAAAGCTCCATCCATATGACCATAACACATATAAAGATTTTTATTTTCTCTGACTATATCTGTTGATATCTTTGAAAACAGAATAGCTCCATTATCATACAATTTTATAGCCATAAGTGACCCATCTTCAGTAGTACAAGAATATACCCTATTTGTTATATTATTACTACATCCCGTCATAAACATCATTAAAATAAGCAGTACTGCAATGTTAAAATTTTTCATAAATCAATAAATAAAATTGCCTATAAGTCTCCTAATTCAGCAGTAAATATTAGATTAAAAAATAAGAAAGGCGTGAGACTTGTCTGCCAGTTCACCAAAACTGTGGCATCGCCAAACGCCTTTTGTAGAATGAACAAGGAGAAACAATATCCCCACGCCATTTTGATATGCAGATACAACAAGTACTGCTGTAAGCATATACAAAACAGAATGAGCGATAATTTCCTCTGTCCTCTACAAGTAAAATTTGGCGAATTTTCAGTTTTGGGACAAAGCAAAAACGCTTTCTTATGTCTGTTCTGACTTTTGTCAAAACGTTGCAAAAATACACAATTTCTGTAATATACAATATTTGCAATAGAAAATCTCTTTATTTCCAACTCCTTTATCGACTGTTTTTCTTACATTTGTTCTAACAAATGATTACACCATGACCTCCATAACCGAAACATTACAAGCTGTCAAAGAGGCCTCCCGATGCCTGAACCGGATAGACGAACCGACGATAAACGCCGTTCTGTCGGCAGTAGCCGACGAAGCCGAGCGGGAAACGCCTTACCTCCTGCAGGAAAACCGGCGGGACCTGGATGCCATGTCACCCGAAAATCCCAAATACGACCGGCTCATGCTCACCGCCGACCGCATCGCCGGTATCGCCGCCGATATGCGCAAGGTAGCGGCCCTGCCCTCGCCGCTGGGACGTATCCTTAGCGAAACAGTGCGCCCCAACGGAATGAAAATACAGAAAGTGACCGTACCTTTCGGGGTCATCGGCATTATTTACGAAGCCCGGCCCAATGTCACGTTCGATGTATTCTCGCTCTGTCTGAAGTCGGGCAATGCCTGTGTACTGAAAGGAGGTTCCGACGCCCAATATTCGAACCGGGCCATTGTCAACCTTATCAACAGGGTGTTAATAAAGTTTGGAATCGACTCAAACACAGCTATTTTACTTCCCAATGACCGGGAGGCGACACAGGCGTTGTTAACAGCCGTCGACACGGTCGACCTCATTATTCCACGAGGCAGCAGGAACCTCATCGACTTTGTCCGGAACCATTCGCTTGTTCCGGTGATAGAGACCGGCGCCGGCATCTGCCACACCTATTTCGACCGCTTCGGAGACACCGCCAAAGGGGCCCGCATCGTTTTCAACGCCAAAACCCGCCGGGTAAGCGTATGCAATGCGCTCGACTGCCTGCTCGTCCATCGGGACCGGTTGGCCGACCTGCCCGACATATGCAGACCGCTGGCCGACAAACAGGTCATACTCTATGCCGACAGCGAAGCCGCTGCGGCCTTGCAGGGCCGTTACCCGGCCGCTCTCCTGCAACCGGCAGACGAAACGCATTTCGGCACCGAGTTCCTCGACTACAAAATGGCGGTAAAAACCGTATCCGGTCTTGAGGAGGCGCTGGAACACATCGCCCGCTACTCTTCGAAACACAGCGAATGTATCGTCAGCGAAGACGAAGAGAGCTGCCGCCGGTTTGTCCGGGAGGTCGATGCCGCCTGTGTCTACTGCAACGTATCGACCGCCTTTACCGACGGCGGACAGTTCGGATTCGGCGCCGAAATAGGCATCAGCACCCAGAAGCTGCATGCACGGGGGCCTATGGCGCTGCCGGAGCTGACCAGCTACAAATACATCATCTGCGGAGACGGGCAGACACGCACCAGCTGACCCATACGCACAAAAAAAGGAAAGAAAACAGACAGATTAAGCGATAAATTCGTAGCTTTACACCACAAAAACGAAATACAATGCGTCACTTTACCAATGTACACGATTTAGGAAATCTGAAAGAGACCCTGCAAGAGGCGTTCGAAATAAAGGCCGACCGGTTCAAATATGACCAGCTGGGCCGCAACAAGACCCTGATGATGATTTTCTTCAACTCCAGTCTGCGCACCCGGCTCAGCACCCAAAAGGCGGCCATGAACTTAGGGATGAATGTCATGGTGCTGGACATCAATCAAGGAGCCTGGAAACTGGAGACTGAACGGGGTGTCGTCATGGACGGCGACAAGCCTGAACACCTGCTCGAAGCCATCCCCGTCATGGGCTGCTACTGCGACATTATCGGGGTAAGGTCATTCGCCCAGTTCGAAAGCAAGGAGGACGACTATCAGGAAAAGATTCTCAACCAGTTTATCCGTTATTCGGGCCGGCCCGTATTCAGCATGGAGGCGGCGACCCGCCACCCGCTGCAAAGTTTTGCCGACCTCATCACGATAGAGGAGTATAAAACCAAAGAGCGGCCCAAAGTGGTGCTCACATGGGCTCCGCATCCCCGTGCGCTGCCGCAGGCTGTTCCCAACTCTTTCGCCGAATGGATGAACGCCGCCGGGTACGAATTTGTCATCACCCACCCCGAAGGATATGAACTGGCTCCCGAATTTGTAGGCAATGCCCGTGTGGAATATGACCAGAAAAAGGCCTTCGAAGGGGCCGATTTCATCTATGCCAAAAACTGGTCGGCCTATGCCGACCCCAATTACGGGAAGGTCATCAGCACCGACCGTTCCTGGACAGTCGATGCCGAAAAAATGGCGCTCACGAACAACGCCCGGTTCATGCACTGCCTGCCGGTGCGCCGCAATATGATTGTGAGCGACGATGTTATCGAAAGCGAACGTTCTATCGTCATTCCCGAAGCGGCCAACCGGGAAATATCGGCACAGGTCGTGCTGAAACGCATACTGGAAAGTCTGTAAGCAGATTTTCTCCAAACGGGAAAAACAAGTCAGGATTAAGGTCATGAAAAAAGGATTCATCTGTATGTTTATGCTGCTGCTCTCCGGCTTCGGCCTGTCGGCACAGCAGAAAGATGCCCCCCTGAAACAGTGGGACAACAGCCGGCTGTCATGGGACGACTTTCAGGACACGACCGATATCAAAGGCGTATCTTCGATACTGAAAACCAGTCTGGGCATAGAAATACAAAAGACCAAAGAGGGCAACATCAAAACCATATGCCCCCACGCTTATGCCGCCATCGACCGGTCTCAATCCCGTGCCGTTCCCGAAGAGAAAAGCGACACGCTGCTGCGCTATTATCAGGCCACGTTCGACCTGCTGGAACTCTATAAGCGGAAACTCCAGAACGGGCTTAACAAAGGTCTTACCGGAATCGACGCCGAAAACGAATACCGGCATTATATGCAGCTGTACAACGAGCAATGCAGCAAAATGGCGGAGGAAACGGAGAAAGGGCAAAACCAGCTCAAAATGAGAGAGTGGGAGCTTTATATCATACAGGAACTGAGAAGCACGCCGCTTTCGGCTCCTCCCACGATACAGCCGAGAGGATTCGGGTACGGCTTTCATCTCGGATTCGGTGCCGTATTTCCGGTAAACGGCAATCTCGACCACTATTTTACACCGGCATGGCAGTTTCATCTGGGGCTCGACCTCGCTTACAAGCGGGCTCACCTGCTGCTCGATATGGCGGCCGGAACTACCCGCATGCGAAAAGACCTGCCCGTGACCTACGACAAAGGAGCGGGGCAGACCGTATGGACAAAACGGCTGCATCCGGCCAACTCCCAGCTGTCGGCAACCATCGGATACGAGGTTCTCGACACCCGGCACTTCTCCCTGATGCCGTTCGTCGGAGGCGCACAGACCGAATACTCCCGTGTCCTGTCGCAGCAGGGTCTCGACAAAATCAATGTATATACGCATGATTTCAATGTCACTGCCGGTATCATCTTCGACTACCGTTTCGCAACGGTGGTATCGCTGGTGCCCTCGTTCTGGTTCGGACACCGGGAGATGTTCACCTCGTCCCTGCGCACCCGGCTGTATGTCAATTACGGGAATTACGACTTTACGCTGAAAGGGATGCAGCTCGGGTTCTCGGTCAGTTACAGCGGGCTGGGACGCCTGCTGAAAATATCGAACTGAATCGCCCGCCTGTCGCTCAACGGGCCGTGATGTGGAAACAGCCCTGTTTCAGCTCATAACGCACATAACACCGCCCCTGCCGCTGCAACGCCAGCAACACCTCCCCCAAAAGATGCTTCAGCTGCGCATCGGGAACCGTGTAACGGTTGTTGGTCCGCTGAAAACGGACATAGGTAATGTCGAAAGTTGTACCGTAGCGGTGGGCCGAATTGGAACTGGCGTTTACATTTCCCTGCTGCAATCCGGAGATGTCGGACTCGGTCCGCAATACGCTGGTAACGATAATCTTGTAGCTGTCACCGCCCCGACTGCGCAGGGAGTCGGAAAAATTTTTTCCGATGGTATCCAGCAAATTCCGGGCCACCGGCACCAAAAAGGGCATCGAATGGGTCAACGAATCGACCGCATAATAATCGTTCTCCTCGATGCGGCACAGACGGCCTTCCAGCGCAAGCACCTCGTTCCGGGAACGGGCCGGAGCTATTCCCAACCGGGTAGCGGCCGACAGATGGGACTCGTTCATATCGTTAAAGGCGGCCGAGAAATTGCCGAACGGCATCGTCCGGATGTTTTTCGCTACCGGAAACATCTCTTTCGGTTCCCGTTTCTGCGAACAGGACACCAGCAAGACCACCGCCATACAGATTCCCAAACGTACCGCTCTTTTCATGATAACACTTTTCGGGCAAACTTACATAAAAAAACCGGCGTAACGAAAAGTCCTTTTCAAAATATCTCCGGAAAACGTATATTCAGATATATAAACTCTCGTCCTCCGCTTTCACATTTCTGCCGATACATTTTCTCCTCTCCGTTTTATTTTTTAATTTTGATTGTATTTTCAACTGATATGACAAAAAAAATTACCGTCCCCGTTCTGGAAATGAGCTGTGCCGTGTGTGCCGGTAACGTAGAGAAAGCCGTACAGGCCATGCCCGGAGTGATTGAGGCATCTGTAAATTTCGCCGCCAACACACTCACCGTGTCATACGATTTCCGGAAAGTGTCGCCGGCCGACATGAAAGCGGCCGTACAGGCCATCGGGTATGACCTCATCATCGGGGAGGGGAACCGGGAAGAACTGCAGGAAGAGGCCGGAAGAGCACACTACCGGAGCCTGAAACGGCGCACGATAACCGCATGGTGTCTGGCCGTCCCGCTGATGACTGTCTCCATGCTGTTCATGCACAGCGCATGGGCCAACGGGGTCATGCTCCTGCTGACCTTGCCCATTCTGCTCTATGGCGGACAGCCGTTTTTCGTGAATGCCTGGAAACAGCTGCGGCACCGGACGGCCAACATGGATACATTGGTAGCCTTGAGTACCGCCATTGCGTTCCTTTTCAGCTGTTTCAACACGTTTTATCCCGAATTCTGGAGCCGACGGGGCATTATGCCGCATGTCTATTTCGAATCGGCCGGCATGATTGTCGCCTTTGTCCTGCTGGGCAAACTGTTGGAGGCACGGGCCAAAAACAACACCTCGTCGGCCATCAAAAAACTGATGGGGTTGCAGCCACGTACCGCCCGGCGCATTACCGGCTCCGGAGAAGAAGAGGTGTCCGTTGCCTCCTTGCAGCCGGGAGACCGCATACGCATAAAACCGGGAGAGAAGATTCCGGTCGACGGCACTGTCGAATCGGGCAGCTCCTATGTCGACGAGAGCATGATTAGCGGAGAACCGCTTCCCGTCGGGAAAAAGATTGGCGACAAGGTGCTGACCGGCACCATCAACCAGAAAGGGGGATTCGTGATTACCGCCACCCAAGTGGGAGAAGATACCGTACTGGCACAAATCATACGCATGGTGCAGGAGGCTCAAGGCAGCAAAGCGCCGGTACAGCGCATCGCCGACAAAATAAGCGCCTGGTTCGTCCCGTCGGTCATGGGCATTGCACTGCTCTCTTTCATCCTCTGGTGGAGCATCGGAGGAAACGATTATTTCTCCTACGGTCTGCTGGCCGCCGTATCGGTGCTGGTCATCGCCTGCCCCTGCGCGCTGGGTCTGGCGACCCCCACTGCCCTCACGATGGGCATAGGACGGGGTGCCGAAAATCATATCCTCATCAAAGATGCGTTTGCGCTTGAAAACCTCTGCAAGGTCGATTGCATCGTGCTGGACAAAACCGGAACCATTACGGAGGGACACCCGGCGGTATCGGACGAAATATGGGTACAAACGCCCGACGACACCGTTCTTTCGGTACTGCTCAGTGCCGAACAACAATCGGAACACCCGCTGGCATCGGCTCTTGTCGCCCGGTTGCAGGAACAGGGCGTGACGGCCGCCGCACCGACAGAAAATTTCCAAAGCCTGACCGGACAGGGTATCTCTGTAGAATATGCCGGGCAGACCTATTGGGCCGGCAGTCTGAAAATGGCCGGTGAACGGGCCGGTGAAATTCCCGGTCCGGTCCGGACGAAGACCGACCGGTGGCAAGACGAAGGGCAAAGCATTATCTGTTACGGACGGGAGCAGGAACTGCTGGCTTTTTTCGCCCTCTCCGACCCCATCAAACAGACCTCACCTGTAGCCATAACCGCCCTGCAGAACCAGCATATCGAAGTACATCTGCTTTCCGGCGACAACCGCCGCACCACCGCCGCCGTAGCCGGAAGACTCGGAATTACGCACCTGGAGGCCGAAGTTTTACCGGCCGGAAAAGAGGCGTATATCCAACAGTTGCAGCAACAGGGGAAAACGGTTGCTATGGTGGGCGACGGCATCAACGACTCGCAGGCACTGGCCCGTGCCGACGTCAGCATCGCTATGGGAAAAGGAACCGATATCGCTATGGATGTGGCAATGGTGACCCTCATGACGGCCGACCTTTCCCGACTGCCCGAAGCGATTGCCCTCTCCCGGCAAACGGTGCGGATTATACGGGAAAACCTTTTCTGGGCGTTTATCTACAACACGACGGGTATTCCGGTGGCGGCCGGCATACTCTATCCGATAGCCGGCATACTGCTCGACCCCATGTGGGCCGGTGCCGCCATGGCATTCAGTTCGGTATCGGTAGTGCTCAACAGCCTGCGGCTGAAACGAATCGACCTCAAATAACCTCTAAACAGAACCGATATGGAAAGAACATTTACAACCAATGCCAAATGTGCCGGATGTGTAGCCAAGATAGGTGAAAAACTCAATTCGAATCCGGCGATAAACCACTGGGCTATCGATCTGACCTCTCCCCAGCGCACCCTCACCATCGACTCGTCTCTTACCGATGACGAAATTACGGCGTTGGTGGCGGCGGCCGGATTCAAAGCCGAAAAGGCATAAAAAAAAGTTGCTTTACAGCAACTTTCTCTTACTGAACCGGCGGCCGTCCCAAACGTATTCAATCCACTTTTTCACAAAAGGCTTTATCGTCCCGGATATCTCTTCAGGCATATAGTCTTCAAACGTAGAATAAACCCGGAGCGTGGTGTTTTCTGCGGAAAAACAGTATTGCATCAGCGAGATATCTATTTTCCGGACTGCTTCGAGAACCGGTTCTTCATTTTTAAAATATTCCGACAAAAAATCGGCATCGTCCGGCACGGGGAAATACGTCTCCCGTTTTAAAGGCTGCCAGTCGGTGTCGTAAAAGTCGATACGGCTGTCACAGGCCGGAGCACATACGGTATTGACAACGGCAATAAGCTGTGTTTCTCCACCACGCAAAGGCAGCAGTTTAATCTGCATGGTCGATTTCGAAGAGAGCGAAACGGCCAGATAGTCATCGGATAAAGATAAAAGGGACGATTCGCCGCCGAACAGATTGGAGACAACGCTCTGCTGCGACTCCCGGTAATAATCGAGCATGTCTTTCCGGCGGTTGGTGTCTATTTGCGGCAGCAGCGCCGCCGGCATAGAGACAAAATAAGAGGCAACCTGCTGGGCTTCGGCTGAAACCACTGCCCAGAACGACAAAAAGAGAAACAGAAATATACGCATCTTACTATCGGTTTTTCGTTATTATGGTACAAAAATAATCATATTCTCCAATGAATGGATTGCCGGAGCTGTTTTTTATCGGCTTCCCAAATAGAGAAAAAACATACCTGCCAGCACCAACACCAAATCGACAGCCTTATGGCGGATATTCCGCTCTTTGAAAAAGAGCACTCCCATAAAGAAGCTGACGACAACCCCACTGCGCCGAACCATAGAAATAATGGAAATCATCGAGCCGGGACAGCTGAGGGCATAGAAATAGACAAAATCGGCGACCACCAGAAACAGCGAAATAAAAAAGATGCTGTTGCGCCACCGGAACGGGGTGGTCGAAGTCCGTTGGGGATACCAAAGCACCCACAGAATAACGAACATGATGGCCATTTGGTAATAGTTGTACCACACCTGCACGGTCATCCGGTCGAACCGTGCCAGCAGAAACTTGTCGTACAGCCCGCTGGCCGCTCCCGTTACGGTGGCCAGTACAATCAGCCCAATCCAGCAGTTCCGTTTAAAATGAATGCCCTCTTTTTTTCCGGCGGAGGAAAGCAGAAAAAACGACAACAGGGCCAGACTTACCCCTATCCACTGGTACAGATTGAGCCGTTCTCCGAAAATGAGCAAAGCCCCCAGCAGCGTCAACACCGGCTGCGAGGCTTTTATCGGGCCTACGATGGTAATGGGCAGGTGCTTCATCGCAAAATAGGCGCACAGCCACGACGACAGGACAATAACCGCTTTGAGAACGATATACAGATGGGTGCCGAACGAGACACGGGGAACATAAAACAGCGTATCCTGCATGACCTCAGGACAGAACCGGGACAACAGGATGACCGGCAGAAACAGCAGACTGCAAAATACCGTATTGAAAAAAAGAACCGGTATCACGGCATTCTCCGTCACCGACATTTTTTTAAAAACATCGTACATGCCCAGCATACCGGCCGATACAAACGCCCAAAGCAACCACATAATCCGTACCCTCTTCTGTTATAAACTATATTTCAAAAATATCATCGGGATAGGTGATCTCCTCCAGAAACAGGGCGTGTCCGGGAACCGACACCCCTGCCGCACAACGGTTTTTGCGTTCGATAATGCGACAAAACTCGTCGACCGGGATTTTACCCCGACCCACCTCCAGCAGGGTTCCGACCACTGCCCGCACCATATTCCGCAGGAAACGGTCGGCCTGAATGACAAATACCGCCCGACCGCCGTCCCCGACTATCCACCGGGCCTCCATAATGCGGCAGTTATTGGTCTTGACATCGGTATGCAACTTGCTGAAACTGGTAAAGTCGGTATAATCGAACAGACGTTCGGCGGCCCGGTTCATCGCCTCAAAATCGAGCCGGCCACGATACCGCCAGGCATACCGCTCTTCAAACGGGCTCTTTTGTCCGACCAGATAATAGTGGTATTTACGGGAAAGGGCATCGAACCGGCTGTGTGCATCGGCCCGTACCGGGACCATTTTATACACGGCTATATCGGGAGGCAATATCCGGTTGAGCTTGTCGCAAAAGGCCGCCGGGTCAGCGGCGGGTTCGTCCAAATCGAAATGGGCCACCATCGTGCGGGCATGCACTCCGGTATCGGTGCGTCCGGCTCCCACGACAGAAAGGTCCCGGCGCAGCAACATCGACAGGGCCTGTTCGAGACACTCCTGTACGGTGATTCCGTTGGGTTGTTTCTGCCAGCCGTGATATCGGGTTCCGTCGTACGAAAAATAAATAAAATAGCGCTGCACCGGCCCGTCTCTTTTTTAATCTTTTTCCAAATAGGTATATCCGTACAGCCCCGAACGGTAATTGGAGAGGAACTCCCGGCCCTCTTCGGGGGTGATGATTCCCGATTTCATGGAAGAGGTGACCCACGTCTCGACACTGCGCACCATCTTTTTGGGATTGAACTGCACATAATCGAGCACTTCGGCAACCGTCTCCCCGTCGATAATCTGGTCTATCTCGTACCGGTCCTTGTAGACACTCACATGCACGGCATTGGTATCGCCGAAAAGGTTGTGCATATCGCCCAGAATTTCCTGATAGGCTCCTACCAGAAACACGCCGATATAATAGGGCTCCTTGTTCAGCGAGTGCACCGGCAGGTGATAATTGAAATTGTTGACCGAAATAAAGTTGTCGATTTTACCGTCCGAGTCACAGGTTATATCCTGTATCGTTGCCGTGCGGTCGGGTTTCTCATCCAACCGGCTGATAGGCATAATCGGGAATATCTGGTCTATGGCCCACGAGTCGGGCAAAGACTGAAACAGCGAAAAATTGCAGAAATACTTGTCGGGCAGCATCTTGGCAATCTTCTTCAGCTCTTCGGGGGCATGCTTGAGTTCCGAAGCCATCGAAAGCACCTCCCGCGCCACCGACCAGAACAGGCGTTCTACCTGCGCACGGGTACGCAAATCGAGCAGTCCCAGCCCGAACAGGTCGAGGGCCTCCTCCCGTATCTGCAACGCATCGTGCCACGACTCTATCAGTCGGGGCTGACTGATGGAATCCCACAACTGGTACATTTCACGCACCAGTTCATGGTCGGTATCCTGCACCTCTTCGTCTTCGTCCCACGAAGGCAGCGTGGCCGTTTCCAGCACCTCGAATATCAGCACCGAGTGATGTGCCGTCAGGGAACGGCCCGATTCGGTAATAATGTTCGGCTGCGGAATGCCTTTCTTGTTGCAGGCATCCACCAACGAATATATCGAGTCATTGACATACTCCTGTATCGAATAGTTCATGCTGCTCTCGCTGTTCGAGGAGCGGGTTCCGTCATAATCGACGCCCAGCCCGCCGCCGATGTCCACGAAATCGATGTCGAATCCCATGCTGCGCAACTGCACATAAAACTGCGAGGCCTCCCGCAAGGCATTCTTGATGCGCCGTATTTTGGTCACCTGACTGCCGATATGGAAATGTATCAGCCGCAGGCAATCTTTCATCTTGTTTTTTTCCAGAATATCGAGCGCTTCGAGCAATTCGCTTGAATTCAGGCCGAACTTGCTCACATCGCCGCCCGATTCTTCCCATTTGCCGCTGCCGGAGCTGGCCAGTTTGATGCGGATACCGATATTGGGACGAATCTTCAACCGTTTCGAGATGGAGGCAATCAGTTTGAGTTCGTTCAACTTCTCGACCACCAAAAAGATACGGCGGCCCATCTTCTGTGCCAGCAGCGCCAGTTCGATATAGTTTTCATCTTTGTAACCGTTGCAGATAATCAGCGAATTTTTATCGATGTTGATGGCCAGCACCGCATGCAGTTCCGGTTTGGAACCGGCCTCCAGCCCGATGTTAAACTTCTTGCCGTGACTCACAATTTCCTCCACTACGGGACGCATCTGGTTCACCTTAATCGGATAAATGATAAAATTCTCCGCCGTATAACCGTATTCGTCAGCAGCCTGTTTGAAACAGCGGGATATCTTCTCGATACGGTTGTCCAAAATATCCGGGAAACGTACCAGTACCGGAGAGGTGACATCCCGGACCTGCAATTCGTCCATTAACTCCTTCAGGTCGACACTGGCTCTCCCCTCACGCGGAGTCACCGTAACATGTCCCTTGTCATTAATAGTAAAATATTTCAGTCCCCAGCCGTTGATATTGTACAACTCGGCCGAATCTTCAATACGCCATCTTCTCATTCTTCGTAAATCTGCATTTGCGGTTAAACGTTTTTTCATTCCGGTCAACACCTGAAGCAACGGACACCACCGGCTCTGCGTCTTGACGGTGAGTGGCAAAAGTACAGATAAAAAATGAAAGGAAAAAGATAAAATTTATCCTTTTTTACATCGACATACCTTTTTTTCACTTTAAAATATTACCTTTGTAAGTAGTTTTTATTTATTAACGCAATAACAATAGTCAAAATGGTTAATTACAAAGAATTAGGTCTTGTAAACACCAAAGAAATGTTTGCAAAGGCTATCGAAGGCGGATATGCGATTCCCGCATTCAACTTCAATAATATGGAACAGTTGCAGGCTATCGTTCAGGCTGCCGTAGAAACCAAATCGCCGGTTATCCTCCAGGTGTCCAAAGGCGCCCGCAACTATGCCAACCAAACCCTGCTCCGCTATATGGCCGAAGGTGCAGTCGAATTTGCCAAAGAACTGGGTTGCGCCAATCCCCAGATTGTTCTTCACCTCGACCACGGTGACTCTTTCGAACTCTGCAAATCCTGTGTAGACATGGGATTCTCTTCGGTAATGATCGACGGTTCCCACCTCCCCTACGATGAAAACGTAGCTCTTACCAAGAAAGTGGTTGAATATGCTCACCAGTACGGTGTAACCGTAGAGGGTGAACTCGGTGTACTGGCCGGTGTTGAAGACGAAGTCTGCGCCGAACACCACACCTACACCAAACCCGAAGAAGTGGTCGATTTCGTAACCAAAACCGGATGCGACAGTCTGGCTATCTCAATCGGTACCTCGCACGGAGCCTACAAATTCAAACCCGAACAGTGCACGCTCGACCCCCAGACCGGACGTCTCGTACCTCCTCCTTTGGCATTCGACGTACTCGACGGCGTAATGAAAGAACTTCCGGGCTTCCCCATCGTGCTGCACGGTTCTTCTTCCGTACCTCAGGAATATGTTGAAATCATCAACCAAAACGGCGGAAAACTCGAAGCTGCCATCGGTATCCCCGAAGACGAACTGCGTAAAGCTGCCAAATCGGCCGTTTGCAAAATCAACATCGACTCCGACAGCCGTCTGGCCATGACCGCCGCCG
>JAFLRV010000010.1 GCA_022511245.1 Coprobacter sp.
CCAAACTCGCCGGCGGCGTAGCAGTCCTCTATATCGGAGCACCTTCTGAAGTAGAGATGAAAGAGAAAAAAGACCGGGTCGACGATGCGTTGAGCGCCACCCGTGCCGCTATCGCCGAAGGCATTGTTCCCGGCGGTGGCGTAGCCTACATCCGTTGCATCGGAGCATTGGACGGCATGAAAGGCGACAATGCCGACGAAACCACCGGTATCGAAATCATCAAGCGTGCGATTGAAGAACCCCTCCGCCAGATTGTGGCCAATGCCGGAGTCGAAGGCGCAGTCGTGGTACAGCGTGTAAAAGACGGCAAGGGCGATTTCGGTTACAACGCTCGCACGGGCGAATACGAAAACTTCTTTGCAGCTGGTGTTATCGACCCGGCCAAAGTAACCCGTGTCGCTTTGGAAAATGCCGCTTCCATTGCCGGCATGTTCCTCACCACCGAGTGCGTTATCGCCGACAAGAAAGAAGAGAATCCGGCTCCGGCCATGCCTGCACCCGGAATGGGTGGCATGGGCGGCATGATGTAATCCGTCCGGTTACAGAATAGACAAAGCGGCGTGTCCGGTACCGGATACGCCGCTTTTTTTCTTAGGACGGGCGTGAGGATTCGGAAAGAAATCCCTATCTTTGAATCGCTTTACAGAAAAAGATGTCACCGGAAAATAAAATAGAATATCACGAATTGGGATTTTTTCTCCCGCCCGATGCGAAAATATTGATGCTGGGCAGTTTTCATCCGCAGCGCAAACGCTGGTCGATGGAGTTTTTTTATCCCAATCTGCAAAACGACATGTGGCGTATATTCGGATGCGTGTTCTTTTCCGACAAAGACTATTTTCTGGAGCCGGATAAGAAACATTTCGACAAAGAGCGCATACAGCGGTTCCTGCTGGAAAAAGGAATTGCGCTGGGCGATACGGCACAAGCCGTGATTCGGTTGAATGACAACGCTTCCGACAAATTTCTGGAGGTGGTGGAGCCCTTGAATCTGGCAGAAATTCTGCCACAGATTCCCCATTGCAGCGCTTTGGTGACTACCGGACAGAAAGCGACGGAAATATTGCTCCCGTTGATTGGCGCCGCAGAACCCAAAGTAGGGGAGTACACGACTTTCCGGCGGGAGGCGAAGGAGTTCCGTTTATATCGCATGCCGTCATCGTCCCGTGCCTATCCCCGTCCGGTGGAGGAAAAAGCCCGCATCTATGAGCGGATGTTTCGGGAAATGAATCTTTTGTAATTACCGGAGATAAGGATTGTTCCGTTTTTCGTAGCCAATGGAACTTTCCGGCCCATGACCCGAATACAGTATCGTATGTTCGGGCAATGTCAGCAGTTTCTCCCGAATCCCCGATATCAGTTGAGCGTAGTTTCCTCTCGGTAAATCGGTGCGGCCGATGCTTTCCCGGAAGAGGACATCCCCCACAAAAGCGGCATCGGCATCCGGCGCATAAAACACCAGGCTTCCCGGCGAGTGGCCGGGTACGGCAATCGCCCGCAATACCGAGTGTCCTATCTTTATTTCATCGCCTTCCTGCAGGTAATGTCCGACCGGTATGGGTTTGTCCGGCAGTTTCATGCCGAACATGGCCGCTTGTCCCTCCATCATCTCCAGTAAAAATTCATCAGCTTGGGCAGCCTCCGGCTGCACGCCAAATGTCCGGGCGACATAGGCGTTTCCGAAGTTATGGTCGAGATGCAGATGGGTGACCAGCAGGTGTTTTATTTCAATCCCGTTTTGCCGGATATACTCCTCCAAAGCTTCCTGTTCGTCGGCATAATAGCAGCCGGCATCGATGATGACGCCCTCTTTTGTTTCTTTGTCCCATACGACATAAGTGTTTACGGGAAAAGGATTGAAAGTAAATTTTTTGATTTCCATAGCCGTTCGGGTCACCTTTGATTATATTTGAACATACACGATTTTTTTGGTTTGGAAAAATTCCTCAGAAAAATAATCTTTCAGATTATAAACCAGAGCCAGTTTCTTAACCGGTGCTATCTCATCTTGTAACTCTCCGCCTTTCAGACAGATAAGACCGTTCGGCAACGCATTCTGTTGTTCCTTTTTAATGTTTTTGCGGATGAGTTTCAATAAATCGCGCAAGGGCATGACCGCCCGGCTGATTACAAAATCGAATTTCCGTTTCTCCTCTTCGACACTGCAGTGGCGGAAGGTGACATTCTGCAATCCGATAGACCGGGCCACCTCCGTTGCTACCGTTATTTTTTTGCCGATGCGGTCTACCAGATGGAACTGACATTCAGGGAAGAGGATCGCCAGCGGTATGCCGGGAAAACCGCCGCCCGTACCCACATCCATCAGTTCGCTGCCGGGCGTGAACGAGTGTATTTTGGCGAGGCCCAGCGAGTGCAGCACATGGTGTGTATATAAGTTTTCGATATCTTTTCGGGAAATGACGTTGATTTTGGCATTCCAGTCGGTATACAGGTCATACAGAGCAGCAAATTGCGCAGTCTGCTGTTCGGTCAGGTGAGGGAAATATTTTTGGATAATCTGCATGATTAGGATAGTGTTATTCGAATAGACGTCTTACCGGACTGTCCGGTAAAATATAAGGAGCTGTTTGGTCGTAACTCAACGTTATGCGTATGGTG
Source organism: Coprobacter sp. (assembly GCA_022511245.1). Taxonomy (GTDB): domain Bacteria; phylum Bacteroidota; class Bacteroidia; order Bacteroidales; family Coprobacteraceae; genus Coprobacter. Next base: position 2,620 of record JAFLRV010000010.1, read on the forward strand.
CCGAGAGCATACGGCGCGATTTCGTAGGGGTTATACAGCCAGGTGATACCCTTTTGGTCGACATAAAAATTTTCGGTCGGGGAGAGATTTTCCGGCCAAAAGCCTTTCTCTGTCAATCCTTCTTCCGTACCCACACCCTCTTTTTTCATCAGTTCCCGTTTCAGCAGGGCTGTGAGCAGAGCAGTCTCTTTTTCTGCAAAAATGTCGCTTAACAGGATGGCATGCACCGTTTCGGTATCGATGCTCTGGTACACCGTTCCCGACATGCCGTGAGCCCCTCCCGTGTAAGTGTACGTCTGGCATCCGTAGCTCCAGATGGAGTGGCTGTCGAACAGCGTGTTCGTAGATAAACTCAGTGTGTAGTTCATCCACTCTTCATTTTCCGGGTCAAACGGTTCACCTTTCTTTTTCAGCTCGTCGATGTACCCCTGCATTTCCTCCTGATAATCCTCGATATATTTTTGGACATACAGTTGTCCGGCTTGGGTCGGCGGCAGACCGGCATAAGATTCTCCCAGCGTATTGGCCAGAAATATATCCTGTATTTTTTTCAGTTTCCCTTTGTCATAAAACCCCGAAGGATAAACCATGTTGATGTCGATGTCGCAAAACGGGTATTGGGGATTATTCCCCACCGACACTTTTTTCTTTTCCCGGTAGCTCGAGAAGGAGAGCGTTTTCGCCCCGTTTCCGGCCTCCGTTTCCGTCGGCGGTGTTATCAGATTTTCAGTTTCCGGGTCGGATATGTTCTGTTCATTCCTGTTGGAACGGCAGGATACACAGCACAATACAAGAGCGAGGAGACCCGTTGCAATCAGTTGGGTACATTTGTAATCCATATTCGGTAAATTATAATCTATCTACAAATATAACCAAATCTTTCCGATGTTATGCTGTCAGACGTCAAAAAAAGAACGTAAGAAAAGTAAGTTTGCCGGAACAGCCGCCCGGCCAGAATCACGCCGGTTTTGGCCGGTGACGATAAAATAATAGGGCGTTGAGTTGTATTTTGCACAGAATTTGTTTATTTTTGCGCAGTTTTTGGTTAAATGTGCATAATGGTCAAAACAAGAGAAATACTCGTGGATGTTGCCCGACAATTGTTTGCCAAAGGAGGAGTAGAAAATACGACAATGAATGACATTGCCGTTGCTTCCCGGAAAGGCCGCCGCACATTATATACCTATTTTAAAAACAAAAATGAACTGTATCGGGCGGTTATCGAATCTGAATTGCAGCATCTGCTGCAACGGCTGACCAATGTGGCCAACCGGGAGCTCCCGCCGGAAGAGAAGTTGATGGGATATATAACCACGCGGTTCGATGCGATAAAAGAAACCGTTGTACGCAACGGCTCTTTGCGCGCCGAGTTTTTCAGAGACATTTGGAAAGTGGAGCAGGTGCGCAAAAATGTCGATATGGAAGAAATCGAACTGTTGAAGAAGATATTGCAGGAAGGTATAAGTGCCGGTGTGTTCAGGATGTTCAATGTTTCGGCCGCCGCAAGCACCTTGCACTATTCGCTGAAAGGGTTGGATGTCCCCTACATTCGGGGCTGTTTTTCCGATTGGGGAGTAGACAGCAGCCGGTTGAAAGAATATATAACGGACTTTATTATATACGGAATTAAAAAGTAATACAGACAGATTTTATGTTTATTAATGCTACTGGATATTATATCCCTGAAACGAGAGTGTCGAACGACCACTTCCTGGAGGTGAACGGTTTGACGAGTGACTGGATTGTACAGCGTACCGGAATACAGACCCGTTCGAAAGCCGGAGAAGATGAAAATTCCGAAACGATGGGATTGAATGCCGTTGAAAATGCGTTGCCGAAGTTGCCCTATCCGATAGAAGAGGTCGATTTGATTGTATCGGCTTGCTATTCCCCTCGTGATACGGTAGCCACGCTGGCGCATTTGGCACAGCGCAAATATAACATTGCCGGAGCCAAAGCGGTATATCTCTCTTCGGCCTGTTCTTCATTCTCCAACGGCCTGGAGGTTATCGAAGGCTATTTTGCCATGAACAAGGCCTCGAAAGCATTGATTATCTGTTCTGAACACAATACCTATTACAGCAACGAGACCGACCCTAAATGCGGCCATTTGTGGGGCGATGCCGCTGTCGCCGTATTTGTGTCGAAAGAAGAGCAGCGTCCCGGCGAGTCACAGATACTGGACATTTTTACACGGGGGCTCGGCCATGTCGGGAAAGGCCCCGACGGCGTTCGGCTGCGTCCCAAAGAAGACGGCATTACGATGCCCGACGGCCGGGATGTCTTTATGCACGCCTGCAAATATATGATAGAAGTGCTGGAACAGCTGACCGGTAAAAACAACATTACGATTGCCGATTTGAAATACATTATCTGTCATCAGGCCAATATGAGAATTGTCGCCAATGTCGCCCATCTGCTCAATCTCGATATGAGTAAGTTTCTGAACAATATTCAGGAACTGGGGAATACCGGTTCGGCCAGCGCCATGCTGGTATTGGCCCAGCATATCCACGAGTTGCAGAAAGGCGATTTGATTGGTCTCACCGTGTTTGGCGGCGGCTATTCAAGCGGCGGATTTTTGGTTAGAATTTAAGAAACGAAACAACATTAATACACAAAACTATGAAATTACTGGAAGGAAAAGTTGCCGTTGTTACAGGAGCGGCACGAGGAATAGGAAAGGCTATCGCCCTTAAATTTGCCGCCGAAGGCGCAAATATCGCTTTTACCGATTTGAAAATCGACGACAATGCCAAAGCGACAGAAGCCGAGATTGCCGCATTGGGCGTAAAAGTAAAAGGATTTGCCTCCGACGCATCCAACTTTGAAGATACCCACAACGTAGTGGCCGAAATTGTCAAAGAATTTGGCCGTATCGACATCTTGGTCAACAACGCCGGTATTACCCGTGACGGTTTGATGATGCGTATGGACGAGTCGCAGTGGGATATGGTAATCAACGTAAACCTCAAATCGGCATTCAACTTCATTCACGCCGTGACTCCGGTGATGATGAAACAGCGTGCCGGAAGCATTATCAACATGGCATCGGTAGTCGGTGTATCGGGTAATGCAGGACAATGCAACTATTCGGCCTCCAAAGCCGGTATGATCGGGCTGGCCAAATCGATTGCCAAAGAATTGGGTTCGAGAGGTATCCGGGCCAATGCCATCGCTCCGGGCTTCATTATTACCGACATGACGGCAGCACTCTCCGATGAGGTAAAAGCCGAATGGGCCAAACAGATTCCTTTGCGTCGCGGAGGTACGCCCGAAGATGTGGCCAACGTATGTACCTTCTTGGCTTCCGATTTGTCCTCTTATGTAAGCGGACAGGTAATCCACTGCTGCGGCGGAATGAACATGTAAAAATACGATTTCATACAGATAAATACCCGGACATGTACGTCCGGGTATTTTTTTACCTATCTTTGCGACAGAATAGATAAGTTACGTTGCAGATGACAGTCGTTTACGAAGATAACCATATCATCATAGTGAATAAAACGGTCTCCGAAATTGTACAGGGCGACAAAACCGGTGACCGGCCCTTGTCCGAAACGCTCAAATTATGGCTCAAACAGAAGTACGACAAGCCGGGAAACGTATTTGTCGGAGTGACGCACCGGCTCGACCGTCCGGTAAGCGGGTTGGTCATATTTGCCAAAACAGGCAAGGCGCTGGCCCGGCTAAACGACATGTTCCGCAACGGAGAAGTGAAAAAAACATCTTGGGCTGTCGTGAAAAACTCTCCTCCGGCCGAAGAAGCCGTATTGAAACACTATCTGGTGCGAAACGAGAAAATGAACAAATCGGTGGCGTGGGATACGGTTAAGCCCAAAGCCAAAGAAGCCGTGTTACATTACAAGGTCATAGCACACAGCCAGAATTACCATTTGCTGGAGGTCGACCTCAAGACCGGCCGGCATCACCAGATTCGATGTCAGTTGGCCAAAATAGGCTCCCCTATAAAAGGCGATTTGAAATACGGTTTCAGTCGGAGCAATCCCGACGGCGGAATCTCCCTCCATGCCCGTCGTGTCCGGTTTGTACATCCCGTTTCGAAACAGCTGATAGACATTACGGCGCCGGTTCCCGATGATAATTTGTGGCGTGCCTTCGAGGCCGGTCTCTCGGAAGAATAAAATGCTTCCGGTTATTTTCGGGTGTATTTTCGGAGCAGGGCCCGGAATTCCGCACTCTCTTTAATGTCGGCCAGCCACCGGTTCAGGCTGTCGAGCAGGACAGGAGCATCCTTCCGTAATGCCCACGACTGGAACTGGGAGAAACTGATGTCGGTGTTGCAGTCTATTTCAGGAAACTCTTTCGACAACTGTTGGGCAATCATTTCATGGATAACGGCAAACTCAATGTCTCCTTTGGCGACCATGATAACTAATTGTTCCGCTCCGTAGGTAGCTTCCTCCGCTATATAAATTGTGTCCCCGATTTCATGAGCCAGGTTCTCGATGCGGGAGCGAATCCCCTCGTCATTGATGATGTGCAGCGTCTTTTGAGCCAGTTCAAGCTGGTTGCGAATGAGGCTTCTCCCGTTGTTATATTCCGGCTTTCGCTGTACCAGTACCTGTTTGTTCAGAACGATAGGCTCTGTAAAGTTATACAGCTGTTTGCTTTCGGTGGTAACCGGCAGAAACCGCCCTACGATGTCATAGCGGTTTTCGGTCAGTCCTTGCAGACTTTTACTGAGATTCACTTCCGGAGTTACGGCCACAGTCAGACCGCTGCGCCGGCCTATCAACTGCGCCAGTTCATAGTCGAATCCGGAAATGCTGTCGCCCGAAACATAGTAACTGACAGGAGAATAATCGGTGACGATTCTCAACGTATCCTCCCGCATGATTTCGGGATAGTCTCTTGTTGTAATCGTCTCCTGCCGCATATAACCTCGCAGAAAAAACATAATCATGAGGGTCAGTATCAATAGGAACAGATACAGAATCAACCGGTTCTTGTGTTTCGATGGCATATCTCCGTTGTTTAATTGGCAAAATCGACCGATACCCCGATTTGCAACATGGCAGGCGGCAGCGGATAATGGGGGAGGGTAAACGAGTTGTTCCCCCCGAACAGCCCTTGATTGAAATGGGAATACATCACATAAAAGCGGGTCTGTTTCAATTTCATATTCAGGTAGGCGTTCATGAGCGGATAACCGCCGATCTTTGTTTCGTTCTGCGTATGGAACGACAAAGTCGCCGGTTGGTAGGCTTCCCCGTAATACCGGGTGAAATACCGGCAGTCGGCACCCAACTGGACATGCAGTACTTTGGCGATGCGGAACATGAAATAAAGATTGCTGTATACGCTCAGTTCCGGAAGCGGAATCACCGACGGTTTGCTCGATTTCTGATATACGACCTGATTGTCTAAATTAAACCATCCGAACCGGAAATTCTGTTCCAGTGTCGCACTGAAAACTTGCAGAATGCTTTTTTCCTGTTTCGGTAAGCAGTCGGCGTCGAAATAGACATAGTTCTGGATATTTTCGATGCCGGCATTCAGACGGGTTCCCCAGCGGGGGATGGAAAGTTCTCCGCCGACGCGGAATTTTCGGGTTTTGCCGAAGTCCGAATTGTCCCAGATGAAATGGTTCGACACATAATGCTTGTAGTAAAAAGCCGGTTCCGTATTTCTGAAAAATCCGTAGGCCCGCACCTGCACGGTATCTTTTCGTATCGGGAAATGCGTGTCGACATATCCGTCGATGTCGGTCGACCCCGCTTCCGGTCCGGTCAGTCCCAGCTGTCCCCGTGCATAATATCTCAGAATGTTTCCCTGTTGTTTGGAGATTTCGGCGCCTACCCAAAGGATGTTTTCCGTATAGAATTGGTTCTGTTTGGTATAGGCATACGGATAAGCGCTGCCGGTCAGAGACGGCACGGTCGGCGGAGCGGTATAGCTCATCGGTATCGTGTCCGACATCAGTTTGAATTTTCGCACTTCGTAGGTAAGATAGGCCGACAATCCCATTTTGGCATATTTGTTAAAACCCTCCAGCAGAGAGATGCCGAGTGTGTTTTTCAGAGACCAGTAAGAGGTCGAGTCATTGGTGCGGTCGGGATTGATATAGGTGTTTTTAAAGTATTTCTGCGCTTCGGCCCGGTTGTTGTTGACGAAGCGGCGCATATTGTCATTGTACTCTATCGTATGGATAAGACTGGTTACCGGGACGAAAACCTCGTATTCGGTCGTGTCATCTATCATTTCGGTACGGTAAATCCCCAGATGATACCGTTGTGTCGCATAATAATTTTTCCCTCTCACCCGGTTGTATGCGTTGTTCAGGTTTATGTTTACGCTCCGGGAGTCGAGCGACTGTCCGCCGTTGAGCTGTTCCGGATGCAGTATCTCCTCGTCGTTGGAAATACCCCCGTTTTCCTGATTCACGAAGTTCAGCGTGTTGAGCAAAACCTGCAGTTCATATTTCTCTCCGATGTAACTGCCGAAAAGCTGCCAGCTGAAATCTTTGGTCGCTTGGTTCAGATAATGCCCTCTGGAAAGAACATAGTCGGCACTCGCTCCGAATGCCAGCTGTTTGTTGACGTTTCCGGAGAACGTCGCCCGCAAATCTTCCTGTTTGTTGGTTTTCGAGCCTCCGGCAAGGTAAGATACAAACGTGATGGGAATCCGGGAATTGTAAAAGTCGAAATTGGCCGGAGTCTTTATCCAGTGGCTATATGGCTCTTTAAATATGAATTGAGGCATTTCGGGACGGTCGAAGAAAATTTTCGACAATCCGGGACCGCCCAGATTCCCCGTATATCCGTAGGCCGTAGAGTAGGAGGTAGGGAGGTCGGTGTTGTAGAAATTGCGCATCAGCGTATCAACCGGTACCCGGTACCGGGTGCCCAGCGGTTGGGTGTTTCGCCAGGCATAAGGCGACGGCCCGACCGTTTTTTTGGCAAAAGTCCCGGCGATACAAAGACACGATATGATTATGGTTAAACAAAATCTTCTCATATAACTGCAAAGATAAGACTAAAAACGTAAATACGAAGAAGTAACGAATCCTTTATTTTCCCGAAAACGGCATTATCCCTGAAAAGGCGTTAAAATATAAATGTTTATTAACAATTATTATCGCTACGGGGCAATCCAAACGAAACGGTACGATGTTATTCTCGGTATACAAACGATTATTAAATAATTTATTATGGACATTACGACATTCAATTTTTGGGGAAAGACGAAATATTGGTGGATAATCCTGCTGGCCGGTATCATTCTTATACCGTCCGGTTTTTGGTTATTGTTTCGTCCGGTGCTGGGCTATGCCGTTATTTCCCTGCTTTTCGGTTGGGGACTGATTGTAATCGGTATTTTGCAACTGGTCGTCGCCGGCAGTATCGACCGCCGTGTGCATGGCTGGGGATGGTGGCTGGCCGGCGGTATTATAGACATATTCATCGGCTTTGTGCTGGTCAGCAATCTGGCGCTGTCCGAGTTGACACTGCCCTTCTTTTTTGCCTTTGTCTTTCTCTACAAAGGGCTGAGCCATATCGTGTCGTCCTTTACGATGACTTCGACCTACAAATATTGGTGGATGTATCTGATAAACGGTATTTTTATGCTCATTATCTCGCTCCTGTTCTTTTTCTCTCCACTTGCGGCATCCTATACCATTTTGTTCCTCTGTTCCTTTGTCTTTATCTATTGGGGCATCTCGTTGATTGTCTTTTCAATGGATTTAAGACCGGTGCATGCAGAACGTATTGAGAATGCCGGGTGAGTCTGTATAATTTAATTTCTGTAAGCAAAGAGTATTTCTTCGGAGATACTCTTTGTTTGTTTTTACGATATTATTCCCTATATTTGTAAAATGGAAAACTGGTGTGGATTGGCCGGATTGAAAAATAAAAATATTTCCATCGGTTTTTAAACCTTGTCAAGGTAAAAAAGTCGAAATAGTAAATATGAATAGATAAATTTGGGAGGACACGATTATGAAAAAGACAAGATTATCCTCTTTGGTTCTTTTACTGGGATTGAGCACTGTTTCGCTGATGGCTCAGAAGTATATTCCGGAAGATGATATTTACTATCAGCCGGGAGATAAAAATCCGATAGTGGAGCAGAAGAAAAAAGAAAAAGAAGAAGCAGAAAAAATACATCGGGCCATTGTGGTAAACGAGATTCTCGACCGGCAGGAACGGGATGTCGATGAGTATAACCGCCGTTCCCGCATCTATGTCGACTCTTTGGTGCAGTCGCAGGACGAAGAAGCCGTTACCTATACGATAAAAGCCGATGGGAATAATGACAATCAGGGGTATTATCTGAATGGGTTTACCGGTACGCAAAGCGATTTCGAATATGCAGAACGTATCCGCCGTTTCTATAATCCCCGTTTTACGATTCACATCAGTGACCCGGCATATACCGATATCTATTTCCTCAATTCGAACGATTGGAATATATATATCGACAATTCCTATGCTTGGGTGACTCCCACATGGACCAATCCCTGGTATTGGAACTATACATGGGCACCTTACAGCTACACCAGCTGGTCCTGGCGCTGGAATCATGGGTTTGGACTGGGTTGGTATGACCCCTTCTGGGGACATGGACCCCATTGGGGATATGCATCGTGGGGGTATTCGCCCTATTGGGGCCACGCTCCCTACTGGGGGCACTCATACTGGGGACCGGCTTACGGTTGGGCAGGCCGTCCCGGCTACCATCAACCGGCACCCGGTCACGGCGGCTGGAACAATGGACCGGCCTACCGACCCTCCAATACGGGGCGTACTTCCGGCTATCGGGGGACAGGCAATGTCGGTACACGCAATGGCGGTGCATCCACTCCTCAGGTGACCTCTCGGGGAAGAACATCCACTCCTTCGTCAACCGTTCGCTCACCCCAGACTCCTGACAGCCGGAATACCGGCACCGGCAATTCAGGTCGGACGGCTGTTTCCTCAAGGACAACCGTTAAAGCACCCTCTTCTGCGACTCAGAAGTCGCCCCAGAGCCGAACCGGCGTCAGCTCTCCTTCTTCGGGGCGCACGACAGCCAAACCTTCCGGTTCAGGTTCCTATGGCAATTCGGGACGGAGCGGCAGCACCACTTCCTATGGCAGCGGTTCCACTTACAATCGTTCCTCCGGGAGTTCCTCTTCCGGCCGTAGCGGCAGTGTTTCCGGTGGAACCGGCGGAACCAGAAGAGGCCGGTAACAGCTGATTTTTAGTATTTAATTTCAAACACGGAAAAAATGAGAAAGAAATATATAATGGCCGCAGTCATGCTCTGCATGTCGATGTCGGTGCTGTACGGGCAAGGAGAAACCGATGCACTTAAATTTGCACAGTCCGATATTTCGGGTTCGGCCCGGTACATGGGTATGGCCGGCGCTTTCGGCGCTTTGGGGGGCGATATCTCCTCTTTGACACAAAATCCGGCAGGTATCGGGGTTTACCGTTCTTCCGAGATGGTGGCCACATTCGGATTCGAGAATATGGCGAACGAGGTTTCCGCTTCGGGCGGAGATGCCCGTTCGTCCGATTTCCGGTTCATGTTCAACAATATCGGTGCGATAGGTACGCTCAATACCGGAAAAACGTCGGGCCTGCTTAATTTCAATTTCGGATTTGCCTACAACCGGTTGAAAAATTTCAATCGTTCCTATCAAGCCAAATTCAATAATCTGGAAACGTCACTGACGAATTATATTGCCGACAAGACCAACGGGATTTCGGTATGGGATTTGACCCTGACCGATAATTACGACCCTTACGATTACCTTTCGTGGTTGCCGGTGCTGGCCTATGAATCATCGCTTATCTCCCCCTATCCCGACAGCGATGCCGACTATTTCGGACTGTTCAATGGTCCCAATACGATAGGTTATTACAACGGCTCCCCGACCAGCAGCGGTTCTGCCGGTTTGTGGGTGACCGAGAAAGGCCGTATCGATGAATATACCCTGAATCTGGGCGGAAATATCTCCGACAGAATCTATTTCGGGTTGGGTGTCGGTATTCTCGATATCAACTATACGCAGCGCACCGACTATATGGAAAATATAACCAATCCGGAATATTTGGGACCCGGTGAAGTTCAACCGAATGGAAGTTTCAATTTGAGAAATTATCTCCATACACGGGGCACCGGCGTCAATCTGAAACTGGGGCTGATGGCCCGGCTGACCAATTACTGGCGGGTAGGTCTGGCATTCCATACCCCTACGGTATATACCATGCGTGACGAGTACGCCGCTTCGGTTCGCAATACGGCGATATGGGAACCGGCCGATCCGGCCGACGAGCAGAGCACATGGGTTCCGATAGAGCGCAGTACACCCGACAATCATATCTATTATACCGATTATCGGTACAGCTCCGCCTGGAAGTTAATGGCCAGTACGGCATTTATATTGGGTAAAAAAGGATTGGTTAGTTTCGACTACGAATATACGGCTTACAACCGGATGAGGCTTTCCGATGCCGACGGCGTGGCCTTGTATGGCGATTACGACAGCAATGTCGATGATTTCATCCGTACCGATTTCAAAGGCGGTCACACGCTCCGTCTGGGCGGAGAGTATCGTCCGACCACCCAGTTTACGCTTCGGGCCGGTTATGCCGCTCAGTTGTCGCCCGTCACAAAAACGGTGTTCGATATGGATGTCGAAGTGGTAACCGCCGGTACGCAGCCCATGTACACGCTGAACCGGGATACCCATTATGTTACGGCGGGAGCCGGATACCGTTTCGGCCGTCTCTATCTCGATGCCGCTTATGTGCACCGGATAAACCGGGAAGACGTGTTGCCCTATTCGCCGGTATTCATAGGCGAAGCCGCCGATATGCCGGAGGTGGCCAAGTTGACCGGACACACCAACTCGCTGGTGCTGACGTTGGGATATAAATTCTGATAAGATACGGTTTTTTGACCAGCATTTGAAAAGAGACAGTTTTCTGTCTCTTTTTTTGTTATAAAAAAGTAGCCTGATCTGTCTCTTCAAAACAAAAATGCTTATCTTTGATTTCTCATTTGAACAACTTTTCAAGCCTTGAGTATCGACACGGACAATATGGAGTTTCAGGATGCGCTGGGACTGATTCAGTACACCTCCCAATCGGTTTTTCTTACCGGAAAAGCCGGTACGGGCAAGTCTACCTTTTTAAAATACGTCTGTGATACCGTGCGTAAAAAGAGTATTGTGTTGGCACCGACGGGTGTTGCCGCCATCAATGCCGGCGGTTCTACGATACATTCGTTTTTCAAGATGCCCTTCCGGCCGATACTGCCCGATGACCCCGACTTAAGTCTGACCGACGGGCGCATCTTCGATTTCCTGAAATACCGGAAATCCCACCGGAAACTGCTGCGGGAGGTCGAACTGATTATTATCGACGAAATTTCGATGGTCCGGGCCGACATGATGGATTTTATCGACCGGGTGCTTCGGGTCTTTTCCGGCAATATGCGTATTCCTTTCGGCGGAAAACAGATGCTGCTGGTCGGTGACATCTTTCAGCTGGAGCCGGTGGTGACTCCCGATGCAAGAGAAATTCTGGGCCGTTTTTATCCCAATGCCTGTTTCTTTTCGGCACGGGTGTTTCAAGAAATGAAACTGGTGCCCATAGAGCTGAAGAAAGTGTATCGGCAGACCGACAAGGTATTCGTTTCCATGCTCGACAAGATTCGCACCAATACCGTAACCGATGCCGATTTACGGCTGCTCAACACCCGGTATCATCCGGCCTATGTTCCCGAAGCCGATGACTTTTCCATTACGCTGGCTACCCGCCGTGACAGTGTCGATTACATCAACGACCGGCAGCTGGCGGCTTTGCCCGGTCCCGAATATGAATTTTTAGGAGAGATACACGGCGATTTTCCCGATTCCAGCCTTCCGACACAGAAGTCGTTGATATTGAAAGAAAAGGCACAGGTTATCTTCATAAAAAACGATTACGAAAAACGGTGGGTAAACGGCACGATCGGGATGGTGTCGGCCATATCCGACACGGGCATATATGTACTGCTCGAAAACGGAGAAGAGCATTTGGTGGAAAAAGAATCGTGGCAGAACATTCGCTATACCTATAACGAAGAGAAAAAATGTATCGAAGAAGAGGAACTGGGCTCATTCGTCCAGTATCCCATGCGGCTGGCGTGGGCGATAACCGTACACAAAAGTCAGGGACTGACCTTTAATCATGTGGTTGTCGATTTGAGCGGCGGGGCGTTCGCCGGCGGGCAGACCTATGTGGCGCTCAGCCGTTGCACCTCATTGGAAGGCATCGTATTGAAGAAGCGCATCAGCCGTACCGATATCTTTGTCAAACCCGAAATTGTCGCCTTCAGCCGTCAGTTCAACGATAAGAAACTGATAGAACAGGCTTTGAAGCTGGCACAGGCCGACCGGCTTTACCGGGACGCTGTCCGGCAGTTTGACAACGGCGATTTCGAGACCTTTTTGCAGACCTTTTTCGAGGCGATACATTCCCGTTACGATTTGGAAAAACCGCTGGTGAAACGCTTTATCCGGAAGAAACTGGAAATTATCAATCTCCAGCAGCAGAAAATAAAAGAGTTGGAGAACCGGCTGGCCGACCAGACCCGTTCCATGAAACAGTATGCCTACGAATACTATCTGCTGGGAAACGAATGTATCACCAAAGCACGGGATGCCAAAGCCGCACTGGCCAATTTCGACAAGGCCCTCGCATTGGACCCGCTGCTGCTCGATGCGTGGGTGCGGAAAGGCGTTACGTTAATGGACAGGGGCGATGTTTACGAAGCGGCCGTCTGTCTGAACGAGGCGGTCCGGCTAAGTCCCCGCTATTTCAAGGCCCTTTACAACAGAGGAAAACTGCGCTACAAAATCAAAGATTACGAAGCGGCGGTCTCCGATTTGCAGAAAGCATCCGACCTCAAGCCCGATAATCCTACCGTACACGACCGGCTGGGCGATGCCTATTCCAAAATGGGCGATATGGAGCAGGCCGCAATTCAGTGGGCGATAGCCGAAAAAATAAGAGAACAGAAATCTAAATAATACAGTAAAGATGAATGCAAAACTAAAAAAAGGATTGAAAATTACGGGAATCGTCATTGTCTCGTTTTTCATTTTGTTGCTGGTACTCCCTTTCGCTTTCAAAGGGAAAATACTGGATTTGGTCAAGAGTGAGGCCAATAAAATGCTGAATGCCCGTCTCGAATTCAGCGATTTGAACCTGAGTTTTATCTCCGATTTCCCGAAAGCGTCGGTCGCATTGGAAGACTTGTCGCTGATAGGTATCGGCGAGTTCAGCGAAGACACATTGGTGTCGGCTAAAAAAATTGCTGTCGCTGTCGATATTATGAGCCTCTTCGGTGACGACGGTATCCGGATTCACCACATCCTGTTGGACCGGCCTTCGGTCAAAGCCGTCAAACTGGCCGATGGACAGGTCAACTGGGACATTATGAAAGCCGATACAGTCGCCGCTGAGACCGATACCGTTGCATCCGAACCTTCCGCTTTTGCCTTGCAGCTGAAAAAATTCTCCATTAACGAAGGGCAGCTGGCCTATATCGACGACTCCTCTAAGATGCAGTTCAATACCAGTCATCTGAATCTCGTGCTCAAAGGCGATATGACCGAAAAAGAGACCGATATCGACTGCCGCATGACAACGGAAAAGATAAACCTGCTCATGTCGGGCATTCCCTATCTCCGCAACGCCGAAATGGAGGTGAAAATGAAAATTAACGCCGATTTGGAAAACAACAAATACACGTTCGATGACAATACGTTCCGGTTGAACGCTATCGAAATGAATCTCGACGGCTGGGTCGCTTTGCTGGAAGAGGGAATGGACATGGATATAGCGGTCAATACGCCCAAACTGGACTTTAAAGACCTCCTTTCGCTCGTGCCCGGCATATACCAGAACAATTTCGATGCCATGCAGGCCACCGGCAATCTCGATTTGAAAGCGGAGGCGCAGGGCCGTATGGTCGGCGACACGCTGCCCCGTTTTGCACTGGGCCTGAATGTGAACAACGGAGTTGTCAGCTACGAAGGCATGCCGCAGAAAGTGGAGAATATTACCATCAGAACCGCCGTGCAGAATCCCGGCGGAACACCGGACAATACGACCATCGCTGTCGAAGATTTCAGCTTTAAGATGGCGGGCAATCCTTTCCGGATTACCCTGTTTGCCTCAACGCCCGTTTCCGACCTCAATTTCAAGGCTACCGCCGACGGGGTGTTGAATCTCAACAGCGTAAAAGATATCTATCCGCTGGGCGATTCTGTAAAACTGAACGGTATCTTGACTGCCGCCCTCAATTTTGCCGGCAAAATGTCCGATATCGAAAAAGAGAAATACGAGAATATACGGGGCGAAGGCAATCTGAAAATCGAGAACATGAATGTCTCGCTGTCCGGTTTCCCCGACGTAGCGGTTCATACCGCATCGGCTACCGTATCGCCGCAGGCGATGTCGCTGAATCAGCTCGATGTGCTGATTGGGAAAAACGACCTGCACGCTCAGGGCAAACTGACCAATTATCTGCCCTATGTCCTGCGTGACGAGATGCTGAAAGGTTCACTTGCCGTGCAGTCCGATTATCTCAATCTCAACGACTTCATGACCGATACCGCAACCGGAGAGGAGAGCGTTTCGGCAGCATCGGCCGATACCGCCGCCCTGACGGTGTTCGAGGTTCCCGAAAATTTGGACCTGTCACTGAAAGCCACGCTGAAAAAAGTGTTGTACGACAATATCGATATTCAGAACCTTTCCGGAAACATTACCGTGTCCGACGGTACCGCCCGGCTCAATCCGCTGAATTTCGACGCTTTTGGCGGCAGTGTGACGGCCAAAGGTTCGTACAGCACCAAGCAGAACAAAAAAGCGCCGCAGGTCGATTTTGCCCTTGATATTAAAAAAGCCTCTTTCGAAGAGACTTTCAAACAACTCGACATGATACAGCAGCTGGTGCCCATATTTGCCAAAACCGGTGGCAGCTATTCGGTTACTGTCGATTTGAAAACCCCGTTGGACGAAACGATGAGCCCCGTATTGGACAAAGTCTGGGCCAAAGGCGTATTGTCCTCCAACGACATTCATGTACAGAATATCGAAGCCTTTGACCAGCTGGCCACGCTGTTGAAAAACGACAAGTTCAGAAAGATTGAAGCCAAAGACATCCGTATTCCCTTTACGATTGAAAACGGTTTGGTCAGCACCTCACCTTTCGACATCAAACTGGGCGACATCAACATGAACCTGTCCGGTACCACCGGTCTCGACCAGAGCATCGACTATGCCGCCGACATCAAATTGCCGGCCAGTCTCACCGGCGGATACGTAAGCAACGTGACCGCCAATATCGGCGGGACCTTTACCAAACCGGTGATTAAGCTCAACACCAAAGAAGTGGCCACCGAAGCGGTTAAAAAAGTGGTCGATGACAAACTGACCCAGATTACCGGCAAGAATAACGAAGAGCGCATTGCCGCTTTGCGGAAAGAGGCCGATGCCGCCGCCGAGAAGTTGGTAAAGGCCGCTGAAGCCGAAGGGCAGAAACTGGTCGACAAAGCCACCAAGCCGCTGGAAAAGATTGCGGCTCAGGCCGCTGCCAAGAAACTGGTTTCCGAAGCCGAAAAACAGGCGGCCAAACTGCGGGAAGAAGCCGAGAAACAGATACAGAAACTCGAACAGGAATAACCGGTTCCGATAAATAACTTACAAGAGGGAAGGCTGCATACCGAAAGCGACTTTCCCTCTTATTTTTATATCTTTACGGCCGGTCGGCGGCATTTTCCGATATTGTGCCGGTAAGCCCATACGGCAGTCAGAAAATAGACGAAGCTCTGCACCCACAGCGTGATGTATTCCTGTCGTATTTCGTACATGGAGGCCCCCATGGAGTTGATTTTCACAAAAGCCAGCGTACCCGGAGCGGCCGGCAAGACATAGTGCATGGCCCGCCAATACTCCGGCATCAGTTCGAGCGGGTAGGAGACCCCCGATAAGAATATCAGCCCTACCGAGAAAAAAGGTATCATCAGGATAGGAGCCTCCGAGTCGGTGAAAAATACCGAAGCCGACAACCCCAGAAAGCAGGTCGCCAGCAAATAAGGAATCATCATCATGACGATTTCATATTTCCGTCCGATGTCCGGGAGTTGGAACAGGAGCGGGATTAATCCTAACAGAAAAAAGGCGAAGATAAAATACAGCACACAATAGACCGTTGTTTTTCCAAGCACGATACGGGCTGTCGCCAGGAACGACTGTTCCCGTCCGGCATAGCGGCACAGCCCGCCCGAATGCCGTTCGTCTCCGCTGATCATCCCGATAACCATGCACAACGTCTGGAAAATGATAATCATCAGTACCGCCGGTATCAGGTAACTGCCGTACCCTTCGGTGTAGTTGTAGAGCGCCGTTCCTGTTACCTGGATGAGCGGTGTTCCCGTGATTTGCGGTACAGCCTCCGGCGGCAGGAAAACGACCGTTTCGGGCCGGATGTTGTCATTGACCGCCGTCATGGCGCCGACAGCCCCCGTTTCCAATGCCGAGTAATAGAGAAAAGCCTCCGTCGTGGCATACAGAATGAATACGACGGCTTCCCCCCGCCGGACACGGTTGTCGAAATCATCCGGAATATATACGATGCCCGTGACTTTCCCTTTTCGCATCAGTTCCTTCGCTTCGGGAAAGTCTGTCGCATTCGTGTACACGGCGACCTGCGGCGTGGCATCGAGCAACCGGGTATATTCCCGGCTCAGGTCGCTGTGCGAGTTGTCGACCACCGCCACCGGCGCATTGCGGATGAGGTTGGGGGCATACATGTAGTTGTACAGAAACGAATAGATGAAGACCCCGCCCACTAAAACCAGCAGTATCGAGTAGCTGGAGGCAATCGTCCGGAACTCTCCGGCCATAATCGCCCCCATGTCCTGTGCCGCAGCATTGATTTTACTGAATATCTTCATATTTATGGCTTAAAATGCTCTTTTTAAGGTGGGGAAGAATCGGCAGCGGCAGCAGCAGAAACAGCAGCAATACCGAAACATGGGGCCAGTAGACGGCAAAACCGGCGTTCCCGTACAGCAGGCTCTGCATGATTTCGACAAAATGCCGCACCGGAAAGAGAAACGACAGGTAATAAATCGCCGGAAAAAAGAACGGAGCCGGAAAAGTCACTCCGGAGAGCGTCGCCCCCAGCGACCCCGTCATGGAGACCACGCTGATGACGATGCTTATTGCCGGGAACAAGGCGACCAGAAACAGGCCGAGCGCTTCGGTGGCGAGAATGAAAACCGTCGAGGCCAGCATCATCGGAACGAAAACGCCCTCATACGGCAGATGCAGCACGTGGAACAGCACGAAATTGGCCAAGACGCCCATAATAATGAATATCAGCGTATAAGGCGCCATTTTTCCGGCTACGGCCACAACGGGATTCAGGCGGGCGCATCCGAACCATTCGCTCGCCGTTTTGAATTTGATTTCGATGCCGATGACATAGGTCGTGACCAGCAGTACGATAATCTGAAACAGGATAAAGAAGAACGGCAGGCACAGATATACCGAATAATTCAAATCGGGATTGTACAGCGGGTGACTTTGGATATTCACCGGGAGCAGAAAAGTCTCGATTTGCGTTTCGCTTATTCCCGATGCTTCGGCCGCCGATACGACAGTCCCCATCGAAAGTTCCTGCAATACGCTTTCAAATGCGCCTTTGACTTCGGTGCCTACGCTCAGCAACGCATAATGGTAATAGTAGGAGAGGGTGGCATTGTTTCCGTTCACCACCTTCGCTTCGAAATCCGGCGGAATGACTAAATAGCCGTAAATCTCTTTCTGTTGCGTGGCTTTCCGGGCCGACAGCGGGTCGGCAAACGTCTGTGTGACCTGTAGCGTGGGAACCGCCTCCACCGTGCGTATGATTTCACGGGAGGTCGCACTTTGGTCCTGGTCGACGATGCCGACAGGAATATTCACCATTTGTCCGGTTCCGAATATGGTCGACATGAAAAACAGGCAGAAAAGCGGCAATACGATGCACACGCCGAAATAGAGCCGCCGGGAGGTCATTCGTCTCCATTCCCGCCGCACGACCGCTGCAAATGCATTCTTTCCCGATGACATGTTCATAGATTACCGGTTGCTGAGGGAGACAAGAACCGACATGCCGGGCCGCAGTCCCGGAACGACCGCATCGGGGACGGCATGTATTTCAAACGTTTTCATATCGTAGCTCCCCGTCTGCCGGGTCGATTTCCACGTGGCATAACTGCCCAGCGGGCTGATGTAGTTGATTTCGAATCCGACCCCTTTCTCGCCTAAAGCCGGGATGTCTCCGTTAAATCGGCCGCCCATTTTGAATCGGGGCAGCAGGTCCTCCCTGACGTTCAGTACGACATGAGCATCCTCCAATACGACGAGACTCATAATCGGACTTCCGGCCCCGACCAGCTCTCCCCGTTTCGGATATATCGCCGAAATCTGTCCGCTTTCCGGAGCCGTCAGCCGGGCATCCCGAAGCAGCGCTTCCACCTCCTCGACCGACCCTTTGGCCGCATTGACCAGCGACCGGGCACTCTCTTTATCTTGAATTTCTGCACCGTCGGCTGCCATCAGATATTGTTGATAAGCGGCTTTTTCGTTGGCCGAAGCGGCTTTGTACAATGCTTCGGCCTCGTCTTTCCGCTGCAGGGTGACGACGCTGTCTTTATACAGATTGTTGATGCGGTTATAAGTTGTCCGGGCCAGTTGCAAATCCGATTTGGCTTTGTTCCACAGCTGGAGCATCGACTCGGTGACTTGCGAACGGGTGCCCCGGTCCACTTTCTGATTCTGGTATCGGGCCACATTTTCCAAAGCATTGGCCTGGTTCAGTTTCGCTGTGGCTTCCGGGCTGTTGATAACCACTAACGTGTCGCCTTTCTTTACCGGCTGCCCCTCCTTTACCAGAAACGTGTCGATACGACCCGGCAGTTTTCCCGATATGCGTATCTCCGTACATTCGATTTCGCCTTGCAGGACAATCGGATGATGGCCCGACAACAGAATACCCGTCACCGAGACCGCAATGACGGCGACAAGAATGACGATAAAAGCGAAGGCCAAATATTTTCTGTTTTTCTCCATAACTGAAAATTATAGTTTATATATAGGAAAACTTACGGTTCGAACAACCCCAGTTCGCTCCTTCCGGTACGGCTGTAGGTGTAAAAGTCCTCCGGTATGCCGCATGTTGCCAGCAAGTTGATAAGAGCAACATCATACTGGTAGTATGCCAGCAGTGAGGCAATCCGGGCTTTCGACAGCATGACCTCCGCATCCACGACTTCGGTCGATGTGGCCATCCCTTCGGCAAAAGAGCGTTTCCGCATGCGTACCAGCTCTTGACACAGTTCGATAGTCGTATTCAGAGCCGAGATATTGTCCAGCGCATTCTGTAGCTGGCTGTAAAATTTGTCGACAGCGACCGACAAATCGGTCATGGCCTTTTCCCGGCTTATCGCCAGCGTCTGCTGCGATATTTGCGTCTGTCTGATTTTTCGTTCCCGTTCCAGTCCGTCGAACAGATTCCAGGTGAAACCTACACCTATGACCGAACGGGGAACCAGATGGCGGTTGATACCGTGAGCATAAAGCGTCTGTTTGCCGAACAAGGCGATTTCGGGCAAGTATCCCGCCCGGTTCATTTTCAATTCGCTCCCGATAATGTTTTCCTGCATCCGCAACCGGTTCAGCGTATAGTTGCGACCGGCGGTCACCTCTTTGAAATAAGCGACCGGCGGAAGCGTATCGTTGACGAAAAGAGCCGATACCGGCCGTATGTCCGATTCCGATTCTTCGTTTATCAGGGCCTTCAGTGCGTTTTGAGCAACGGAGAGATTGTTTCGGGCCGTCTCCAACTCCCGCCGAGCTTCGTCCATACTGACCTGCACAAACAGCCGTTCGGCTTTGGTAATCATACCGTTGGCCTCCAATTTGAGCGCATTTCGGTAGTGCTGCTGCAGCGACAGATAAGTCTCCTGCCGTACAGTCTCGACCCGTTGGTTCAGCCGCAGGCCGTAATAGCTCTCGACCAGAAGTATCTGTAGTCCGGCCGCAGTCTGTTCCCGGCCGTTCTCGGCGAGAGATACGGCTGTCCGGCTGATTTTGCCGGCATAAAACCGCTTGCCGCCGGTAAAGACCGGCCATACGATCTGGGCATCGATGGTAGTCAGGTTTCGGGGAGCCAGCGGCAATGTAAGCGAGTGACTGCCGATTTGGTCCAATACAGCGGCAATCAGCTGGTCGTCGGGGAGTATCGACTGTACAAAATCTTTGGCCGGGTCGGTAAACTGCTTCAACGACTCTTTCACCTCTATTTTGTCTGACGTATGTATATAAGCCCCCGATGCCCCTATTCGGGGATACCAGAACGACGATACCTGCCGGTGAGCATTGCGGGCCGATGCGATTTCCTGTCCGGCGATTTTCAGACTTTGATTTTGTTCCCGGAGCCGTTGCACCGACTGCTCTATGGTCAGTTCTATAGCCCGGTTTTGAGCCGGAAGAGAGGACGATACTACCGCCCACGAACATAGAAAAATCCGGAAGATATTCCTGAACATACCGTATGAATCTAAATTTATTCAGAGGTTATAACGGAACAGGAATCCGTATTGTTCGTAAAACACGACCATACCCTCCGGCAAGACGATATGTTTAATGATGATAAAAAGCTTCTGGCTATTTCTTTTAAACAACTACCAAATATTATTGAAAAATATAATGATTGTCTCAAATATTATCTGTAATTTAGCATAGACATTTTGAACTGCAAGAAACGTTTGCTTTTACTTGTGTTAGAAAACGTAGGAAATTTTCAAAGATGCAAGAAAGACAAGCGGTTCTCACGCTATAGGCGTGGGCTGCTATTTCTACATCTTCATCTTTGGGTTTCCTACGACCTTCTAACAAAGAGTGTGGCAATTCAGTCCACGTTTTTGTATTTATAATCGGTCAATGGGACTGTAAGACCAACAAATAAATACTATTATGAAATTAAAAAAATGTTTTTGTGCTCTTATGTTGTTATTGACAATCCCTTTTATTGCAAATGCACAATCATCACAAAATCGGCAAAAACAATCAAAAGTTACCAAAGTAACACCTATTATGGCGCGAAAAATAAAGTATACTTATGAAACAAATAGTAGGATTAGCTGGCTTATATATGATGCATATAAAAGTGTTGGTATTGTCGGTCGTAGGGGAGTGGCAGTTGAAATGGAAAAGATGTTAACAAATCCAAATGGTGCAAAATATATAATAAATTATATATTTGACCTTTATGGATCCGGAGATTATAGTTTTTTGACTTTTACAGATACTTTTGGTTTTACGGTAAATGAATTTGACATAGCATTACAGATATATGACGAATATGAAAAAGAACAGAGAGCTAAAAGAGAAGCAAGAAAAAGGCAAGAAGCGTTGGAAAAAATAGAGAGAGAAAGACAAGAAGCATTAGCAAAAGCAGAAAGAATTCGAAAAGAAACTAATGAAGAGATAAATCTCCTTAAGAAATGGAACAGCGATGGTGTAGATTTCTTTACAAATCTTTCTGATAAACGTATTATTTCCCCAAAAATAACTGTTAATTTAAATACTATCGTTAATAAATACGATAGTTTACCAATTTATCCTAATGAAGGTGCAAAAAAGATTTCGATGGAAATTGCATCTGATAGAAAAATAAGTCACATCATAACAGATGAAATTTTAAATAATGTTGTTGATGAGACTGTTCTCTTTGTTGAAGAATCTGCAAAATTTAAGTTTGAGCATATAGATACTATCATCCCTATATCTTGTAACTATTCAATAGATATTTACGGCAGATATAATCATATAGGCAATATTCAGAGTAAAATAAAATTTAATAAGAAAGAAAATCTTTGGGAAATAAATATTTTAGATGAACCTGGATTTTTCCGAGAAGTTGATGTTAAAGCGTACAACCAGCTGTATACGAATCTTCGTTATAATCAGAAAATCTCAACTTCTCCAAAGGATGCGATTGCATGGTCTATAGCAAAAGCTATTAATACCAATGAATCTATTCAAGCATTATTAATGAAAGGCAAACATATTTTAAATATCCATGTTTATAATCATTCAGTTGAATATAATGAAGATGAAGTTTATGGACAACCATATATTAACATATTTCAAATTGATAGTATGAGTATCAAATAATTACTGAAAATAATAAAGATAAAAAACGCCCGACGTTGCTCACGCAACATCGGGCGCACGTTTTAAAACTCCTTTTTAATTTAATCATAAGCGTTTCGCGGAAAGAGAGGGATTCGAACCCTCGGTACAGTTGCCCGTACA
>JAFLRV010000100.1 GCA_022511245.1 Coprobacter sp.
GTGCGGCAGCCGTTTCAGCAGTTTCATCCGGTCGTCTTCGTCCAGTTCCATGAGGACGTCGGCAGCCGTTTCGCTGTCGAGCAGCCGGTATATGAATTCCGCTTCATCCAGGTTGAGGGCCTGATAAAGTTCGGCGATATCGGCCGGGTGCAGGTCTTTGAGCAGTTCTTTGACTTTCTGCTCGTCCTTGTCGGTTATAATCTGCTGTATCTGTTCGATGTATTCTTCAGAAAAATTTTCCATAACTTCAATGGCATTTAGGGTTATGACATCTGTTCCTGTATGCGCCGGGTCAGGTCGATAAACTGCTGTACCGACAGTTGTTCCGGCCGTTTGTCGAATATGGGGTCGCTGTACAGTTCACATTGATTTCCCAGCAAGGGTTTCAATGAGTTGCGCAATGTTTTTCTCCGCTGGTTGAAACCGGTTTTAACGACCTGTTTAAACAGTTTTTCGTCGCAGCCGAGTTCGGTGACCTCGTTGCGGGTCATCCGTATGACGGCCGATTTCACTTTGGGCGGAGGATTGAATACGTGTTCCGATACCGTGAAGAGGTATTCGATGCGGTACCAGGCTTGCAGCAATACGCTCAATATGCCGTAGGTCTTACTGCCGGGAGCGGCGGCCATGCGTTCGGCCACCTCTTTTTGAATCATGCCGCTGCAACAGGGTATTCGGTCTTTGTATTCAAGCACTTTGAAAAAAATCTGACTGGAGATGTTGTACGGGTAGTTGCCGATGACGCAGAACGGGCCTTCTCCGAACCGTTCGTTCAGGTTCAGTTTAAGAAAGTCGTGTTCGATGATCCGGCCCTCCAGCTCTTTATAGTGTTCGGTCAGATAGGCCACCGACTCCCGGTCGAGTTCCACGACGGTGAGGTCATGGCCCTGTTCCAGCAGAAAACGGGTAAGAACGCCCGTTCCCGGCCCGATTTCCAGTACCGGCAGCGATTTGTAGTCTGCAAGCGTGTCGGCGATACGGAATGCGATGTCCATATCGGTCAGGAAATGTTGTCCCAGCGCTTTTTTTGGTTTAACCGTTTTCACTGTTTTTTTCTCCGATTTTACGGCTCTGTGCCTCTTAAATCTAAATAAACGGCTTCTGTTTGCTTAATGTTTGCAATAAAACCGTATCTTTGTTTCATACAACAAAGGTACAATAATATTTTTTAAATCGGTTAAGTTGAAAAAATTACTCCGCAATACGCTTAAATTTTTATTGCCGCTGATTCTGGGCGTCAGTATATTTTACAGCCTGTACCGGAATCTCGATACCGGTGAAATGGTAAACATCCTGACGACCCAAATCAATTATTATCTGATATTTATCTCCGTCCTTATCGGCCTGTTCAGCCATATCGCCCGGGCCATCCGGTGGCGGTTGCAGTTGCAGGTGCTGGGCGAAAATCCGTCGATGCGCATTTTGACCAATGCCATTTTCGGGATGTATGCCATGAATTTGCTCTTTCCCCGTCTGGGAGAGGTGTGGCGGTGCACCTATATCGCCCGCCGGCAGCGCATGTCGTTTGCCCAAGTGCTGGGTTCGGTCTTTTCGGACCGGTTGAGCGATTCCATTACCGTATTGATGCTTACGGGAGCGGTATTCTTCTTGCAGATGTCTGTTTTCAAGGAATTTCTCTCCCGGTTCCCGATGATTGTGTCGACCTGGCAGTCGCTGGTCTCCTCTCCGGGCCTTTATCTCGGTATCGCTGTTTTTGTCCTGTTTCTGGTGTGGTTGTTCCGCAAAAAAACGGACAATAAATATATGGTGAAGCTGAAAACGCTGATAGACAATCTTTGGGTGGGCTTCAACTCGGTGCTGAAAATGAAGCAGGGATATAAATTTATTCTCTATACCGTGTTAATCTGGACCTGTTATTTCCTGCAGCTGTATGTTTGTCTGCTGGCTTTTCCCGAAACGGCCCATTTAGGGGTATTGGCCGCTCTTACTCTTTTCGTCATGGGCAGCATAGGCATGAGCATCCCGGTGCAGGGCGGACTGGGCCCCTGGCATCTGGCGGTTATTGCTGCGCTGGCGTTGTATGGCGTGGGCGAACCGGTATCCAAAGTATTCGCTCTGGTGGCGCATGGCTCCCAGATGCTGCTGATTGTGCTTTTGGGGATATATACCCTTTTTTCTATCGGACTGGAGAAGAGAGAAGATGTCCCGGCGGTGGCCGATGCAGAATAAGATAATAAGATGGTTACATATAAAAACAGATAGGATATGAACAAAGAAATTGCAATGCTCGAACCGCAGCCGCTGTGGCACCATTTCAGCGCGATTTGCGATATACCCCGTCCGTCGGGGCATTTGGAAAAGATTACCCGTTACATTATGGAATACGGGGAAAGTCTCGGTCTGGAGACCTGTAAAGACGACGCCGGCAATGTGCTCATCCGCAAACCGGCCACTCCCGGCATGGAAAACCGGCGGCCCGTTGTATTGCAGGCCCACCTCGATATGGTTCCCCAGAAAAATGCGTCGGTCGTTCACCATTTTGAGACCGACCCCATAGAGGCCTATGTCGACGGGGAGTGGGTGACCGCCCGGGAGACGACCTTAGGTGCCGACAACGGCATCGGGCTCTCTTCCATTCTGGCCGTGTTGGGTTCCTCCACGCTGAAACACGGCCCGCTGGAGGCCCTGTTTACCTATGACGAGGAGACCGGGATGTACGGAGCCTTCGGCCTGAAACCCGATTTCCTTCAGGGGGAGATTTTGCTGAACACCGATTCGGAAGAGGAGGGCGAGATTTATATGAGTTGTGCCGGAGGCGTCGACCTGAACGCCGCTTTCCGTTTTCAGGAGATGCCGTATGAAGCGGTAGAGGATGAAGTGGCGGTAAAACTGTGTCTGACCGGATTGAAAGGCGGTCATTCAGGGGTGGATATCCATCTGGGACGGGCCAATGCCAACAAACTGCTGTTCCGTTTCCTGAAATTTGCCGTACAGGAGTATGATGCCCGGCTGGCTGGGGTCAGCGGGGGCAATATGAGAAATGCGATACCCCGTGAGGCGTCGGCCGTCGTGGTTGTTCCGGTAGAGTGGAAAGACGATTTCCTCGAAGCGGTGGCCGAGTATGAGGTGATTTACCGGCACGAATATGAAACGATTGAAGATGCCCTGACGTTTACGGCCGAAGAGGTCGCTGCACCCGGTACGCTTATCCCCGAAGAGGTGCAGGACGATGTTATCAATGCCGTTGTGGCCTGTCCGAACGGCGTGGAGCGCATGGTTCCCGGAGTGCCCGATGTGGTGGAAACCTCGTCGAGTCTGGGCATTGTCACGACCGGAGGCGGCAGTATCGAAGTGAAGATACTGATACGCAGTACGAGCGAGAGCCGCAAGGCGGCTTTGGCGTCGGCTCTGGAAAGCACCTTTGCGCTGGCCGGTGCCAGAGTGGAACTGAGCGGTGACTATCCGGGCTGGGAACCGAATCTCGCCTCTCCCGTGCTGAAGACGGCAACAGCCGTTCATACGGCGGTTCTGGGTGTGAAGCCGGAGGTGAAGATTATGCATGCCGGGCTGGAGTGCGGTATTATCGGTGCCGCCTATCCGGAGCTGGACATGATTTCGTTCGGGCCGACCATCCGCCATCCGCACTCTCCCGACGAGAAAGTGAATATCGCTTCGGTACAGCGTTATTGGAAATTCCTGACCTGTTTATTGGAAAATATACCGGTTCGCTGACGGTGTGCCGGCCGCAGAACAAAAAAGGGCAGCTGTAAAAGCTGCCCTTTTTTAATGATGATACCCGTTAAAACTGGCTGTTGTTGTCAAAAAAATTGCCGTCGCTCATGTCGAGGTCATTGAATCCCTCTTCGTCGAGTTCCGACGGGTCGAATGTCTCGTCTCCGTAAAACGTTTCATCGAGGTCTGCAACCGCCGTGCTTTTCTCGAACTCCTCAAACGACATAAGCTGTTGCGGCGGCGTTCCGGTTGATTTGGTGCAGACGGGTTTGTCCAGGTTCTTGCCGGGAATCATCTCTCTCAGTTCCATGAAAAATACCCGTTCGGCCATGTTGTCGAACACGAAGATGAGCCGTTGCCGCTCGTCCTCCAGCAATTCGCTCAACCGGGTGTCTTCCATGACCCAGGAGTCGTCCTCGTAACCGGTTTCCATTTCGATGAGGGTAATTTCGGTTTTCTTTTCCCAGTCGTCGTCACAGATAAAAAAGGAGGTTATCTGGTCTTTGGTAAAATTGACCGAGTCGAGAATGGCGTTGTTCAAATCCAGGAACGTCGCTTCGGAGTCGATGCTGATTTCCCGAGAGAAGTGGTCTACTTCGTCGGATATAAGTAAAAATTTGTATATCATAGTCGTCGATAAATTGGTTATCGCTATTTGTTTTGTAGTGTAAAAGTAATAAAAATATCGGGTTATGAAAAGAGTTGGCGAAAAAATTCGACAACGATGCTTTTTTAACGGCAAACGGCGGTGGGAAATGCAGATTTCCTACCGCCGTTTCATATGTTAAGCGCTCTTTTTACAAGTATCCTTTGATGATGCCCCGCTGGGAGTTTTTCACAAAGAGGATGATTTCGTCCCGCTCTTTGGTGGCCGGCAGTTCGGCCTCGATGCGTTCGATGGCGTCGGAGTTGTTCATGCCGGACAGATAGAGATACCGGTATATTTCCTGAATGTCCCGGATGGTCTCGTTGGTGAAATTGCGCCGGCGCAGGCCGATGGAGTTGATACCGGCATACGATATGGGATGGCGGGCGGCTTTGACAAACGGGGGGATGTCTTTGTTGACCAGCGCACCGCCCTGAATCATCACGTGGGCTCCGATGTGGGTGAACTGGTGTATGAGGGTGCCTCCTCCGATGACGGCGTAGTCGTCAACCCGCACTTCTCCGGCTATCTGGGTGGCGTTCGAGATGATGATGTTGTTCCCGATGACGCAGTCGTGGGCGACATGCACATAAGCCATCAGCAGACAGTTGTCGCCGATAACGGTTTTTCCTTTCGAGGCGGTACCCCGATTAATGGTGACACATTCCCGGATGGTCGTGTTGTCGCCGATTTCGACGATGGTATCTTCTCCTTTGAATTTCAGGTCTTGCGGCACACCGGCGATGACGGCTCCGGGAAATATCTGGCAGTTTCTGCCGATGCGGGTTCCTTCGAGAATGGTCACATTGGAACCGATGCGGGTACCTTCGCCGATTTCTACATTCTTGTCGATGGTGACAAACGGTTCAATGACTACATTCGGGGCAATCTTCGCCTCTGGATGTACATAAGCTAAGGGTTGTTTCATTATAATGGTGTTATTTGTTTTTTACAATCTGTGCCATAAATTCGCATTCGGTGGTAATCTTTTCTCCCACGAAGGCGTAACCTTTCATGTAGGCGCATCCCCGTCGTATTTCGGTCATCAGGGAGAGGTGGAAGACAACCGTGTCGCCCGGTACGACTTTCTGCCGGAACTTGACATTGTCTATTTTCAGGAAATAGGTCGAATATTTTTCGGGGTCGTCGACGGAGTTCAGCACGAGCAGTCCGCCGGTCTGGGCCATCGCCTCCACCAGCAGCACGCCCGGTGTCACCGGTTCTTCGGGGAAATGGCCCTGAAAGAACGGTTCGTCCGAAGTGAAATTTTTAACGCCGACAATGTGGTGTTCTCCCAGTTCGATAATCTTGTCCACCAGCAGCATGGGGTAACGGTGGGGGAGCAGCTGTTTGATGCGGTTGACATCCATCACCGGCTGGGCGTTCGGGTTGTACACCGGAGCCTGTACCTCCTGTTTTTTCAGCTCTTTTCTCAGCAGGCGGGCCAGCTGGTTGTTGATTTTGTGTCCCGGCCGGGTGGCGATGATGCGGCCTTTGATGGGTTTGCCCACCAGGGCGATGTCACCCAGTATGTCGAGCAGTTTGTGCCGGGCCGGTTCGTTGTCGAAGACGAGCGGTTTGTTGTTGATGTACCCCAGTTCATCCACATGTTTGCGGGGTACGCCCATCAGGTCGGCCAGCCGGTCGAGTTCGTCCTGTGACGTCTGTTGGTCATAGATGACAATGGCGTTGTCCAGGTCGCCGCCTTTAATCAGGTTGTTTTTTACCAGCGGCTCGATTTCACGGACAAAGACAAACGTGCGGCTGTTGGCGATTTCGGTAGCAAAACAATGCAGATTGTCGAGACTGGCAAACTGGTTGCTGAGTATGGGCGAGTCGAACGAAATCAAGGTGTTTATGCAGAAGTCTTCATCGGGCAGCACCAGCAGGCTGGCGCCGGAGGCTTCGTCTTTGACCTCTATTTTGTTTTTGATGATGAAATAGTCCCGTTCGGCGTCCTGTTCTGCGATGCCCGCCTGTGCGATAGCTTCGGCGTAGAAACGGGCGCTTCCGTCCAGAATCGGAAATTCGGGCGCGTTCACCTGTATCAGGCAGTTGTCGATTTCATATCCGTAAAGGGCAGCCATCGCATGCTCGATGGTGCTGACCGTCACCTCTTTTTTCGAGATGACCGTACCTCGCTGCGTCTCGACGACATTCTCGGCGACAGCATCGATGACCGGCTGGTTTTCCAGGTCGGTCCGTTGTATCTTGTATCCGTGATTTTCAGGTGCCGGGAAGAAGGAGATGGTAATATCCATTCCCGTATGCAACCCTTTTCCGTGCAATGAGAAACTGTTTTGCAGAGTCCGTTGTTTCATATCTCAGTCTTGTATTGCGAATCGCTGTATCGTATTATTTTTCTTTCAGTTGCTGTTTCAGTCTTTCCACCTCTTTTTGCAGTTCGGCTACCGTTTTTTGCAGTTCGGGCAATCGTTTTATCATGACGGTCGACCGGGCAAATTCCCGTGCCGGTACAGCCGGATACCCCAGCAGGGTGGAGTCGGATTTCACGTGGTTGGGAATGCCCGACTGGGCACCGATGTTCACCCGGTCTCCGACGGTGATGTGTCCGGCAAAACCCACTTGTCCGCCAATCATGCAGTGGCTGCCCACTTTGGTCGAGCCGGCAATGCCGGTCTGTGCCGCTATGACGGTATGGCTTCCCACCTCTACGTTGTGGGCCACCTGTATCAGGTTGTCGAGCTTGGCGCCCTGCCGGATAACAGTCGACCCCATCGTGGCCCGGTCTATGGTCGCATTGGCTCCGATTTCTACGAAGTCCTCGATAACCACATTCCCGATCTGGGCTATTTTTTCGTAACTTCCGTTGTGCGGTGCAAACCCGAATCCGTCGGCTCCGATTACGGTTCCGGCATGAATGATGCAGTTGCTGCCGATAACGCAGTCACGGTATATCTTCACACCGGGATAGATAACCGTATTTTCACCGATGCTGACATTTTCACCGACATACACCTGCGGATAGAGTTTCACATTTTCTCCGATGCGGGCGTTTTCGTCGATGCAGGTAAAGGCCCCTATATATATAGACTGCGGAACGGCGGCAGATGCTGCAATGACGGCGGTGCTGTCGATGCCTTTTTTTTCGGGGCGGGCCTGACTGACCAGGTTAAGTAGCTGGGCGATACTTGAATAGGCGTTCTCCACCCGAATCAGCGTCGCCGCAATTTTCCCCTCCGGTTCGAAGTCCCGGTTGACCAGTACGATGCTGGCGCCGGTCGTGTATATATAATGAGTATATTTGGGGTTGGCCAGGAAAGTGAGCGTTCCCGGACGGCCCTCTTCTATTTTGGATACGTTGCCGACTTTTACCTGTGCGTCGCCGATGACCTCTCCCTGCAGAAAGTCGGCGATTTGTTGAGCTGTAAATTCCATTTTTAGCGTATGTTGTTTTTTTTACATGCGTTATAAAATACAAATTTCGCATTTTTTTCTCAAATAATTAAGAAAATCACCTCCATATTTTATCTGTCCGGAGCGGATAATCGGTATAACATTTGTAACCGATTGATTGTTAAATATAAAATCAGTCGGCGGATGATTATATTTTTTTATATCCTTCGGAGAGATTTTTGAAATAAAATAGTTATTTTTGTAATCTGGTTTTTAAACATTAACTTTAATCTGTTTAAAAGGGCCGGATAGTTTTTATAATCTGTAATTTCCTTAATATTATGAAGCTATTGCAAGCAAAATTGGCGAAATACGATGCACCGCAGAAAGCGAAAGCGTTGGGGGTGTATCCTTATTTCAGAAAAATCGAAAGCGACCAGGATACGGAGGTGCTGATTAA
This sequence comes from Coprobacter sp., assembly GCA_022511245.1. Classification (GTDB taxonomy): domain Bacteria; phylum Bacteroidota; class Bacteroidia; order Bacteroidales; family Coprobacteraceae; genus Coprobacter. The sequence continues at coordinate 8,157 of JAFLRV010000100.1, forward strand.
CGGCAAGAAAGTGCTGATGTTCGGTTCGAACAGTTATCTGGGGCTGACGAATCATCCTAAAATCAAGGAGGCGGCTATCGCTGCCATAAAGAAATACGGTACCGGTTGTGCCGGTTCCCGTTTTTTGAACGGTACGCTGGATATGCACATCGAGCTGGAACAGCGGCTGGCCCGTTTTGTCGGAAAAGAGGAAGCCATCGTATATTCCACCGGTTTTCAGGTGAATCTGGGCGTTGTTTCCTGCCTGACCGGCCGGG
>JAFLRV010000101.1 GCA_022511245.1 Coprobacter sp.
CCGAGACGATGGACATGAACCCCCACTGGCCCAAAGCCGTATGGGGATTCAACGGGACCGAACGGCCCGGAGCCGTATACCTGGCCGCCGTACTCGCCGCCCACGCACAGAAAGGGCTGCCCGCCTTCGGCATCTACGGCCATGACGTGCAAGACCTCGACGACAACACCATCCCCGACGACGTAGCCGAAAAACTGCTCCGTTTCGCACGGGCCGCCCAAGCCGTAGCCACCATGCGCGGCAAGTCCTACCTCTCGATGGGCAGTGTGTCGATGGGTATCGCCGGATCCATCGTCAGCCCCGACTTCTTCCAGGAATATCTCGGCATGCGCAGCGAGTCGGTCGACCTGACCGAAATCATCCGCCGCATGACCGAAGGCATCTACGACCAGGAAGAATACGCCAAAGCTATGGAGTGGACCAAAAAATACTGCAAGACCAACGAAGGCGACGACTTCAAGAACCGGCCCGAAAACCGCAAGACCCGTGCCGAAAAAGACGCCGACTGGGAATTTGTCGTGAAAATGATGATTATCATGCGCGACCTCATGCAAGGCAACCCCAAACTGCACGAAATGGGCTTCAAAGAAGAAGCACTCGGACACAACGCCATCGCCGGCGGGTTCCAGGGACAGCGCCAGTGGACCGACTTCTACCCCAACGGCGACTATCCCGAAGCCCTCATGAACACCACGTTCGACTGGAACGGCATCCGTGAAGCCTACGTCGTAGCCACCGAAAACGACGCCTGCAACGGCGTAGCCATGCTCTTCGGACACCTCCTCACCAACCGCGCCCAGATATTCTCCGACGTGCGCACCTACTGGAGCCCCGAAGCCGTAGAACGCGTCACCGGCAAAAAACTCACCGGACTGGCCGAAGGCGGCATCATCCACCTCATCAACTCCGGAGCCACCACCCTCGACGGGTCAGGCTACGCCACCGACGAACAAGGCAATCCCGTCATGAAAGAACACTGGAACATGACCCCCGCCGACGTCGAAAACTGTCTCAAAGCCACCACCTGGTACCCCGCCGACCGCGACTACTTCCGAGGCGGAGGCTTCTCCTCCAACTTCCTCACCAAAGGAGGAATGCCCGTGACCATGATGCGGCTCAACCTCGTCAAAGGACTCGGCCCCGTGCTGCAGCTCGCCGAAGGATGGACCGTCGACATCGACCCCGAAATACACCAGACCCTCAACATGCGCACCGACCCCACCTGGCCCACCACCTGGTTCGTACCCCGCCTGTGCGACAAACCCGCATTCAAAGACGTCTACTCCGTCATGAACTGCTGGGGAGCCAATCACGGAGCCATCAGCTACGGGCACATCGGGCAAGACCTCATCACGCTGGCCTCCATGCTGCGCATCCCCGTATGCATGCACAACGTCGACGAAGACAAAATCTTCCGTCCCGCCGCATGGAACGCCTTCGGCATGGACAAAGAAGGAGCCGACTACCGTGCCTGCACCACCTACGGCCCCATCTATAAATAAAACCAAGTTATCCCATTCAGATACCCGGTTGCGGCGACACCCCGTCCCGCAGCCGGGATTTCCCATAAACACACCCAAGCAATGAACCACATTACCGAACAACACATCCAAACCTTTATCGCCCAGGCACACCGCTGCGGCGACGCCCGACTCATGCTCTGCAGCAGCGGCAACCTCTCCTGGCGCATCGGCGACAAAGCCCTCGTCTCCGGAACCGGCTCGTGGGTACCCACCCTCACCGCCGACAAAGTATCCATCTGCGACATCGCCACCGGCACCCCCGAAAACGGCGTGCGCCCCTCGATGGAAAGCACCTTCCATCTCGGCGTCATGCGCACCCGCCCCGACGTTAACGTCGTGCTCCACTTCCAGTCCGAGTACGCCACCGCCGTCGCCTGCATGAAAGACAAACCCGCCAATTTCAACGTCACCGCCGAACTCCCCTGCCACACCGGCAAAGAAATAGCCGTCGTACCCTACTACCGGCCCGGCTCGCCCGAACTCGCACAAAGCGTCATCGCCGCCATGCAGGACCACGACTCCGTGCTCCTGACCAATCACGGACAAGTCGTATGCGGAAAAGACTTCGACGAAGTATTCGAAAAAGCCATGTTCTTCGAAATGGCCTGCCGCATCATCATCCACACCCGCATGCAGTACGACACCCTCACCCCCGAACAGATCGACGACCTCGAAACATACGTATTAGGCAAAAAGAGCAAATGAAAACCAACACCTATCTCGCCGCCGATTTCGGCGGAGGCAGCGGCCGCATCATCGCCGGCACCATCCGGGACGGACAACTCCGGCTCGAAGAAATACACCGGTTCACCAACCGCCTCGTGCAACTCGGTGACCGGATCTACTGGGACTTTCCCGCCCTCTTCCAGGAACTCAAGGAAGGACTGCGCAAAGCCGCCCGCACCGGGCTCCACATCGCCGGCATCGGCGTCGACACATGGGGCGTCGATTTCGGACTCATCGACCGGAACGGACACCTGCTCGGCAACCCCGTCTCCTACCGGGACCCCCGCACCGCCGGACAACCCGAAAAACTCTTTGCCCGCATCTCCCCTCAGGAGCACTACCGCCGCAACGGCATACAAGTCATGCCCATCAACACCCTCTTCCAGCTCACCAGCATGGTCGAAGAAGGCGACCCCCGACTCGAAGCCGCCCACCGGCTGCTTTTCATGCCCGACCTCTTCAACTACTACCTCACCGGAGTAGCCGCCAACGAGTACAGCATCGCCACCACCTCCGAAATGCTCTGCGCCGGAACCCGTAACTGGGACACCCCCCTGCTCGACCAGCTCGGCATACCCGCCCGGCTGTTCGGCGACATCACCCTGCCCGGCACCCCGCTCGGCCCCCTGCGTGACGACATCGCCCGCGAAACCGGACTCGGCCCCGTGCCCGTCATCACCGTAGGCTCGCACGACACCGCCAGCGCCATCGCCGCCGTACCCGCCACCGGAAACCGCTGGGCCTACCTCAGCTCCGGCACCTGGTCGCTACTCGGCGTCGAGACCCCCAACCCCATACTCACCGAAGAAGCCCGGCAGGCACAGTTCACCAACGAAGGAGGCGTCGGCGGCAACATCACCTTCCTGCGCAACATTACCGGACTGTGGATACTCCAGCGACTCGTCGCCGAATGGGAACAGGACGGCACCAGAATCGACTACAACCAGCTCATCCCCCAAGCCGCCCAAGTCGCCGAAAACATCATTATCGACGTCGACGACCCCGTATTCCAGCAGCCCGACGGCATGAGCCGCACCCTGCAGCAATACTGCCGGGACCACAACCTGCCCGTACCCGACAGCCAGGCCCGGTTCGTCAAGTGCGTCTGCGCATCGCTGGCCGCCAAATACAAAGAAGCCATCGACCAGATGAATCCCCTGTTGCCCGCACCCGTCGAGCAGCTACACATCATCGGCGGAGGCTCCCGCAACCAGCTGCTTAACCAGCTCACCGCCGACGCCACCCGGCTGACCGTTGTCGCCGGACCCGCCGAAGCCACCGCCATCGGCAACATACTCATCCAGGCCCGTGCCACCGGAGACATCACCACCGACGAAGAACTCAAAAACATCGTCACCCGCAGTTTCGAAACACAAATCGGTCAACCCCGCTAAAACAACCCGCATTATGGAAAACCAACCCCTTCAGGGCTACCCCGTAAAACCCTATGACCAGCCCGTCAAACGCTACTGCCAGACCCTCGACCTCCGGGACAACCCCGAACTCATCGCCGAGTACCGCCGCCGCCACAGCGAAAGCCAGATCTGGCCCGAAATCCCCGCCGGCATCCGGGAAGTAGGCATCCTCGAAATGGAAATATACATACTCGGCACCCGCCTCTTCATGATAGTGGAGACCCCCCTCGACTTCGACTGGGACACCGCCATGCAGCGGCTCGGCACCCTGCCCCGCCAGCAAGAGTGGGAAGACTACATGTCCATCTTCCAGCAAGCCGCCGCCGGAGCCACCTCCACCGAAAAGTGGCAACCCATGCAACGAATGTTTCACCTCTATTAACCCCTTAAAACACCACCGATGGAAAACCAGAACAAACCCCGTCTCGTCGAGAAAAAATACCTTCTCCCTTTTATCCTCATTACCTCTTTGTTTGCCCTGTGGGGATTCGCCAACGACATCACCAACCCGATGGTAAAAGCTTTCTCCAAGATATTCCGCATGAGTGTCACCGATGGTGCACTGGTGCAAGTAGCTTTCTATGGAGGCTACTTCGCTATGGCCTTTCCCGCCGCCATGTTCATCCGCCGCTACTCTTATAAAGCCGGCGTACTGATGGGGTTAGGGCTTTACGCTGTGGGCGCACTGCTCTTCTTCCCTGCGTCCATGACAGGTATGTACTATCCTTTCCTGTTGGCCTACTTCATACTCACATGCGGACTCTCCTTTTTAGAGACCAGCTGTAATCCCTATATCCTCACGATGGGTTCGGACGAAACAGCCACTCGCCGTCTCAACATGGCACAATGTTTCAATCCGATAGGGTCGCTCTGCGGCATGTTTGTGGCTATGAATTTCATTCAGGCCCGACTCAATCCTGCTTCCACAGAAGAGCGAGCCCTCTTGAGCAATACCGATTTCGCCGCCATGCGAGATGCCGACCTCAAGGTACTTATAGCCCCCTACTTGGTTATTGGCATCGTCATCACCCTCATGTTTGTCATCATCTACTTGTCCAAGATGCCAAAAAACGGAGACCAAAGCCACGACATCAATTTTATCCCCACGCTGAAACGCATTTTTTCCATCGACTACTACCGTGAGGGCGTCATCGCCCAGTTCTTCTACGTCGGCGTACAAATCATGTGTTGGACGTTTATCATCCAATACGGCACCCGTATTTTAATGAACGAAGGCATGACCGAGATTGAAGCCGAGATGATGTCGCAACGCTACAACATTGTGGCTATGGCGATTTTTGTCACCAGCCGCTTCATCTGTACTTTCTTCCTCAAATATGTTAACGCAGGCAAACTGCTTAGCTTGCTCGCCATCGTCGGGGCTTTACTTACTGTAGGAGTCATTTTCATCGACCATCGTACCGGACTTTATTGTCTCGTTGGTATATCGGCGTGTATGTCGCTCATGTTCCCCACCATCTACGGTATAGCCCTGCAAGGCTTGGGAGACGATGCTAAATTTGGGGCTGCAGGCCTCATCATGGCGATTCTTGGAGGCAGTGTCCTGCCACCATTACAAGCCGCCATCATCGACCAGAAAGTCATACTCGGCCATCCCGCCGTCAACGTATCCTTCGTGCTGCCCCTCATCTGCTTCCTCGTCATCGCCCTCTACGGCTACCGCACCCGCTACGTGCTGAGCCGCAAGTAAAAAGCCAAAGATGAAAACACATAACCTAAATAAATAGGTACATATCCTACCCGATATGTACCCGAAACCTCAGATTTGGGTACATGTCATCTCTGATATGTACCCGAAAAGAGGATTTTAAAGACATATTCCTCCGGCATCAAGAAACCAGACAACAAGGAAAAGTGGCAGTACGACACCTACCCTTTTTCGAAGACGACAAAACAATATCCATTATCCGGTAAGCCGTTTCCCCCTACCGGCGCATCCGGCCGTACACATCGCCTAACGAAACAACGGTGAGCTGGCGGCGGAACTCCTCCTCCGGCAAGGCCGTCGACACATGAATCGTGCGCGGCACCTCCGGCAGCAAATCGAAATAGTTGTCGGAGAAAAAGTTGTCGATACCCGCAATGGAAAGAAACACGCCCCGTGCGAAAATATCGCTGTGCAGCGTCACATCATATCCGTCACCCGCTGCAACCATATCGGTTTCAATACGGGGAGGCGTGTAATTCATCCGCTTCTGCCGGGTCGCATACCCCACATTGGCATACACCCGGCCCTCCGTTTCATACGTCACCCGGAAGATAACATCGCCCCGGTCACACGTCCCCGTCAGGTCCCGGACCGGCGAACAGAACACCACCTTCGACGACAGGGGCGGCGCCGTATAACGCAACGATTGGCGGGCAATCACCCGGCCGTCGAGCCGCATCGCTTCGAGCACAAACTCCCCTTTGGCCGCCCGGCGGCGGTCAGAAACGATGCTCACCGTGAGCGTGTCGTTCATCACCACCGGAGAAACCAGCACATCGTCGTAAGCCGCCCGCGAGAAATAGTGCTGCGCCTTCCAGCGGCCGTAATAGTCGCGGCCCGACCACGACGCCACCGGCCAGCAATCGTTGTGCTGCCACACCAACGTACCCATGCAGAAAGGCATCTGGCGGCGGTGCGACTCGATAGCCGTCTTAATCGCATCGCCCTGCAACAGCATCCCCACATACAAAAACGACGGAAAATCCTCCGGCACCCGGAACTCCTGTTCCATATACTCGCGGATGAGGTTGTTGGCATGCTCGCCCGCCCGCTGGTGCGACATCATCACTTCGGAGCCGATACGCCAGTCACGCTCCTGCGGCGCATACAGCTTCACCGATTCGAACTCCGGAAACGACTGAAAGCCGTACTCCGAGAAAAAACGGGCCCGCTTCACGTTGTAATGGCCGATAGAGTCGCGCCCGTGCCACACGCCCCAGTAGTGCGCATCGCCATGAATACCGTCCGACACCGTATCGGCAAAAGCATACGGCGACGAAGGCCGGTACGCCGTACCGCCCCCATACCGTTCCACCACGTCGGGCAGACAATCGAAATAGAGCCTCCGGAAGTGGGACGTGGCCAGCGAGTCCACCCCCATGCGCCGGTAATACTTGAGAGCGCCGCCCCAGCCGTAAAACACATCCTGGCACTCGTTGTTGCCGCACCACACCGCCAGGCAGGCGTGGTTGCGCAGCCGCTTCACGTTGTCGACGGCCTCCTGCCGCACATTGGCCACAAAAGCCTCATCGGCCGGATAAGTAGAGCAGGCAAACATAAAATCCTGCCACACCAGAATACCATTCTCGTCACACAGGTCATAAAAACAGTCATCCTCATACACCCCGCCGCCCCATACACGAAGCATGTTCATGTTTACCGCTTTGGCATCGAGCACATGTTTCTCATACCGTTCGCGGGTCACACGGGGCAGGAAGTTGTCGAGCGGAATCATGTCGGCCCCCTTCATAAACACCGGTTTCCCGTTCAGTTCAAAATAGAGGCATCGCCCCTCCCGGTCCGGCTCCGACACCAGCCGGAGCGAACGCAGTCCCAGCCGGGTCTCGACACAGTCGGCCGGTTCGCCCGCCACCGAAAGAGCCGCCGCAAAACGGTACAGATAGGGTTCCCCCAATCCGTTGCTCCACCACAAACGCGGCCGGAGAACGGTATAATCGAGCCTCACCCGGTTCATACCCTCCCGGAGAGCCACCCGCTGCGAAGCCACCGGCCGGCCGTCGGCCGTCACGGTCACCTCAGCATCCGGCAGCCCGGCATCCGCCACAATCTCCATTACGGTGGAAAGAGCCGCCTTCGAAGCCGACACCTCCCGCTGGATATACTGCACATTGTCGATACGGAATCCGTTCCAGGTCAACAGCTCCACATCCCGCCAGATGCCCGACGTCACCAGGCGCGGACCCCAGTCCCAGCCGTAGTGATAACCCGCCTTGCGTGCAAACACGCTCAGCGCCTTGTCGAAAACACCCCCGTTCTGCGACTGGTCGTTTCCCGCACTGCACCGGTAGGGCCAGCTGTCGTATTTGGGCAAGTCCACCTTGACAGGCGAATGAAAACAGACCGCCAGCCGGTTGTCGCCCTCCCGGAGCAGCCCCTTCACGTCGCAACGCCAGGTACGGAACATATTGTCGGCCCGGAGAATAAGCGAATCGTTCAAATAAACATCGGCATACGTATCCAGCCCGTTGAACACGAGCCACTGGTTGGATGCCTGCACTTCGGAGGCTTCGGCCCCGAACGTCGTTTCATACATCCAGTCCTCCTTGTCTACCCACTGCACCGCCCGCTCGTTCAGCCGGAAAAACGGGTCCTCGATAAGCTCGTTCCTCATCAGGTCGGTATGCACCGTACCCGGCACCTCCGCCGGATACCAAATCGACGAACGTCCCTGCCGGAAACGCCAGTTGTCGTGCAAGGTCCGCCGGGCAACATCGGCCCGCACGGGAAACAGAGACAGGGCCAGCAGCACCGCCGCCGCCCAGCCGGTCATCCAGTATCTCATAACATTATCCTATTTTCATTCCGGGTTTTCACCCCTGCAAACATACAAAATACCCCCCGTTTTACCCACAACCGCCACCATTATTTTTCAAACAAAAAAGGATGCCTCGTAAGAGACATCCTTTTCCGGCGGTGCGGACGGGACTCGAACCCGCGACCCCATGCGTGACAGGCATGTATTCTA
>JAFLRV010000102.1 GCA_022511245.1 Coprobacter sp.
AACACCTGGTCCTATATTCCATTTTTGGTGTGCTGACTACCGTGGTGGATCTGGCGGTGTATTATTTCCTGCTCAATCTGCTTTCCATCAACTATCTCCTTGCACAGGCCATCAGCTGGGTGGCGGCGGTGCTGTCGATGATGAGGTTTACATTGTAAATTCTCATACGGTTTTCCGGGATGCTGTCAGACAGTTGGGCTTGAATAAATCTTATATTGTTCGGAAAAATATTCTGAACAAGTCCGATAAATATAAAGCGTATCCTGTGGAAATTATCGCTCCGGCCGGAGTGGAAGACACGCTGAGTGCTGCACTGTTGTTCAAAGTGCGTGTGGCCGAAAATGGAACGGCTCAGGTGAATGTGCTGGATGCCAGCCACAGAAACCGGAAAATAGCTGCTGTGTCGGACGCTAAATTCCCGATTAATGTTCAGACTCCCTACGGCGTTTATATTCTGAACAAGACCGCCGATTTCCCGAATGGGGAGAAGCTCGCTACGAATATCTATATCAGCGGATATGATATGGTGGCTGAAAACTGGGATAAAAAAATCAGTATAAGTATTGTCAGCAAAAAATCGAATGTCATTGCTTTGGCCCTGAAAGAAACCAATATTGAACGGGGTAAGGACATATTGAATACCATTATTGAGATTTATAACAAAAATGGAATCATAGAAAAAAATCTCGAAGCGGAAAATGCCGCCAGGTTTATCAGTGACCGAAAGAAAATCATAGAGGAAGAGCTGTTTGCCGCTGAAAAAGAGATAGAAGAGTATAAAAAAATAAACAATTTAACCGATGTCGGTCTCGATACGAGGCTGGCATTGGAACAGAATATAAAATATCAGACGCAGGAGACCGGATTGCAGACCCAGCAGAGAATCGTGCAGATTATTGAAGAGTTTCTTCTTGACCCCCTCAATCAATATTCGCTCATTCCGTTTGCTTCCGGACTGAATGATGAAGCGTCGGTGTCGGCTATTCAGCAGTATAATGAGCTGATTATGAATAGAATGCGATTATTGAGGACGGCCAAAGAATCCAGCCCGACCGTTGAACTGGTTACAGAACAGATTGATGCCACCCGCAATAATGTGCTGTCGACTATCAAGAATCATCAGAAGAGTCTGGACGTTATATTGGACAATGTGCTTGCACAGGAAAAACGCTTTCTGGGTCAAATCCGGGATTTGCCTACGCAGGAAAAAGAATTTATTCGGATTAAAAGACAACAGTCCATTAAACAGGAATTGTATATCTTCATATTGCAGAAAGAGGAGGAGAATGCCATGACGCTGGCCATTACGACTCCCAAAGGCCAGATTATCGATGCGGCCTACAATATGAATAAACCGGTCAGCCTGTCAAAAATGGTCATTCTCTTGATCGGTCTGATTATCGGAGGTATATTGCCCATGATATATCTGTATCTGAAAGGATTGCTGTATAATAAGTTTGAGTCTAAAGAGGAGTTGGAAAAACTGACTCAATTACCCATTCTGGGCGAAATCTGCACCAACAAAACTTCGGAGAATATTGTTGTGAGAGAGGGCCGGGTAACTTCGATTGTGGAATTGTTCAAACTGCTTCGTACCAATATTCAATTTGTATTGAGCGGAAAGAATGAGAAAATCATTTTGATAACATCAAGTACCAGCGGTGAAGGGAAATCGTTTGTAAGTTCCAACCTTTCGGCTTCTTTAGCGTTGTTGAATAAAAAAGTCCTGTTGGTGGATATGGATATCCGCAATTCAAAATTAAAGGACTATTTGGGAATAAATGAATCGGTTATGGGTTTAACCAATTATCTGTCAACGGATGAGTTGTCGGTGAACGATATCATTTTGCGTCACCCTGTCCAGAAAAATATGGATGTTATTCTTTCGGGTCCCGTGCCTCCCAATCCGGCAGAGTTGCTGCTTTCCGATAAAATAGACGCATTGTTCTCGGAATTGCGGGAAGAATATGATTATATTATTCTGGATTCGGCCCCCGTGGGCATGGTTGCCGACACGTTCGGTGTCGTACGGGTGTCGGATGCCGTAATCTATGTATGTCGGGCCAATTATACAGAGAAGAATAATATCTATTATCTGAATAGTCTGGTGGAACAGAATCGCTTGAGAAATGTATCGCTGGTAATTAATGCGACATCGGCCCGGCAAGGGTATGGATACGGATATGGCAAAACAAGGAACGATTGAGCGTTAAGGAGAATGCACAATGGGTATCGTGACTGTTTTGTATTCCCTGTTTATTTACTGTCCCGGATATTTATCTTAAAAGCTCTTTTATCATTAGATGCCATAACCGGGTAAAGGTAATGTATAATTCAAAAGTAAAAAGATGATTTCGAATAATCGCTATACTATAAAATCGGATGTTATCAAACTTTTGGTTTTTATTCCCATTACCTTATTGACGATAATATGCGGCCAGGATGTGAATGGTAAGTTCATTCATCTTTTTTGCTTGTTTGTCGGGGGAATAACAACCTACCATCTCGGGTATGGATACTGTTTGGTTTTCCTGCTTAACAGTGCTATCGGGGCTTTCTCTCTGAATACGATAACGGCTGCAGTCAGCTCTTTTCTCGGAATCATGGCTCTTGCCTTTTTTAAACTGAAAACGATTCGCCGGTTGTTCCGGGAAGATAAGTACATTACACGGATTCTTAAAATATCGATTCTGTTTACTCTTTATGAGATTTTTATTACCTACGGTATCCGAGACGATATGTCATCGGTGTCTTACTATTTTGTTAAGATAACCTATATCTTTGGCGTTTTTGCCTTTATTCCTGCTTATGTTGCTGTTTTCATCAACAGGAAAGAGCTTTTGATTGCGATGTTGAGTATGGGGCTGGTATCGGGTATTGTCTATTTATTGTCTTATTTTCAGATTGTCGAATTATTTAAATTTGAGGAGAGTGTGCGAACCGGACTGGAAGAGGAGACAGTCAGAATGATGGGCGATACGATTAAACAGTCGGTAAAAGTTTTTATTTATTTGTTGCCTGCGGTGTTGTTTATCCGTGTTTTTTCGGCCAAAACCCGTTTGTCGGTTATCGTTATTTCCATATTAGCTGTTTTTTCGGTTATGGTGGCTCTGTACCGACTGGAAATATTTTACATCTCGATGGGTATTCTTACTACCACTTTTCTGGTAAAGAAATATTTTAAAGTGAAATCCACGAAAATTATTTTAATCGCTTTGATTCTGGCGATACCGGTATTTGTGGTAGCCTCCTCGTTTATCCATAGTATCATTGATTCCATCTCTAATCTGTTTGCCGATAACGTACAGCAGATTGATGATGAGTCTTCAGAAGTGAGGTATCTGTTTGAATTGCCTTATTTGATAGAACTTTTTTCCCGATATTTCCTGTTCGGTGCAGGTGCCAGCCGGGCTACGGGCGATGTCAGTACGTTTTGGTATTGGTCTGACCTCCCGTTGATGGGCTCTTTTGCTGCCTTCGGAATCGCGGGAATGACAATTTATTTTATCCGTTACTATTTCATATTGAATCGCTTTTACCGATTCTTGAAAGGAAATGATACGGAGATGTTCGTCCGTAAATATCCGGCTGAATTTGCGGTGGTTTTAGGATTATGTTCCTATTTTATAACCTTGATATTTACCAAATTGTTTTATGTAACTTGGGAACAAATTCAAATAGGCGGGCAAATTGAATTCGGGGTGTTTATCGGTATCTTGTTTGCCCTTATACGATTCTTGGAAAATGTAAATAACGATGATAAAAGACTTAGTGACATTCGCTCTTCCCGCATATAAGGCAAAATATCTTGCGGCTGCCATCAACAGCATTCTGAATCAGGATTATGAAAACATAGAACTGATTATTATCAATGATGCCTCTCCGGAGAATGTGGATTTTATTGTTTCTCAATTTTCGGATTCCCGCATCAAATATTACACCAACCCTCAGAATGCAGGTGCTGTAAATCTGGTCCGGAACTGGAATAAATGTCTGTCTTTGGCGCAAGGGGAATATTTTGTGATGGCATCCGATGATGATATTTATGATTGCAAATTTGCTTCGACATTGATTGACCTGGCGCATGAGGCTCCCGAAATGGATATTTTTCATTGCCGGGTCAAAATCATCGACGGAAATGATTGTTTGGTGAAGATGACTCCGGCTTGTCCCGAATTTGAATCGGGAATGGAATTTATCTGGCACAGACTGTTTCAGTATCGGGAGCAGTTTGCCCCCGAATTTATGTGCCGAACGGAATCGCTCAGGCAAATGCAAGGTTTTGTTTCGTTTCCTTTGGCTTGGTTTTCGGATGATGCCACATGGGATTTGCTGGCCTTGAAAAAAGGAATCGGTTATTCTTCGAAACCGCTGCTGAATTGGCGGAGTTCCGGCATCAATATCACCACAGACCGACGCTACATGTTGGAAAAAATAGACGCTACCTACCAGTATTTTATGTGGCTGAAACGGCAGTTGAGCTCATTCTCTCCGGCGGATGAAATCCAGGAATGTCAGAAGGCGGATGTGGAAAAAAACTGGAAAGCGCTGTATTCGCATTATATTAAAAGTATTTTGGTAAACAGCCGTTCGCAGGATGTATGGAAATTATTGTTCTCCAGAAAAAGAAAAAAATATGATATTTCCATATATTTGGTAATTGTTTATTGGGCTTATCGTATAAAGAAACAGACAGGATATTGATTTTAAAATGAAGATTTGTTTACTGACAGACGGATTTCTGGAATGTACGCTTCCGCTGGCCCGTCACCTGAGTTTGTCGGGTGAAGACGTCGAGGTGATTAATGTCTCGACCGTCCAATATCCGAATTTGGCTTTTTTCAATCTTCCTGCCACACCGAAACCCAAAACGGGCTTTTATCCGGAGCATCGCCTGAAGGCTTTGATGAATAAAAATCTGCAGGAATATATAAGCCCGTTCCGCTTTTCGGTATATATCAATGTCCCGTCGGCTAAAAAAACGGTTTACAATTTTTATTTGGCCTGCAAATTGGCCAGGTATATTAAACGGCAGCAGTTCGATGTCGTTAATCTGATACATGGCCAGAACATGTTTTTTATCTATATATTCTTTTTGCTGAAGAATGTGCCCAAAGTCCAGTCTTTGCATGAAGTGGGGTTTCATGACGGAATTATTCAGCCGAAAAGGAAATTGCTCTTCTTTCAGTTGTTCAATTCCAAAGCCCAGATTATAACGCACTCCCGTAAATTGTGTGCCCAGTTGCTTGATATTGTAGCCTTGAAGAAACCGGCTAAAAAGGATGATTGCCATATGGTCCGGTTCGGATTGGCCGAACCTAATCTGTGCTATGGGGATGACGATGTACAGGAAGAGTTTCCCACTGTTTTGCAGTTTGGTTATATTTCCAAATATAAAGGGGTCGAGGATTCCGTCAAGATGTTTCATTTGTTGAAAGAGCGCATCCCGGATTTGCGGCTGATTATCGCCGGTGCGGGCAAACTCCCGTTTGAAATGAAAGAGGTCGAAGGCGAAGAAAGAATAACGATTATCAATCGAAATCTGTCCAATGACGAGATTGTGAATCTGAATAAAAGGTGTACGGCTGTCATTTGTCCGTATAAATCGGCGTCTCAGAGCGGTATTCCGATGGTTTCTTTTCTGTTCAATACGCCGGTCATCGCTACCGATGTCGGCGCATTTCATGAGGTTATCGATAACAATGTGAACGGTATGCTTGTCCCTGCAGGCGATTTGCAGGCATTGTGTGATGCCGTTTATAAATTGATTACAGAAGAGGAGTTCCGAATGCAATTGAAAAGGAACATATCGCATATAAAGAATAATGCCGAATTTTCATGGACCGATATTGCAGAGAATACAAAAAATGTGTATCTTCGAGCTATCTTTAAATATAGGTCACAACATGTCTGATATATTGGCTGCAAAAAAGATATTTTTTATTATCGGAACCCGTCCGGAAGCCATAAAAATGGCACCTCTCATTATTAAATTGAAAGAAGAAACGGATTTCAATGTAGTTTTGTGTGTGAGCGGACAACACAAGGAGATGTTGTATCAGGTGTTAACTATATTTGATTTATATCCCGATTACGACTTGGATGTCATGCAGCCCAAACAGGATTTATATGATATCACTTCGAAAACACTGATGTGTTTGCGGGATGTATTGAAAAAAGAAAAACCTGAAATGGTTTTGGTGCATGGCGATACGGCAACGGCTTTTTCCGGCGCTTTGGCGGCTTTTTATGAGCAGATTCCGGTAGGCCATGTCGAAGCCGGATTGAGAACATATAATATATACAGTCCCTGGCCGGAAGAGATGTACCGGCAGCTCGTCAGTCGTATTGCCTGTATGCATTTTACTCCGACCGAACTCAGTAAAGACAATCTGAAGAGAGAAGGTATATCGGAAGATAAAATATATATAACCGGTAATACCGTGATAGATGCCCTTAACTCGGTTCTGAATAAGATTAATGTAAACCCCGATATAAAACACCGTATTTGCCGGAATCTGGTGGCGGCCGGATTGTCTGTTGAAAAAATAAAACAGTGGGAGAAAGGACGCAAGATTATTCTTATTACGGCGCATCGGCGGGAAAATTTTGGTCAGGGATTGCAAAACATCGGTACGGCCATTTTACAGTTGACGCATTTATATCCCCATATCGATTTCATCTACCCGATGCATTTGAATCCGGTGGTGCGCAATACGATAAAAGACGTTTTGAGACAAGCCGATGCGAATCCGCCGAACCTTTTCCTGATTGAACCGTTGGAATATCTTGAATTTTCTTTTTTAATGAGTCTTTCTCTCCTTGTTTTGACCGATAGTGGCGGCATACAGGAGGAGGCTCCCAGTTTAGGAAAGCCGGTGTTGGTGATGAGAAATACCACAGAACGTCCGGAAGCGGTTACCGCCGGAACGGTAAAACTGGTGGGTACCGATATTTCCCAGATTATAGAAACGGTATCGGCGTTAATCGAGAATATGTCGTTGTATGAAAGTATGTCCAATGCGATAAATCCATACGGCGATGGTTCGGCTTGTGATAAAATATTAGCTGTTTTACACCGGGAATGCGTATGAGTACGGTAAAAAGTATATTATTCCCTTGCTCATATCCGACAAATGAGAATATCCGGGATGGAATGATGAGCCGCATTCATGCGATAGATGCACTTGTCGGGCATCTTCCGAGAATATATCTGGATATTGCATTAACCTCATCCTTTTTTCGGCGGACCTGCCAAAAAGAACTGGTTACGGTTCATTTCGTGAATTTTATCACGCATCTGTTTTTTATCATATCTGTCGTCAAATCGGCCTCGTTGATATATCTTCAGTCGATTTACAGCGCCCGTTTTATATGGCCGATATTGCTGCTGTCTAAAAAGCGGGTCATCTTGGATGCGCATGGCATAGTTCCGGAAGAAGAGAAAAATTTTCTCCGGCATAAAGTAAAGTCATGTTATTATGGCTGGGTGGAGAAAATTGTATTCCGAAAAGCTTCGGTTGTTGTCTGTGTCACGCATGCCATGAAAGAATATTTCACACAGAAATATCCCTCTTTTCAGGGGAAATATGTGGTGTATAGCAATTGGCCCGCCAGCATCTCGATGCTTAAGCCGGAAAGTAACGATGTCGTTTATCCGAAAAATGAAAAGATAGAAGTTCTGTATAGCGGAGGTGTCAATCCCTGGCAAAATATTGATTTGATGATGCAGGCAATCTCCCAAAAACAGAACCCGGAAATTCATTATACGATACTTACCAATAGTGTGGAGAGAATCAATGCATATATTGGGCAATATAATATAGACAATCGGGTTATCGATGTTGCTTCAGTCGCTCCTGAAGAGCTGGCGCAATATTATCGGAAAGCGGATTATGCCTTTATTCTTCGGGACGATAATCCGGTGAACCGGGTGGCCAATCCTACTAAAATGGTGGAATATCTCTTTTATGGAATTGTGCCGATTGTACTCTCGCCCCGAATCGGGGATTTTGAGCATTTGGGGTATGAATACATTACGTTGGAACAGTTTGTGGCGTCTTTGCAGAAACCGGACCAAAAAAGTAGGTTGAATATGAATATCGCTCAGTCTATTATCGATGATAACAAGGCGGCAGATATAAAGAGTATGGTTCTGGAGATGCTCA
>JAFLRV010000103.1 GCA_022511245.1 Coprobacter sp.
CGGCATCGCCCAAATCGGAAAGGCTTTCCGCAACGAAATCGTCGCCCGGCAGTTCATCTTCCGCATGCGCGAATTCGAACAGATGGAGATGCAGTTTTTCGTGCGTCCCGGCGAAGAGCTGAAATGGTTTGCCCAATGGAAAGAGATTCGCCTCAAATGGCACAAAGCACTCGGTCTGGGCGACCACAAGTACCGCTACCACGACCACGACAAACTGGCCCACTACGCCAACGCCGCCACCGACATCGAATTTGAGATGCCGTTTGGCTTCAAGGAGGTGGAGGGTATCCACTCCCGCACCAATTTCGACTTGGGCAGCCACGAAAAATATTCGGGCAAGAAGATTCAGTATTTCGACCCCGAACTCAACGAATCGTACACGCCGTATGTCATCGAGACCTCTATCGGTGTCGACCGCATGTTCCTCAGCGTGCTGGCCGCCGCCTACAAAGAGGAGAAACTCGAAAACGGCGAAACCCGTGTCGTATTGCAGCTGCCGCCGGCGCTGGCTCCGGTCAAACTGGCCATCCTGCCGCTCGTCAAAAAAGACGGACTGCCCGAAAAAGCCCGTGAAATTCTCAACCGGCTGCGCTTCGATTTCAAGTGCCAGTACGACGAGAAAGACTCCATCGGGAAACGCTACCGCCGCCAGGACGCCATCGGTACGCCGTTCTGCATCACCGTCGACCACGATACCCTTACCGACAACTGCGTCACCATACGTCACCGGGACACGATGGAGCAGCAGCGGGTATCTATCGACCAACTCTCCGACATCATCGGCGAACAGGTAAGCATGAAATCATTGTTCAAAAAAATAGTAGAATAAACGCATGAATAAAAAAGGCTGTCTTATCGGGCTGGTCATTCTGCTGGCCGTTATTATCGTTTTGGCTGTCAGCTGTCTCTCGTACGGCATCAAAACCCACAACCGCATCGTTACCGTCGAAGAGGGGGTAAATGCGCAGTGGGCCAAAGTGGAAAACCAGTATCAGCGACGGGCCGATTTGATTCCCAATCTGGTGAATACGGTAAAAGGGTATGCTTCACACGAATCGCAGACCCTCGAAGCGGTTATCGAGGCCCGCTCCCGTGCCACGCAAATCTCTATCGATGCCGACCAGCTCACCGAAGAATCGCTGCGCCGCTTCCAGCAGGCACAGGGAGAACTCAGTCAGGCGCTGGGCCGGTTGCTCGCCGTGACCGAAAACTATCCCGAACTGAAAGCCAACCAGAACTTTCTGGAGTTGCAGGCCCAGCTCGAAGGCACCGAAAACCGCATCGCCACCGAACGGATGCGCTATACCGACTGCGTAAAAGAATACAACACGCTGATTCGGAAATTCCCCGTCAATCTGGTGGCCTCGATAGGCGGATTCGACAAGAAACCGCAGTTCGAAGCCGAAGCCGGTGCCGAGAAAGCACCCGAAGTGCAATTTTAACCCGCGAATCCGATGAAAAAGTTACCCTGTATAATCACATTGCTCCTCGTTTTTGTTGCCTTTGGCTGCAAAAAAGACAAGGACGATGAAGATTCCAACTACTGGACGAAATACGAAAAGTGGAGAAAAGCCAATGTTGCCTTTTTTGCCGAGCAGTCCGACAATCCGGGATACAACAAAGTGTATCCGGTATGGGACCGGACGGCCTACATCCTCCTGAAATACCACAAACGGGGCGACGAGAGTGTTCCGTCCCCCTACCTTACCAGTACGGTCGATGTGAAATACGAAGGCCGGCTGTATGACGGAACCGTGTTCGATTCCTCCTACGGCCAGACTACTTACGGCGACAGCATTTTCCGCACCCGGATATCGGCGGTTATCGAGGGATGGCAAATCGCCCTGACTCAGATGCATCCGGGAGACAGCTGTACGATTATCATCCCCTCCGATCTGGCCTACGGAGAAGCGATACAGGGCGACATCCTGCCCTATTCCGCTCTGACATTCGATTTGAAGCTGGTCGACATAAAAACGTATGAACGGCCCGAACCTTAAACACCAAACCTTCATCCGCATGAAAAACAGCCGTACCGTTGTCCGCCATATCCTCTGTCTCTTCGCCTGTCTGGCCGCCTTTGCCCGGCCCGTTTCGGCGCAGGAAGAGATTGCGATGGATATTCCCAATCTGAAAAAGATAGAAGCCGCCATCCGGGATTTCGATTCCGACATGTACTATCCGGCCCTGATGAAACGGTATGCCGAAAACGATACCACGCTGACGCTGGACGAATTCCGTCATCTGTACTTGGGATACAGTTTTCAGGAGAGTTACAATCCGTACCGCATCTCGCCGCATATAGAGAAACTGATGCCCCTGTACACCCTGCACGAGCACACCGAAAAAGAGTGCAACGACATCATCAAATATGCGACACGGGCCATCGAGGATTTCCCGTTCGACCTGCGGCAGATCAACATGCTCATCTACGCCTACCGGCAGAAAGGAATGAACAACACGGCAGCCATCTGGGAATACAAGCTGCGCAGCATCGTCAACGCCATTCTGTCGACCGGCGACGGCAAATCGCCCCAAACGGCATGGTATGTCATTTACCCCACCCACGAATACGATGTGGTGAACCGGCAGGGATTCACCGGAGCCAAATACAATTTCGTGGAGCCCTCCTTCGACTATCTTGAAGTCGAAAAAAATCCGCTCAACGTCAAAGGATACTATTTTAACGTAAGCCGCATACTGCAAGAGTACGACCGCAAATACAAGGAGTAACCGCCGGCATGGATACACCGGGCACCTACATTTCCGAATATTTCGACATGCTCGCCGCCTTGCAAGAGCACGATACCGCATCCTGCCGGGAACGTTGCCGCCGGCTCCACGAGCAGCTCGACCTGCTGACCCACCAGCTGCTGGACGGCACGCCGCAGAACTATCCCAATCTGTTTTCCCGCATCGCCGCCGTCAGTCGGGGCCATACCCGGCTGCATACTGTCCTTAACACCGTCCGGCTGCATACCCGGTCGGCCTTGCAGGCCGAAAACAGCGACGAAGGAGACGACGAGACCCGGCTCCAAAACGACATCCGGCTGATGGCGTATGCCGTCGGTGAATTGCTGCACGGAGAGGTTCCGGAGCGATTCCGGCCGGTCACCTTTCCCGAACCGGAAACAGAGGCCATCCCTAAGGAGATGAAACGGATTCGGGGCACATTCACCGGCACCGACGGGAACGGCCGCCTGTGTGTCGTGCCGCACGACAGCACCGGAGACACACCGGTATTTGTTGTCCTGAGCTCATGCGAGGGGGAGGAGAATCCTTTCGGCGGAACCCTCCGGGCACTTGAACCCGGCATGCAGGTCAACCTCGTGCATTGCCGCCCGGCCGATGAGGGGAACACGCTTTCCGCCGACATCGTGGTACTCGAACCGGACATTCTGTTAGATATCAGCTCCGTAGCCGAATGCTTCAAAGAGTACGGTGCACACCCGCTGAACTACCTGCTCGGCCAGCTGGAACCCGACAAAAACAGCCGGCACATCCTGTTGGGAAACATTGCCAACCTCTTCCTGGACGAATTGGTCAACGAACGGCCGGAACACCCCGCCGACTATACCGAAACCATGCAAAAGGCGTTCCGTCAGAATCCGTTCGGGATAGCCGCCTGTCCCGACTTGCAGGATGACCGGGCCGACCGGCAATTTTTTGCCGACTGCAAAAGACAGTTCGACAACCTGTGCCGCATCGTGCGCAAGGAGTTCCCGCAATTCGGCATCGACCGGAAAAAAGCAATGCTCGAACCCGCCTTCATCTGCGAAACACTGGGATTGCAGGGAAGGCTCGACCTGCTGTGCGACGACCTGTCGGCTTTTATCGAGCTCAAATCGGGACGGGGACGGGAAATACCGTCCGGGAAACTGGCCTCCTACCACGAAAACCATTATGTGCAGATGCTGCTCTACTTTGCCGTGCTCCATGTCAACCTGAACGTGGGTTACGAGCACATCCGGGCATTTCTGCTCTACTCCCGGTATCCTCGCCTGTACCCCATGAACGTACTGCGGCCGCTCATCAAAAAGGCCCTTAACCTGCGCAACGAAATCGTCGCACAGGAGTACCGGCTGCAAAAACACAATTCTCCCGACTACAGCCGGGAGGTTCTTTTCCGCATCACGGCAGACGAACTGAACGTCAACAAAATACGAAACGCTTTTTGGGAAAAATACTTGCGGCAGCCGGCCGACCGCTTTTCCCGGCAACTGCGGCGGCTGCCTGCTGTCGACCAAAACTATTTCCTGTCGCTCTTTACGTTTATTACCCAAGAGCGCTATGCCGCCAAGACCGGAGCGGGTGCCGGCGAACCGGAGCGGGGTCTGCCGGCTCTGTGGAATGCCTCTGCCGCCGAGAAGCGGGAGTCGGGAGAGATGATAACCGGCCTTCAGCTGAAAGCCTGCACAACGGCAGAGTCGAAACAGCAACTGCTGTTTTACCGGCCGGAACCGACCGCCGGCATGCCCGAACCCAACTTCCGGAAAGGGGACACCGTCATCCTCTACCGGCACGACTGCGACCGGGACCACGCCGGTAACCGGCAAATATTCAAAGCGGGTATCGAATCGATAACGCCGGACAAAATCATCCTCTCCCTGCGAACCGTCCAGCGCAACCCCAACGCCCTCCCGCAGACCGGACGGTATGCCATCGAACGGGACTATCCGGAAGTCGGATTTTCGGCCATGTTTCGGGGATTGGGGTATTTTCTGCAAGCCGACGGAGAGCGGCGGGAACTGCTGCTGGGACAACGGCGGCCCCGTTTCAACCGGGCGATGTACCAACGGCTGACCGGTCCGGAGTGTACCGACCTTGACCGCATTACCGCCAAAGCCTTGTCTGCACAGGATTACTTTCTGCTGATAGGCCCGCCCGGCACCGGCAAAACCTCGCATGCCCTGCGGCGCATCGTTGAGGAGCATCTGCGCCGACCCGGCTGCAACCTGCTGCTCATTGCCTACACCCACAAAGCCGTCGATGAAATCTGCCATTCACTGGTTTCTATCCGGCCCGACCTGCCGTTTATCCGGTTAGGAAACGACATCTCCTGCGACCCGGCTTTTCATGACCGGCTGCTCGACCGGGTACTGGCCTCCTGCCGGCGGCGGAGCGAAGTGTCGGCCCTGCTGGAACAGCACCGCATCATCGTCTCGACCCTGACGACCCTTTCCGGACGGATGGAACTGTTCAAACTGAAACATTTCGATGTGGCGGTCATCGACGAGGCTTCCCAGATACTGGAGCCGCAACTGCTGGGCATCGCCTGCTGCACCGGAGCCGACGGCCGCAGCGCTATCGACAAGTTTATCCTTATCGGCGACCACAAACAACTGCCGGCGGTGGTGGTACAACATCCGGAGACCTCGAAAATCCACTGCCCCGACCTGCAGGCCATCGGGGTGCAGAACCTGCGGGAATCGCTCTTCGAACGGCTCTACCGGCATGAAACCGTCACCGACCCCGACTCGCCCTTTATCGACCGGCTCACCCGTCAGGGACGCATGCACCCCGAAATCGGCGCATTTCCGGCACAGGCCTTTTACGGCGGACAACTGTCGCCCGTTCCGCTGCCACATCAGGAACAGAAAAGCCTGCCGGACATTCCCGGCATCGACCCGCAACTGCAAGAGATTCTTGCCCGCCGGCTGGCCTTCGTATCGGTGGCCGGCACATTGAAAACCGCCGCCTACAAGAAAAATGACGACGAAGCCCGGTGGGTCGCCCGGCTCTGTACGGCACTCTACCGGCGGTTCACCGCTGCCGGAGCATTCGTCCCCGACAAGCAGATAGGCATCATCACCCCTTACCGGAGCCAGATTGCCACCATCCGAAAAGCATTGGAGCAGACCGGCATCTCCCAGTTACAGGCCGTCACGGTCGATACGGTCGAACGCTTTCAGGGCGGACAGCGGGATGTCATGCTCTTCTCCTGCTGTGTCAATGCCCCCTTTCAGCTACAATTTCTTTGCAACACGTTCGAGGAGGAGGGGCAGCGTATCGACCGCAAACTCAATGTAGCCCTTACCCGTGCCCGGGAACAGCTGATTATCATCGGCAACGACCGCTGGCTGCAACGAGACCCCGTTTACGGCCGCCTCATCGAACATATCCGAACTCAGGGAGGCTTTTTCCTTGCAGACAACCCCCAGCCGTAAGATTTTCATTTTAACATATCCGGGCACAGCATTCCGGACACAAAAAAAGGCGGTCTGTCCTGCGACAAACCGCCTTTGAATACCTATGACAACTGCAATCAGATTCCGGTATAGGTGTGGGGCGTAATGCCCCGCAACTCCTCTTTCACCGATTCCGATACATTCAGCGTATCGATAAATTCCCGAATTGAATGTTCATCGACAACACCGTTGGTACGGGTAAGGGCTTTCAGCGTTTCGTAAGGTTTGGGATAGCCCTCCCGGCGCAGAATCGTCTGTATGCCTTCGGCCACCACGCTCCACATATTGTCGAGGTCCCGGTAAATGGCCGGTTGATTGAGAAGCAGTTTGCCCAGCCCCTTCAGCGTACTCTGGAAAGCAATCAACGTATGGGCCAACGGCACTCCCACGTTGCGCAACACCGTCGAGTCGGTAAGGTCACGCTGCAAGCGGGAAATGGGAAGTTTCATCGAAAGATGGTCCAGCACGGCGTTGGCAATTCCGAGATTGCCTTCGGAGTTTTCGAAGTCGATGGGGTTGACCTTGTGAGGCATGGCCGATGAACCGACCTCGCCCTCCTTGATTTTCTGCTTGAAATATTCCATCGAGATATACTGCCAGAAATCTTTGTCGAGGTCCATCAGAATAATATTGATGCGGCGCAGGGCATCGAACAGGGCGGCGAGGTTGTCGTAATTGGAAATCTGTGTCGTCCACTCTTCCCGGCAGATACCCAGTTTTTCCGCCAGGAAACGGTTGCCGAAGTCTTTCCAATCGATAGCGGGGAAAGCCAGCCGGTGGGCGTTGTAGTTACCGGTAGCTCCGCCGAACTTGCCGCTCACAGGCACCTCTTTCAACGCCTTGAGCTGCTGTTCGAGACGGTAAACGAACACCATGACCTCTTTGCCCAGACGGGTGGGCGAAGCGGGCTGCCCGTGCGTTTTGGCCAGCATGGGAATCTCTTTCCACTCTTCGGCAAAGTTGCGCAACACACCGATTAACTCATCCAGCATGGGATAATAGACCTCATCCAGCGCCTCTTTCACCGAAAGGGGTACCGAAGTATTGTTGATATCCTGCGAGGTCAGCCCGAAATGGATAAACTCCTTATAGGCTTCCAGATGCAGGGCATCGAATTTTTCCTTGATAAAATACTCTACCGCCTTGACATCGTGGTTGGTGACAGACTCGATAGACTTGATGCGTTCGGCATCGGCTACCGTAAAGTCGGTATAAACCTTGCGCAATTCGGGAAAGAGAGCGGCATCGACACCCTGCAACTGCGGCAGGGGCAGTTCGCACAGGGCGATGAAATACTCTATTTCGACCCGCACCCGGTAGCGGATGAGGGCAAACTCCGAGAAATAATCGGACAAAACGGCGGTTTTATTCCGGTAACGGCCATCGACAGGCGAAACGGCCGTGAGTGAAGATAGTTCCATGTGTTTCGGTTTTATTTGAATACAAAGGTAATGGTTATTGTGCGATAAACCGAACGTTGCAAAATATTTTTGAAAAAAATGTGCTTTCGCTTTGAAATTAAAAAAAGAACGTTTACCTTTGCCTCGCTTTTACAGCAAATCCCTATCGGGCGTTTAGCTCAGCTGGTTCAGAGCATCTGCCTTACAAGCAGAGGGTCG
>JAFLRV010000104.1 GCA_022511245.1 Coprobacter sp.
AAAAGCCTGAGTTTTGCAAAACTCAGGCTTTTTTATAACCGGAACCGGTTGTTTTAAAATTTTACATCGATACCTCCCATCGCAATAATTCCCGGCATGGGAAATCCTTCGTTAATCGTATAGGCGGTATTGGTCAGGTTTTCCCCTTTTACAAACAGGGTAAGGTTACGCTTGTCGTTGCCGAACCGGTATGCCATCCGGGCATTTAACAGCGTATAATCCTCTTTGTCGACCGGTTGGGTGGTAACATACAGGTTGAATATCGACTGGGCATTCAAGGTAAAGCTCCACCGGCCGGGCGTATAATCCACCGAGCCGAACAACTTGTGTTCGGGAGCGCCTGTCAGCGGTTTGTTCATGTGCAGATAACTGTAATTGGCATTGAAATTTAAGTTCTTGAGAATTTTGTAGCAGAAATCGAACTCGACACCGCTGTTGTAAAAACGGCCCGAATTGGCATTTTTTCTCTTGCCGTTCTGTACAATCGTCAGAATGGTGTTTTTCCCGTCGATGTAGAATGCGGTGATTTCGGCGTGCATCTTGCCGCCCAAAAATTGTTGGCCGACAGACACTTCGTAATTGAGCATACTTTCCGGTTTCAAATCGGGATTGGCCGGCATGTACATATACAGTTCCCGGATGTTGGGGCTTCGGAATCCTTTGGACAGAGACGCTTTGATGGTATTTCCGCTGAAGGGACTGACCGTGAATCCGACTTGGGGTACCCATTCGTTTCCGAACGTACTGTTATGTTCGTAACGGACGCCGGCATTGAGATTCAATATATTCCACAGTTCCTGCTGCATGATGGCATATCCGGCTATCTCATGCACATTTTTGTCGATAATCGGAGATTCTGTCCCGTCGAAATTATCGTTCCATGCACGTCCGCCCCAATTTTTATAGTCGACACCGATGGTGAACTGATTGCCGGGCAGTAAAAAGAAAGATTCGTATGCCAGTATGCCGTAATTGAAATCTTTTGACCGGAAATAGTAGGTGCTGGGAATATCCGGAGCATCCTGTCCGTCGTCGATTTTATGATTGCCCCAGTTATAGAATAACTGTACGGCTCCTTTGTATTTGTCGAATCTGTTCGATAGCGAAGCCGATGCCGTTCCCCTCCAGATTTTCATCCAGTTATGATATATAGGCTCGGTTACCGTTCCCGGATTGTGGGTGTCGTAATAGGCTAAACTGACATCTCCCGTCAAGGAAAGATGAGTGTTTATTTCGTACCCCAGTTTGCCGAATCCGTTGGTAATGTTAAACTGGGAATTGGGACGGTGCCCATCGGTCCGGTCGTGGTTGATGGAAAAGAAACTGTTGAATTTTCCTTTCCTGACCCCGTTGTTTATCATATATTTCTGTGTATTGAAAGAACCGTACATAATGCGGGCTTGTGTCGATACCCCTTCGGTATGCTGGCTGCGGGTAATGATATTTACCACTCCGCCCATGGCATTGGAGCCGTACAGCAGAGAACCGGGCCCCCGTATGACCTCTACCCTGTCGACATCCGATGCCACATATGTGTCTGGGAGGCTGTGTCCGAAGACGCCGGCCCATTGAGGCTGTCCGTCAAATAGCATCAGCACTTTGTTGCCGCCGCCGACCCCCCGTATGTTTACCGCTCCCGCTCCGCCGTTGGACACACCGAATCCGGTAATCCCCTTTTGGGTCACAAACAGGCCGGGAACTCGCTGCGACAACACCGGAAGCAGGGCCGATTCACTGCTTTTTTCTATCTCTTCCCTCGTAATGACGGAAATAGACAAGGGAATATTGTTCTTGTTTACCAACGCTTTGTTTGCGGTCACGACTACCTGCTCTATCGATACGGTATCGGACAGCGTCGGATGCGTTTTGGCCATACTCTGGACCGTTGCAAACATCACACACCATATGGCGGCTCCAAATCTTCGTTTCATATTTGTCTTTTTAGTAATACTTTTTATCAAAATCGTGTTACTTGCAATAGAAGTAATTATGGTTAAAATAGCGATATGGACAAATAACACTTTTTTTATTTCTTTATTATGTGTTATTATTACCAAAAATCGTGTTACTGATATCCAAAAAAAATTTTAATCGGCCCGGCTCATCACCAATTTGCCATGTTTGATATCCCGGATGGCGATTAACTTGTCCGACAATTCTGTCAGCCGGTGAGCTTCTCCTTTTACGGTCACGATATGCAGGCAAAAATTTTGGTTCAGATAATATTGCGCCGAAGATAAAATCACATTCTGGTAGTTTTGCTGTATCTCGTCGATACGCTGCGGAATGCTTTTCTTGGCTTGGTCATACATGATAATAATGGTTCCGGCTACAATATGGTTGCATTTCCATTTCTTTTCGGCGATGTTCTTTTCGACCAGAAACCGGATGGCTTGCGAACGATTGGCAAATCCGTTGTCGATGACAAACCGGTCAAGAGAATCGACCAGTTCTTCATCCAGAGAGACCCCAAATCTTTTTAATGCCATATTGCAAATTTTACCTTAATAATTCGTATATCCGAAGAATAAAACAAAGGTAATGGAATAATGTTTATGAAACAAGAAAAACTTTTTTATTTCGGCATTGTTCTCAAAATAGAGAATAAAGAACGATTGAATGAAACTTTGCTTGTTTTTCCGATGATTATCGTGTGGTTGAGAACGAGGCGGTATGGACAGAAACGTTCATGCCGCTTTTGTTATTCCGCATCAGTTATCGCCCAGTTCTATAATTTCAAGGTCTTTAATTTCTCCCTTGTCGATACAAAACCGCACCAGCGTACGCTTTTTATGAAATCCGTATTGTCCGGCTGCTCCCGGATTGATGTGCAGCAGGCCGAGCGTTTTGTCATACAGGACTTTCAAAATGTGAGAATGGCCCGAAATAAATAATTTAGGCGGTCGCCGGTAAATTTCGGGGACAACATCTGCCGCATATTTGCCCGGATATCCGCCGATGTGCGTCATCCATACATCGACCCCCTCTATGGTAAAGCGCTGGTGTTTGGGGAAAATAATCCGGATATCCTGTCCGTCGATATTTCCGTACACCGCCCGCACCGGTTTTATCGCCTCCAGCTTTTTCAGCAGATGAACCGACCCGATATCTCCGGCGTGCCATATCTCGTCACAATCCGAGAAATATTTCATATACCGGTCATCCCACCAGGCATGAGTATCCGACAACAATCCGATTTTTACCATATATCCTGTCGTTTATATATTAAGTTCGGCTTTGATGGTATCGACAATTTCCCCAAATACCGTGTGAAGCGGCTCCATCAGCTTTTTTTTAGGCTGTTTTCGGGGTGTCAGCACCTTCAGTCCCTGATGTATGCAGCGGATTTCGATTTCCTTGTCCATTTCGACCGGCTCTCCGTCGAGGTGCATGACACCGGCGGTTTCCCGTATAATTTTCAGGCTGGGCGTTTCAAAGGTGCGGATATGGGAATTTTTGTCCAGCACCTTCGTAAACAGCTGAACGGCCATAGGAGGGACATCGAACGGGGTAAACGGCAGTATAATCGTGACATCTATTTTCCCGTCCTGCATGCTGGCATGGGGCGCAATATAAGCGTTGTTCCCGTATTGAGACGCATTGGCACAGGCGATTAAAAATGCGTTTTCCCTGATTTCTCCGTCGTTGCTTACGATAGAGTATGTTTCCGTTTTGTATTTCAGATATTCTGCGATGACTTTTTTTACATAGGTCACACCGCCCCGATGTTTGTCTTCGGCAAAGCGGCTGCTTACCAGCGCATCGAACCCGACTCCGCAGGTACAGAAAAAAAGTTTTTCGTTGGCTTTGCAATAATCCAGCGATACCGGATTCCACTCATTGACAACGTTTAATGCGCCGGAAACATCCATCGGGATATTCAAATGCCGGGCCAGTCCGTTCCCCGACCCCATCGGAATGATGCTTAAAGCCGTTTCGGAGTGTACCAACGCCCGTGCAATTTCGTTGCAGGTGCCGTCGCCTCCCACCGACAAAACACAGTCGACTCCCGATGAAACAGCCTCTTTGGCCAGCTGGGTCGCATGCCCGGCATACTCGGTAAAACGGATGGCAATGTCATATCGGGAGGCATTCAGTGTCTCCCTGATAATTCCCGGAATATCGGTTTTCTGATGTGTTCCCGATATGGGATTGATAATGGCCAGTATATTTTTTTTCGGCACCATTCCGGTCTGTCATAAAATTTTCTCCGTACAAAAATAACAGAATAAATCGATTCAGCATCTCTTTCCGGAATATAAACGCAGGAGAGTTTATATTTTATATAATAAAAATGCCTATCTTTGTAAGGCATGATTTGAGAAATAAATGGTCAACAGATTCAGATTTGTCGAAATATTGCTTTGTCTGCTTATCCTGCTGTTTTCCGGATGCGAGAGTGACGAGCCTGTCGATGAGATTCCCGTCGACCGGACCGTGCTGGTATATTTGTTAGCCAACAACGATTTGTCTAACGACCTGAAGACAAATGTAAACGCTATGATTTCCGTTGCCAAGAAAGGGGTAGTGAACGAAGGTAACCTGCTTGTCTATTTGGACGACACATCGGGAGAATCATCTTTATACCGGATAACGGCCAAAGGCCGCGAGATTGTCAAAGAATATGGCGAGCGCAATTCGGCTACAAGAGAGGTCTTGCGGGAAGTCATCGACGATGTGACGACGATGTATCCGGCTAAAGAATACGGGTTGATATTCGGTGGACACGGAAGCGGATGGATGGATAACAGTAAGACGGAGAAAGTGTATCGGTCGATGGAAAAAACAGGTATCGGCCTGCCGTTGACCCGGGCTTTCGGGACCGATGGCGGCAACTGGATGAATCTGGACGATATGGCCGCCGGAATTCCGGACAAGACTTTCCGGTTTATTCTTTTCGATGTCTGTTACATGGCCGGTGTCGAGACCGCTTATGCCTTGCGCCATAAAACCGATTATATCGTAGCTTCGGGAACCGAAGTGATGGGAGCCGGCTACCCCTATTCCCGGATAATTCCCCTTATGTTTCTGCTGTCATTGAATCTGGAAGATATCTGCGATGTCTTTTATGAATATTATCAAGGCAAAAATGCGACTACCGGCGTTATCGACTGCCGGGAACTGGAGGCATTGGCTGCCGTGATAAAAGAAGTCAGGAATCAATATCCCGAAAGATATGCTTCCGTTTCATCGGACCGTTCTCTAATGCAGCAATTCGGCCGAAACGGTTATAAAAACTGTTTTTATGATTTAAGCGATTTTATGCTGCGTGTCATCGGCGATGATGAAGAATTGCAGCAGGAATATAACGAACAAATGGCATTAACGGTGCCGTATATGAAGAGTTCATCCTATTTTCTGGAATTGCCTATAAAAACCTATTGCGGATTAAGCACTTACATCCCGTTACCCGGCGAAATAAATGACTTTTATGACAATTTGGAATGGAGCAAAGCCATAAATGATTAATTTTGTCTGCATTTAAACGAAATCATTATGCCTATTTTACAAATCCCGGCTGTTGCGGCCGATACTACACAGGTTTCCTCCTTTTTTGAAAAAATGTCTCATGCGTCAGACATGAGCTTGCAGCAGTTTTTGGAGCAAATCATCAGCAGTATGATTCACGGTGCGCTCAAAATTCTGGTTGCCGCCGTTGTGTTTTGGATTGGCCGCTGGATTGTCCGGAAAATAAAAAGAATCGTTACCAATGTTCTGGAGCGGCGACAGGTCGAAACATCCTTAAAGACGTTCCTGCTCAGCCTGGTCAATATCTCGTTAATGCTGATTCTGCTGGTTATGGTTATCGGTATTTTGGGAATCAACACCTCTTCTTTTGTCGCCCTG
This sequence comes from Coprobacter sp., assembly GCA_022511245.1. GTDB lineage: Bacteria > Bacteroidota > Bacteroidia > Bacteroidales > Coprobacteraceae > Coprobacter. The sequence continues at coordinate 5,848 of JAFLRV010000104.1, forward strand.
TTCGCTTCGGCCGGTGTCGCTGTGGGCATGGCGTTGAGCGGCACATTGCAGAATTTTGCCGGAGGAGTAATGATTTTGTTGTTCAAACCTTACAAAGTGGGCGATTACATCGAAGCGCAGGGCCAAAGCGGGACGGTCAAGGAGATTCAAATCTTCAACACGGTGCTGAACACGCCTGACAATAAAACGATTTTTGTTCCCAACGGAGGGTTGTCGACCGGGATTATCAACAATTTCTCCAAAGAGGGCATCCGCCGGGTCGACTGGATATTCTCCATCGCCTACGGCACCGATTTCGACCGGGCCAAACATGTGCTGCAGCACGTACTGGATGAAAACCCTCTTATTCTGAAAACACCGGCCTATTCCATTTTGCTGTCTGCTATGGAAGACAGTGCGGTTCATGTCACCGTGCGGGCATGGGCTCCGGCGGACATCTACTGGGATGTCTATTTCGATATGAACGAACGGGTGTACAAAGCCTTTGAAAAAGAGTGTATCAATATTCCCTTTCCTCAAATGGACGTTCATCTGGTCTCTCCGCAAGGGAATTAAGATTCGTATTTTTTCATCTGCCGCCGCCCGAAGATTTTATTTTCTTTTGGCGGCTTTTTCATTTTTTATACAAAATGAAGCCTGTTTATGGAACAGATTTTATAACTTTACACCTGCTAAAAAAGATTTTTGGAAAGAGAGATATCATTACCCTCTGCTTTCCGTTATATAAATAAAGACAGTCCTGTTGAAAAGAAAGGCTGTTCCTCCTGTTTTGCAGGAGTTTGTGACTGAGAAAAAAATAAAAAAACATATAAATGGCAAGTAAATGGAATTATTTACCCCTTACATCAGAGCAAGAAGAAATAAAGACGAGATTAGCCCGGGAGCTGTCGATGAGCCCCTTGTTGTGCGAACTCTTGGTGCAGCGAGGGGTAACTTCGGCAAACGAAGCTAAGAAATTTTTTCGTCCGCAACTGACCGATTTGTATGACCCGTTCCTGATGAACGATATGGACAAAGCGGTGAAACGGCTGAATGAGGCGATGGGACGAAAAGAGAAGATTTTGATTTATGGAGACTATGATGTAGACGGAACGACAGCGGTAGCATTGGTTTACAAGTTCCTGCGGAATTTCTATTCGAGTCTGGATTATTATATTCCCGACCGGTATGACGAGGGGTATGGCATATCGATAAAGAGTATCGACTATGCCCATGAAAACGGGATTTCACTGGTTATTGCCCTCGATTGCGGAATTAAAGCTGTTGAAAAAATCGCATACGCCAAATCCAAAGGCATCGATTTCATCATCTGCGACCATCATATGCCCGATGACGAATTGCCGGCGGCTGTCGCCGTGCTTGACCCCAAACGTGCCGATTCGACATACCCCTATTCGCATTTATCCGGGTGTGGCGTAGGATTTAAATTTATGCAGGGCTTTGCGATAAGCAACGGCATGAATGTAAAAAAGATGTTGTTTCCCCTACTCGACCTCATGGCGGTCAGCATTGCTTCGGACATCGTCCCCATCACGGACGAGAACCGTATTCTGGCTTATCACGGATTGAAACAGCTGAATTCGAATCCAAGCATGGGGTTGCAGGGAATCATCAATGTATGCGGATTGAGGGACAAAGAAATTACGATTAGCGATATCGTATTTAAAATCGGCCCCCGCATCAATGCTTCCGGACGGATGCAGTCGGGACAGGAAGCTGTCGATTTGTTGATAAGCAAAGATTATGCTCGGGCCCGTGAAAAAAGCGAAAGCATCAATCAATATAACGAAGACCGGAAAGAGCTGGATAAGAGAATCACCGAAGAGGCCAATGCCAGTCTGGAAAACTGTCCCGATTTCGACATCCGGAAATCGATTGTCATCTACAATCCGGAGTGGCACAAAGGCATTATCGGTATCGTAGCCTCCCGGCTG
>JAFLRV010000105.1 GCA_022511245.1 Coprobacter sp.
CTATATGGGAAAACAGCTCGTCAAACGTCTGACACGGGTCTATTTCGATATCTTCGTCTTTAAAGAACCGTCGGGCCGCCATTTCATGATAACAGCCGGAGATTCCCTGAATCGCTACTTTCTTTTTCATCGTTTTATTCTCTTACAAAAAAATCCCGTCGCACTGACGGGATTTTATGTCGTATTGGTTTCTTTAGTTATCGTTTTGCATATAAAATCCCGTTTCACTTTTTGCTAAAGTAAAAGTAAAAAAAGAAGTAATATGCATAATCGAATTTTTTCATCACCCTTCCATTAAGTTGCGGTTATGATGATGCAAATGTAATGAATAATTTTTTCTTTCAAAACAATTTGTCATTTTTTTATCCAAAGAATTTATAAGTTGAATAAATGTTATCTCTTTTTCCGCTGAAAATACGAATTATAAAATAGAGCGGCCCCGTTCCGTAAAATGTATAGGATTCTTAAAAAAAAGAAAAGAAACATTTTTTTTATCAGGTTTTTTATCTACCTTTGAGTTTCGTAAAACATTTGTGTCATGGATAGTTACGATTCTCCGTTTTCTTTGGGTGTCATTGACGCTTTCAATGCGGCGATAAAGCAAGTGAAAGAGAACGATTCCTACTCATTGTCGGATATATATGTATGTCTCAAGTACGATGAGGGCTCTTTGTGCATCTACGATGATATGGAGCGGTTGTTGTCGCAGGCTGTGCTGACGGATCCGTTGAAAGATTCCGAAGAGGAACTGGTCTCTTTGCTGAAAGAGATTTTGAACGGCGACCCGTTGAAAAAAGAGTTGGAAACGCTGGATTTTACCGGCCCTTTTTCGGTAGTGCTGGTCGATGAGAATTACGAACAGATAGACGAACTGATTACGATAGACAAGGACAATATTTTGCTGGAAGACGATTTCTTTTCCAAGATAGACAAGGATTTGGATGAATTTTTCGAGAAACTGATGTCCGATATGGCATGAGATTCATGCCTGACCGAATAACTGAAAGAGTTCCTTTTCCCAATCCGGGAAAGGAACTCTTTTTGGTTAGTTGACAAACATATCCTGCAGGAACGCTGTTTTTATATAAAAAACTCGTTTTCATGATATTGTTGACAGATACATACGATTGTCTGGGAAAAGCGATATGGACCCGTCTGCAATCCGCCGGCCGGTGGGGTGGAATCCGGGTTGTCGTCCCTCCGGATGAATACGACAGAAAAGAGGCACCGGTTCGTCCCGGCTGTTTTGAATCCCGGACGAATGACACGCTCTTTCCGGACCGGATGCTGGACGGTATAGATATTGTGATTATGTGTACATCCAATATCTGGTGCGACCAGCGCACTTTTTTCCGGACGTTGATTCGGGCCGCCAGAGGACAAGCCGTCAGACATCTGATATTCGTCAGTTCGATACTGGCCAAAGATGTGTCCGCCAAAGTTCACCGGGAGTGCCGGGAGACGGAAATGGACATTCACTGTTCGGGAATCCCGTATACGATTTTGCGCACCAATATCCTGATGGAGCATCTCTCGTTCTTTATCGGGAATCCGTGCGAGAGCCGAACGATATATTATCCGGCCGGAGACGGAAAAATAAACTTTGTCTCTTCGGCAGATGTCGCCGAAGTCATCTATCGCCTGTTGCTGGAAAACGACGGGACGGAAAACAGAATCTATACGCTTTCTCACCCGGAGGGATATTCTTTCCGGGAGATAGCCTTGAAACTGTCGCAGCTGAAACATATCGACATTTCCTACGAGACGGTCGATGTCGGCCTGTACCGGGATGCCCTTTTTCAGACGCTGCTCCCGACCGATACCATATTGCGCCTGTGCAGTATGGCCGAATGTGTCCGGCAGAACAAATACAACATTCCCGATGACACGCTACAGCGGCTGCTGGGCGTCTCCGTACCGAAAAAACGGGACGGACGCCCCTTGAAAAACTGGTTTTATCGCCGGGAAGCCGGCCGTTCCGTGAAAAGCATCTCCGACTATCTGGCCGGAATCGCATGGAATAAAGTCTGTGATTTTTCCTGATTCAAATAAATGTTGTACTTTTATGGAATAAAACCAAACGGAATATTCCATGGCACAGATTGGAAAATACAATACGCTGGAGATTGTGCGGAAAGTCGACTTCGGCGTCTATCTGAAAGACGGTGACACCAACGAAATATTGCTTCCGGGACGCTATGTCCCCGAATCGGCGCAGCCGGGAGATACGGTCGACGTGTTTGTCTGTTTCGATTCCGAAGACCGGATAATTGCCACGACCGAACGTCCCTATGCACAGGTCGGCGAGTTTGCCTGTCTGAAAGTCAAGGCGGTGAATCGGGTAGGGGCGTTTCTCGACTGGGGCCTTCCCAAAGATATACTGGTTCCGTTCCGGGAACAGCGGACGCCCATGAAAGAGGGCGGTTTCTATGTCGTATATATCTATGTCGATGACGAATCGGGTCGAATTGCCGCATCGGCCAAACTGGAGAAATATCTCGACAACGTTCCGGCGGAATACGAACCCAATCAGTGTGTCGACGTGTTGGTGACGCAACGGACCGATTTGGGCTATAAAGTGATTGTCGACAACCTGCACAGCGGCATGATTTATCATAATGAAATCTTTGCCGATGTCCGGAAAGGAGACCGGTTGAAAGGCTATATTAAACAGGTCAGGAGCGACCGGAAGATAGATGTCTCGCTGCAGCCGTTGGGATATGAAAAAATCGAGGCCCTCTCTTTGCGGATACTGGAAGAACTGAAGGACAACGACAACTATCTGCCCTTGTCCGACAAATCTCCGGCCGATGCCGTGTATGCATATTTTTCCTGCAGCAAGAAAAATTTCAAAAAAGCCATCGGGGCACTGTATAAAAAACAGCAGATACTGATTCTGGAAAACGGTATCCGGGCGATTGTGTAACGCCGTTTCACCCATATCCGTTTCATATACAGAACTTTTTTCCGGCCCTATTGTTTTAGTTGGGTAAGAAATCATCCCGTTTCGGGAGGGTCTCACCGATAAAAACATTAAAAACGAAAAAAGTATGAAACGAGTATTATGGGTAACCGGGATGTTGCTGTTGGGGAACATCGGATTGTCTGCGCAATCGTTGAAAAAGTCGGAAGTAAGCAGCCTGAAAAACTTTTTGCAGCAAAAATCGGCCAAAGGCGATACGAACGCAGCGCAGTTGCAGATTTCAGATTTGAACTCTCCCGCCACATGGAAAGGCGTCGTATGGAGCAACGGGCAGGTAAAGGAAATCGACTGGAAAGACAAAGAGTTGGCCGGCAGTCTCGATGTCAGCGGTTTCACGGCATTACAGAAGCTGGACTGCTCCCGGAACAAACTGACCGGCCTCGACGTCAGCGGGTGTCCGGCACTGACCGATCTGGATTGTTCCAGAAACCGGCTGACCGTGATTAACCTCTCCTCTCCGTCGGCCATCCGGAATATCAATTGTTCGAACAACCTGTTTACCGAAATGGACGTTTCCGGTTCTCCCACACTGGAAACCTTGAATATACAAAGCTGTCACTTGGAAACATTGAACGTCGACAGTTGCGTAAATCTAAAGAACCTCTATTGCGGATACAACAAACTCTCCTCGCTCAATCTTGCGGGAACTGTCGGGTTGCAGAGCCTGAATCTGGACGAGAACAACATCCGGACGATGGTAATTTCCGATTTGCCATCCTTGTCATCGCTCTATTGCAGCAACAACAACATGACCTCTTTGGACGTGCTCAACTGCAATGCCCTGATGGATTTGGTGTGTGCATACAACGATCTCACCACGCTCAATCTCAGCGGTACGAACCGGTTGATTTACGTCGATTGCTCCTACAATGATTTGACCTATCTCGATTTGAGCAACCGCTCTTTCCTGCAGCGGTTGGTCTGCAATCAGAATCAGCTGAACACGCTGGACGTTTCCTATTGCCCCAATCTGGTGTCGATAAACTGCCAGTACAACCAGATTTCCGATTTGCGGACGACGGGAGACTCTAATCTTCGCATGGTGGCCGGACAGGGTAATTTTTAAGCCGGCAAAGCATATCCGTCAGTGCGATATCGCCCGCTGTATTCAGATACGGCAGGCGATATTTTTATTCTCCGGAAATAAATTGTATGTTTGCAACAAAGATAAGTTCAAGATGAAACCGATACGGATAATATGGGGGTGGATAGCGCTGATGGCCACCTCCTGCACCTCTTTGCAGGAGGTCTCGCTGGATGTCATGCAGCCGGCTCCGGTTACCTTGCCGGTATATGCCCGCTCGGTGGCTGTAGCGGCGGTGACCGCACCCGAAACGAAGATAGAAGGGCAGTATCGTGACCCGTACGGCCGCATCGAGAAACTGGATTTCGATACCGCCGTCGATGTCTCCGGGCTGGTGGCCCGCAATACGGCAAAAGCGATGCGCAATGCCCGTTATTTTTCCCGGACAGAGCTGTGTAATCCCGTACCGGCCGCTTCGCCGGTGAAAGCGATAAAAGACAGTACCGCAGCTTCGGTCGTGCTTTTGCTCGATTCCGTCGTGCTGCATCCGATGCTTACCGATTACGGCCATAACGACTGGGGGTATCTCGTTTCGGAGTTCCGGATAAAGGGCGATTTGTTTTTTACGTTGTATATCGGCGACGATGAGCCGCCGCAGACATGGGTAATCTCCGATTCGATTCGGTGGGAGTCGTTCGGAACGACCCCTGAAAACCGGTATCACGCCATACCCGAAATCGGGCGGTGTCTGAATGAGTTTGCGCAATATGCAGGATATTGCACCGTCCGGCAGTTTGTCCCGGAGAGCCGGCAGGCCGACCGTTTTTATTTCAAGACATCCTCCTCCCTGATGAAAGACGCCCACCGTTACTGGCAGACCGGACAATACGATGAAGCGTCATATCTGTGGGAATATCTGTATGAGACGGGCAAGTCCGATTTTTCCAAAGCGATGGCGGCGGCCAATCTGGCGTTGTATTGCGAGTTGTGCGACAACTTCATACAGGCCCGGGAGTGGGTGAAGGTTTCGATTGCCCTGTTCGGGCCGGAGACGGAGGGCGGTAAACGGATGACGGCATATTTGCAGGAGATAGAACAGCGTATCGCCGACGAGGAACACCTGCGTTTTCAATTATTGTAAGCCACAGACAGATTGTTGAATAAAAAAAACGATATTCCCCGACAGGAGAATATCGTTTTTTCGTTGTTGTTTCCGGATAGTTTATCCTTGAATGGCTTTGATACCCGGCAATTCTTTGCCTTCGATGGCTTCGAGCAATGCGCCGCCGCCGGTCGATACATAAGAAACGCCGTTGGCCAGTCCGAATTTGTTTACACAGGCTACCGAGTCACCGCCGCCTACCAGTGAGAACGCACCGTTTTTGGTCGCTTCAACGATAGCTTCGCCGACAGCACGGGAGCCGTTGGAGAAGTTGTCGAACTCGAATACGCCCGTAGGTCCGTTCCACAGAATCGTTTTGGAGTTTTTGATAACGTCGGCAAAAATTTCCATCGATTTGGGACCGATATCGAGAGCTTCCCAATCGTCGGGAATGTCGTTTACCGGAGCGTATTGGGTGTTGGCGTCGTTGCTGAACGCATCGGCGATTTTGGCATCGACGGCCAATACGAGGTTCACGCCTTTTTCTTTGGCTTTGTCCAGCAGTTCGAGCGCCAGTCCCAGACGGTCGTCTTCGCAAATGGATTTACCGATTTTACCGCCTTTGGCTTTGGCGAACGTATAGGTCATACCGCCGGTAATAATCAGGTTATCCACTTTGTTGAGCAGGTTCTCGATGATTTCTATCTTCGAAGAAACTTTCGAACCGCCCATGATAGCCGTGAACGGACGGTTGATGTCTTTCATCACCTTTTCTACCGCTTTCACCTCTTTTTCCATCAGGTAACCGAACATTTTGTTTTCGGGAGCGAAATAGTCGGCGATGAGAGCCGTCGAGGCGTGGGCCCGGTGTGCGGTTCCGAACGCATCGTTCACATAAGCGTCGGCCAGGCTTGCCAGTTCTTTGGTAAACTCTTTCTGGCTGGCTTTAACCGCTTTCTTGGCGGCCGCTTTTTCTTCATCGGTGGCATCTTCGGCCAATCCGCGGGGTTTGCCCTCTTCTTCGGCGTAGAAGCGGAGGTTTTCGAGAACCAGCACTTCGCCCGGTTTCAATCCGGCTACGGCAGCTTTCACTTCATCGCCGATGGAATCGCCGACAAATTTTACCGGCTGACCCAGCAGTTCGGACAGATGCGCCACGATATGTTTCAGTGAAAATTTATCTTCCGGCCCTTTCTTGGGACGACCCAGATGAGAACCCACGATTACGCTGCCGCCGTCGGCGATGATTTTCTTCAACGTCGGCAATGCGGCACGCATACGGGTATCGTCGGTAATGTTCATGTTTTCATCCAACGGTACATTAAAGTCGACCCGTACAAAGGCCTTCTTTCCGGCAAAATTGAAATTGTCAAGTGTTTGCATACTATACTAATTTTAGATGTGTTGTTTATCTCTCTTGCAAAAATAAAAAAATATATTAAATCTTGGCGATATATCGGAAATTAAATTCAAATCAGCCCTTTCTCCCGCAGCAGCGTCTCCATCTCCTGTTGTACGGCCTGAGCCTGTATGCGGGCCTGTGCGGCGAAATCTTCGTCATGACCGGCATATATAATCTGTCGGGACGAATTGACCAGCAGTCCGCAGCAATCGTTCATTCCATACCGGGCAACCTCCTGTAGGCTTCCGCCCTGCGCGCCTACGCCGGGAACCAGCAGAAAATGGTTGGGGACAATGCGCCGGACATCTTCAAACAACCGTCCTTGCGTCGCTCCCACGACAAACATCATCTGGTCTTCGGAGCCCCATTCCTGTGCCCGGCGGAGAACCCTTTCAAACAGTCTCTCGCCGTTGGCGTCGGCCGTGAGCTGGAAATCCTGCGAACCTTTGTTGGAGGTCAGCCCCAGTACGATAACCCATTTTCCCGGATAGACCAGAAACGGTTTCACGCTGTCTTCACCCATATAAGGGGCAACCGTTACCGAATCGATGTCCAGATGCTCGAAAAAACTGCGGGCATACATCTCCGACGTATTGCCGATATCGCCCCGTTTGGCATCGGCCACGATAAACTGGTCGGGATAGTTCGATTTGATGTATCTGACTGTCTTTTCGAACGCCTCCCAGCCTTGTATGCCTAGACTTTCATAAAAAGCCAGATTGGGTTTGTAGGCGACGCACAAATCGGACGTGGCGTCGATAATCTGCTTGTTGAAAGCGAAAATGGGGTCGGCCTCGTTCAGCAGATGCTGCGGAATTTTCTTGATATCGGTATCGAGACCGACGCAAAGAAACGATTTTTTCCGTTTGATATTCTCAAATAATGCTTGCTTGTCCATATGTATATCTCATTTTAAAATTATATTCTTTATATTCTGTCTGTCGCTCCCTCCCGGCGGTTTTGTCTCCGGCCGGAGCGGTTTTTCTTTTAAAGTTCACTCTCTTTCAGCCGTTCGGCGTTTTCGGCCACAATCAGGTGGTCGATGCAGTCCTGTATATCTCCGTCCATAAAGGCGGCCAGATTGTATATCGTGTAATTGATGCGGTGGTCGGTAATGCGCCCCTGCGGGTAGTTGTAGGTGCGTATTTTGGCTGACCGGTCGCCGGTCGACACCATCGTTTTGCGTTTGCTCGCTATCTCGTCCAGATATTTCTGATACTCCATAATGTA
>JAFLRV010000106.1 GCA_022511245.1 Coprobacter sp.
ACAGGTATCCGTTGCGGTCAAACACTACAGTGGTAATACCTGCTTCCTGTGCTTTCTGGGCAATCAGTTGTCCGACTTGGGCAGCCTGGTCTTTCTTGGCGCCTTCCAATCCTTTCGAGGATGCGGCAGCCAGAGTTTTGCCGGCCAAATCGTCAATCAACTGCACATATATCTCTTTGTTGCTTCTAAAAACAGTCATACGGGGACGTTCAGCAGAACCTGAGACTTTACCACGTATGCGGGTTTTAATCTTCTGTCTTCTTTCTATTTTCGTTATCATGATTATACCTATTTACGTGAATTATTTAGCACCTGCTGATTTACCAGATTTACGACGAATAACCTCTCCAACGAACTTGATACCTTTACCTTTGTAAGGTTCCGGTTTGCGGAACGAACGGATTTTGGTACAAACCTGTCCCAACAACTGTTTGTCACACGATTCGAGGATGATTAACGGGTTTTTATTTCTTTCCGATTTGGTCTCCAACTTGATTTCTTTCGGAAGTTTCAAATAAATATTGTGAGAATAACCCAGAGAGAGTTCCAATACCTGTCCGTTGTTGGCGGCACGGTAACCTACTCCGACGAGTTCCATCTCTTTTTTATATCCTTCAGAAACTCCTACTACCATATTGTTGATCAACGCACGATACAAGCCGTGCAACGCACGATGTTCTTTGTCATCGCTGGGTCTGCTGACAGAAATCTGACCGTCATTGATTTCAACCTTGATGCCTCCGGTCACAACCTGAGACAATTCACCTTTAGGACCCTTCACTTTAACTTCGTCTCCGTTAACCGTAATGGTTACACCTGCAGGTATACTTATGGGCAATTTTCCTATTCTTGACATAACTAAACCTCCTTCTTAATAGATATAACACAATACTTCACCGCCAATCATCAATTCTTTGGCCTCTTTATCGGTCATTACGCCTTTGGAGGTCGAAAGGATAGCAATACCCAATCCGTTCAACACGCGGGGCATGTCTTTGTAACCGGTGTACCGGCGCAAACCCGGAGAAGAAACGCGGATGAGTTTCTTGATAGCGTTCACTTTATTAACGGGGTCATACTTCAAGGCAATTTTAATTGTGCCACGAGGACCATCTTCTACAAACTTATAATTAAGAATGTAACCTTTTTCAAAAAGGATTTTCGTAATTTCTCTTTTCAAGTTCGAAGCCGGCACTTCAACGACTCTGTGCTGAGCCTTGATTGCATTCCTCAATCTTGTAAGATAATCTGCTATTGGATCTGTCATAAAAATAATTGTTTAAATTGATCCGGACATCCGGACAATATTTAACACTAAAAAAATTTACCAGCTTGCTTTTTTAACACCCGGTATCAAGCCTGCCGACGCCATTTCACGGAACTGAATACGCGAAATTCCAAACTGGCGAATATAGCCTTTGGGACGTCCTGTCAGTTTGCAGCGGTTGTGCAACCGTACAGGAGACGCATTTTTAGGCAGTGACTGAAGAGCGACATAGTTACCTTCTGCCAGATATTGAGCTCTCTTGGCAGCATATTTAGCAACTAATTTAGCACGCTTCACTTCACGGGCTTTCATTGATTCTTTTGCCATATCTTAGTTCTTTTTTGCATTTTTAAAAGGTAAACCAAATTCTTTCAACAAAGCATACCCTTCTTCATCTGTCTGCGCAGAAGTTACAAAGGTAATATTCATTCCCAGAATTTTGGTAATACTATCGATATTTATTTCAGGAAAAATGATTTGTTCCTGTACACCGAGTGTATAATTACCTCTTCCGTCCAGTTTTCCTTCGATACCTTTAAAGTCACGGATACGGGGCAATGCCACACGAATCAGACGTTCGAGGAACTCATACATTCTCTCCCGGCGAAGAGTCACCATAACGCCAATCGGCATTTTCTTGCGAAGTTTGAAATTCGAAATATCTTTCTTCGAAAGGGTGGCTACCGCTTTCTGTCCGGTAATGGCGGTCAATTCATTGATTGCCGTTTCGATAAGTTTTTTATCGGCGACAGCCTGACCGATACCCTGATTGATTACAATTTTCTTCAATACAGGAACCTGCATTACCGAGCTGTATTTAAACTCCTTCATCAAAGCGGGAACGATTCTTTCTTTATAATCGTTTTTAAGATTTGCAGTATTGCTCATTACTTAATCTCCTCTCCTGATTTTTTTGAATAACGCACTAAAACTCCCGCTTCGTTTCTTCTGCGGCCGATACGGGTCGGCTTGTTACTCTTCGGATCGAGCACATTCAGATTCGAAATGTGAATCGGGGCTTCCATTTTCACTATACCTCCTTGAGGATTCTTGGCATTAGGCTTGGTATGCTTCGATACCATATTGATACCTTCTACGACTGCACGGTTGGCTTTCACAAGAACGCGCAACACACGTCCGGTTTTGCCTTTGTCTTCACCGGAGTTAACGTATACCGTATCGCCTTTTTTAATGTGTAATTTACTCATTAATTCTCTGTTTTTATACTATTAAAGTACTTCGGGCGCCAACGAAACGATTTTCATATTCGTAGCACGCAATTCTCTCGCCACCGGTCCGAAAATGCGGCTGCCTCTGATTTCGCCAGCTCCGTTCAACAATACACATGCGTTATCGTCGAAGCGAATATAGGAACCATCCTGACGACGGATTTCCTTTTTGGTACGCACGATAACGGCTTTAGAAACAGCACCTTTTTTGATATCGCTGGAAGGGATAACGCTTTTGATAGCGACAACGATTACATCGCCTACCGATGCATAACGACGTCCTGTACCTCCCAAAACACGGATACAAAGGGCTTCTTTAGCGCCACTGTTATCAGCGACAGTAAGTCTTGACTCTTGTTGTATCATAATTACTTAGCTCTTTCGATTATTTCAACTAATCTCCATCTTTTCAATTTGCTCAAAGGACGAGTTTCCATCAACTTTACAGTATCACCAATGTTGCACTCGTTTTTCTCATCGTGAGCATGGTATTTCTTCGTTTTGTTAACGAATTTACCATAAATGGGGTGTTTTTCTTTCCATTTTACGGCAACCGTAATGGTTTTATCCATTTTGTTGCTGGTAACCACCCCGATTCTCTCTTTTCTTAAGTTTCTTGTTTCCATCAGGCTCAATTGGTTATAATTGGTTAAGTTGTCTTTGGCGCAACTCGGTCTTCATGCGCGCAATCATCCTGCGGGTCTGTTTGATTTGAGCAGGATTATCCAGCGGAGAAATGCTGTGGTTGATTTCCATACGGTTCAAAGCAACACATTCAGCATCGATTCTCTCGATCAGTTCTTTCGTAGATAACTCTTTTATTTCTGCCTTTTTCATAACTTATTACACATTTTGAGCTGCATCGTAGTCACGTCTCACGATGAACTTAGTAGTCACAGGAAGTTTCTGGGCTGCCAGTCTCAAGGCTTCTTTAGCCACATCGAAAGGTACACCTTCTACTTCAATAATAATTCTACCGGGAGTAACAGGCGCCACGAATCCTTCGGGCGAACCTTTACCTTTACCCATACGTACTTCAGCCGGTTTTTTGGTAATAGGTTTATCCGGGAATATTCTGATCCAGATCTGACCCTGACGTTGCATATAACGAGTAACGGCGATACGGGCAGCTTCAATCTGACGGCCGGTAATCCATTTCGTCTGCAAACATTTTATACCAAAAGAACCGAAGGCCAACTGATTACCTCGCTGAGCGTATCCTTTCATACGCCCTTTCTGTTGTCTTCTGAATTTTGTCTTCTTCGGTTGTAACATCTTCTGTTAATTCAATTCGTTTAACGATTACTTTTTTGTTTTTTGAAGCCTTTTTTGCCTCCGTTAGCGTTTCCGCGTCCTTCTTTGGAGTTGTTTACGAAAGAGGGAGCCAAGTCTCTTTTTCCATAAACCTCGCCACGACAAATCCAAACCTTCACACCAATCAGACCGACTTTGGTCAATGCTTCAACCAAAGCATAGTCGATATCGGCACGCAAGGTATGCAACGGGGTACGGCCTTCTTTGTACATTTCGGAACGGGCCATTTCAGCGCCGTTCAAACGACCGGATATCTGAATCTTGATACCTTCGGCACCCATACGCATGGTCGAGGCGATAGCCATTTTCACCGCACGGCGATAGGCAATCTTACCTTCAATCTGACGGGCGATATTGCTGGCAACAATAACAGCATCCAGTTCAGGTCTTTTTACTTCATAGATGTTAATCTGAACATCTTTATCCGTAATTTTCTTCAACTCCTCTTTCAGCTTGTCAACTTCCTGGCCGCCTTTACCGATGATGAGTCCCGGACGCGCAGTGCATACGGTAATCGTAATCAGTTTCAACGTCCGCTCGATAACAATGCGAGAAACGCTTGCTTTTGCAAAACGGGCATTCAGATATTTGCGTATTTTGGTATCTTCTACCAATGTATCGCCATAATTCTTACCGCCATACCAGTTAGAATCCCATCCTCGGATGATTCCCAAACGGTTACTTATCGGATTTACTTTCTGTCCCATCCTGCTTAATTTTGATTATCGTTTTTAGTTATTGTGTCAACAAACAAGGTTACATGGTTCGAACGTTTGCGGATTCTGTAACCTCTCCCTTGAGGAGCCGGACGAAGTCTCTTTAACATAGCAGCAGCATCAACATAGATGGCCGAAATATAAAGTTCTCCGCTTTCGGCTTTGCGTTCGTTTTTCTGCTCCCAATTGGCAATGGCCGAACGCAACAATTTTTCCAGTCTTGCAGAAGCCTCTTTCGACGAGAACTTAAGTACGCCCAATGCTTTGAACACTTCCATACCTCTCACCATATCTGCGACCAGACGCATTTTGCGGGGAGAAGTCGGGACATTGTTCAGCTTGGCAAAGTACATCGTCTTTTGGGCTTCTTTTCTTTTTTCGGCTGATATTCTTTTTCTTGCACCCATTTTTATTCTATTTTTTATTCAATTTTTTTAAATTCCCGTATGGCCCTTATTTTTTCTTGTTACCGCCATGTCCACGGAAGATACGGGTGGGAGCAAATTCTCCCAACTTGTGACCTACCATGTTTTCGGTAACATACACGGGAATAAATTTATTACCATTATGAACGGCAAAAGTATGACCTACGAAATCCGGAGATATCATAGAAGCTCTCGACCAGGTTTTAATCACAGATTTCTTTCCGGATTCTTCCATTGCCGAAACTTTCTTTTCCAGTTTCACACTGATATATGGGCCTTTTTTTAATGAACGACTCATAGTTGCTTAATTAATCAGATTACTTTTTCCTTCTTTCAATTATATACTTTGAAGAATGTTTCTTCGGAGATCTGGTCTTCAGACCTTTTGCATACAAGCCTTTGCGTGATCTCGGATGTCCTCCTGAAGAACGGCCTTCACCACCACCCATCGGATGGTCTACGGGGTTCATAGATACACCACGATTACGAGGACGACGGCCCAACCAGCGCGAGCGGCCGGCTTTACCGGAACGTTCCAGAGCGTGATCGGAGTTTCCTACACTACCAATGGTCGCTTTACATGCAGCCAGAATCTTTCTGGTCTCACCCGAAGGTAATTTGATAATTGCATACTTTCCTTCTCTCGAAGTCAGCTGAGCAAAAGCGCCGGCTGAACGGACCAATGCGGCACCTTGTCCCGGACGCAATTCGATATTGTGGATAATCGTACCGATAGGTATATTTTGCAAAGGCAACGTATTACCTACTTCGGGAGCTGCGTTTTCACCCGACAATACCTGCGCACCAACTTCAAGGCCGTTGGGTGCAATAATGTAACGTTTTTCTCCATCGGCATAATACAGCAATGCGATACGGGACGAACGGTTGGGATCGTACTCAATCGACTTTACTGTTGCCGGAACACCGTCTTTATTTCTCTTGAAATCGATAAATCTGAATTTGCGTTTGTGACCACCACCAATGTAGCGCATTGTCAAATGACCTTCATTGTTGCGACCACCCGTTTTTCTTTTACCTACTACAAGAGACTTTTCTGGTGCACTAGCAGTGATTTTATCAAATGCACCAATAATCTTGTGTCTCTGCCCCGGTGTTGTGGGCTTTAATTTACGTACTGCCATTTTTTAATTAAATATTGCTATAAAAATCAATCGTATCACCTTCTTTCAATGTAACAAGGGCTTTTTTGTAGGCCGCCGTTCTGCCGACAATCAGTCCGGCTTTCGTATAGCGGCTTTTCTTTTTGCCTTTGTAGTTCATCGTATTCACATCGATGACCGTTACATCATACAATTCTTCAACTGCTTTCTTGATTTGCAGCTTATCCGCATCAGGACAAACACGAAAGCCGTAACGGTTGAACTTTTCAGCCATTGCGGTCATCTTTTCTGTAACAATCGGTTTAATAATTATTGCCATTATTTAGCCTCCTTTACATTAAAAATTATTAATCGCAGCTACAGAACTTTCCGTCAACAAAAGACTCTTCGTATCGAGTAATTTGTATGTGTTTAGTTCTGAAACCGTTACAACTTTTGCCTTCTCCAAGTTTCGAGCGGACAAATATACATTTTTATTTTGGTCTGCTAAAACTAAAAGAGACTTTTTATCAGCAACTTGCAAGTTTTTTACAAATTCTGCATACTCTTTAGTCTTGGGAGCCTCGAAAGAGAAATCTTCGACTACGATAATCGCACTTTCCTGAGCTTTCAGCGTCAAAGCCGATTTGCGGGCCAATATTTTCACTTTCTTATTCAGCTTAAAGCTGTAATCACGGGGTTTCGGGCCAAAAACACGACCACCGCCGACCATAACCGGAGAATTGATATCACCGCTACGGGCACCGCCGGTACCTTTCTGTTTTTTCAATTTGCGGGTACTTCCCGAAACTTCGCTTCTTTCTTTCGATTTGTGAGTTCCCTGACGATTGTTTGCCATATATTGCTTTACAGCCAGATAAATGGCATGTTCGTTTACTTCGATACCGAAAACTTCATCGTTCAGCGTAACTTTCTTTCCTGTATCCTCACCTTTAATGTTATATACGCTCAGTTCCATTATTTCTCAATTATTACGATTGAACCTTTACTTCCCGGCACCGATCCTTTTATCAACAAAAGGTTGTGTTCCGGAATCACTTTTAACACCTGGAGGTTTTGTACAGTTACCCTCTCATTTCCTGTTTGACCGGCCATACGGGTTCCTTTGAACACGCGAGCAGGATACGAACATGCACCGATAGAACCGGGAGCACGCAAACGGTTATGCTGACCGTGAGTAGTCTGACCTACACCACCGAAGCCATGACGTTTTACAACGCCTTGATAACCCTTACCTTTCGACGTACCTACTACATCGACGAAGTCTGCACCTTCAAACAAATCGACAGAGATTACATCTCCCAATTTGTATTCGGTTTCAAAACCTTTGAACTCGGCCAAGTGTCTCTTGGGCGTTACGTTGGCTTTTTTGAAGTGTCCCATTTCGGGCTTGGTAGTATGTTTCTCTTTTTTGTCGATGAAACCTACCTGTACAGCTTCATAACCGTCTTTTTCAACAGTTTTCACCTGAGTAACTACACAAGGACCTACTTCGATAACAGTGCATGGAACATTTTTTCCCTCGGCACTGAAAACGGATGTCATTCCGATTTTTTTTCCTAATAAT
>JAFLRV010000107.1 GCA_022511245.1 Coprobacter sp.
CCGAACAAGCTGCCGCCCTCATCCAAACTGCCGCCCAAGTATTGCCCAACTTCACCGTCGTGTCGGTCGATGCCGTCATGCTGAACAACGCCGGTTCGTACATTTCCCAAGAGTTGGGTTATGCGCTGGCTTGGGGTAACGAATGGCTGGCTTCGCTGACCGATGCCGGACTGAGCGTCGATGAAGCGGCCAAACAAATCAAATTCAACTTCGGCATCTCCTCGAACTATTTCATGGAAATTGCCAAATTCAGAGCCGCCCGCATGTTGTGGGCGCAAATCGTTTCGGCCTACCAGCCGGCTTGTGAATGTGCCACCAAAATGAAAATGCACGCACAGACGTCGGAATTCAACATGACCGTTTACGATGCGCATGTCAACTTGCTGCGCAGCCAGACCGAAACCATGTCGGCCGCTCTTGCCGGAGTAGACTCGATTGCGGTAACGCCGTTCGATGTCACCTACAAGACGCCCGATGATTTCTCGGAACGCATCGCCCGCAACCAGCAGCTGCTGCTGAAAGAGGAGTCGCATTTCGACAAAATCGTCGATCCGGGTGCCGGTTCCTACTATATCGAAAACCTGACGGTAGCCATTGCCGAACAGGCTTGGAAAATTTACCTGGAAACCGAAGACAACGGCGGTTTCTACGAAGCGCTGAAAAAAGGATTCGTACAGGAACAGATTAACGCCTCTTCGGCTGCCCGCCACGCTGCTATCGCCCGCCGGAAAGAGGTATTGCTGGGGTCGAACCAGTTCCCCAATTTCAACGAAACGGCTGCCGGAAAAATCGAGAAAGAGGGCAACTGCTGCGGCTGTCACGACTCCCACACGACGGCACCGGAACTGGCTACGCTGTCCTTTGAACGAGGCGCCAGCGATTTCGAAGCCCTCCGTCTGGCTACGGAACGGTCGGGCAAACAGCCGAAAGTATTTATGCTGACCATCGGCAATCTGGCCATGAGACTGGCCCGTTCGCAATTCTCCAGCAACTTCTTCGCCTGCGCCGGATACAAAATCATCGACAATCTGGGATTCGAGACCGTACAGGCAGGGGTAGACGCCGCCGTCGAAGCCAAAGCCGACATCGTGGTCCTGTGCTCGAGCGACGACGAATATGCCGCACTGGCTCCCGAAGCGAAAAAGGCACTCGGCGACAAAGCCATCTTAGTCGTGGCCGGTGCTCCCGAATGTATGGAGGAACTGAAAGCTCAGGGAATCGACCAGTTTATCAATGTACGCAGCAACGTACTGGAAACATTGCAAGCATTTAACGCCAAGTTGTCTATCTAAAAGAAAAGCATGAAATTATGAGACCTAATTTTAAAAACATAAATATCACCACCGATGCCTTCACTGCCAAAGGTTGCCGTGAAGCATCCTGTCAGGGAGCCGAAACATGGATGACTCCCGAACTCATCCCGGTAAAACCGATTTACACCAAAGAGGATCTGGAAGGGATGGAACACCTGAATTATGTCGCCGGTATTCCGCCGTTCCTGCGCGGCCCGTACAGCGGCATGTATGCCATGCGTCCCTGGACCATCCGCCAGTATGCCGGATTCTCCACCGCAGAAGAATCGAACGCTTTCTACCGCCGCAATCTGGCATCGGGCCAGAAAGGGTTGTCTGTCGCTTTCGACCTGGCTACCCATCGCGGATACGACGCCGACCACGAACGTGTGGTAGGTGACGTCGGAAAAGCCGGTGTGTCGATTTGCAGTCTGGAAGACATGAAAGTGCTGTTCGAAGGCATTCCCTTGAACAAAATGTCGGTTTCGATGACCATGAACGGCGCCGTTCTGCCCGTTATGGCTTTCTATATCAACGCCGGACTGGAACAGGGTGCCAAACTGGAAGAGATGGCCGGAACGATTCAGAACGACATTCTGAAAGAGTTCATGGTGCGTAACACCTACATCTATCCGCCCGAATTCTCGATGCGCATCATTGCCGACATTTTCGAATTCACCTCGCAGTTCATGCCCAAATTCAACTCGATATCCATATCGGGTTACCATATGCAGGAAGCTGGTGCAACGGCCGACATCGAGCTGGCCTATACGCTGGCCGACGGACTGGAGTATCTCCGGGCCGGTGTGAATGCCGGGATGGACATCGACGCTTTCGCGCCCCGTCTGTCGTTCTTCTGGGCTATCGGTATGAACTATTTCATGGAAATCGCCAAAATGCGTGCCGCCCGTATGCTGTGGGCCAAAATCGTAAAACAGTTCAACCCGAAAAACCCGAAATCGCTGGCACTGCGTACCCACTCCCAGACATCGGGATGGTCGCTGACCGAACAAGACCCGTTCAACAACGTAGGCCGTACCTGTATCGAGGCTATGGGCGCTGCACAGGGTCACACCCAGTCGCTGCACACCAACGCCCTCGACGAGGCCATCGCCCTGCCGACCGACTTCTCGGCCCGTATCGCCCGCAACACGCAGATTTATATTCAGGAAGAGACCTACGTTACCAAAGAGGTCGACCCGTGGGCCGGTTCCTACTATGTAGAGACACTGACCAACGAGCTGGCTCACAAAGCGTGGGAACACATTCAGGAAATCGAGAAACTGGGCGGCATGGCCAAAGCTATCGAAACCGGTCTGCCCAAACTCCGCATCGAAGAGGCGGCTGCCCGCACGCAGGCCCGCATCGACTCCGGCAAACAGACCATCGTGGGTGTGAACAAATACCGTCTCGACCACGAAGACCCCATCGACATCCTTGAAGTGGACAACACTTCGGTGCGCAAACAGCAAATCGCCCGTCTGGAAGAGCTGAAGGCCAACCGGGACGAAGCAGCGGTAAAAGAGGCGCTGGCGGCTATCACCGAATGTGTGAAGACCAAACAGGGCAACCTGCTCGACCTGGCTGTGAAAGCAGCCAAAGTACGGGCTACACTGGGAGAAATTTCAGATGCCTGCGAGGTTGTCGTAGGCCGTTACAAAGCTATCATCAGAACCATATCAGGCGTGTATTCATCAGAAACCAAACAGGATGCGGACTTTATCCGCGCTACCGAACTTACCGAAAAGTTCGCCAAGAAAGAGGGTCGTCAACCTCGTATCATGATTGCCAAAATGGGTCAGGACGGACACGACCGGGGTGCTAAAGTCGTAGCGACGGGATATGCCGACTGCGGATTCGACGTGGATATGGGCCCGTTGTTCCAGACTCCGGCCGAAGCTGCCCGCCAGGCGGTAGAAAACGACGTTCACATCATGGGCGTATCGTCGCTGGCTGCCGGACACAAGACGCTGGTGCCGCAAGTTATCGAGGAGCTGAAGAAACTGGGCCGTGAAGACATTATCGTCGTGGCCGGCGGTGTGATTCCGGCACAGGACTATGACTTCCTGTACCAGGCCGGAGTTGCTGCCATCTTCGGACCGGGAACTTCGGTTGCCAAAGCGGCTTGCCAGATACTGGAAATCCTGCTGGACGAATAATTTCGGGAAACGGATATTCCGAACGAAACAGGGTGTGGCGAACGGTTGTTCGCCGCACCTTGTCCGTTTTATGCCGGCAAAACAAAAAAATCGGCGGTTCTTCGGCCCGGCATTTGTAAATGAGCCATTATTTGAGTACGTTTGCAGGAGAGAATAAAAAAACAAGAAGCCAGACATCCGCTCCTTCATGAGGTTATCCGGAAAAAAATATATCCGCCCGGCGATATGTATCCTCATCGCCCTGCTGACATCGTGCCGCACGACACGGCACGTAGGGCCCGACGAGTATCTGCTGAACCGGGTCAGCGTGAAGACAGACAACAGTCAGGTGAAGCCGGGCGAACTGAGACCGTACATCAAACAGGAGCCGAATCACAAGACGTTCGGCATTATCGGGCTGCCGCTGTTTTTTTACAATCTGTCGGGAAAGGATACCACCCGATGGTTTAACCGCTGGCTGCAAAAGATAGGAACGCCGCCGGTCATCTACGACAGCACGCTGATGTTGAAATCGCAGCTGGAAATCAAAAAGGCCCTGAACAATCGGGGGTATGTCCGGGCTGTCGTGACGGCAGATACGGTTTCCCGCCGGCGGAAAATGAAAGTGCGCTACAACGTAACGGCCAACGAGCCGTATCATATCGAACGGATATCGTACAACATCGACAATGAAAACATCGCCCGAATCGTCTTGAGAGACACGGCTTCGCTGCTGCTGAAACCGGGCATGCTGTTTGACCGGACCCTGCTCGACGAAGAACGGCAACGCATCTCGAACCGGTTGCGCAACAACGGATATTATGCGTTCAACAAAGAGTACATCACCTATACGGCCGATACGACTATCGGAGACAACGGGGTAGAGCTGGAACTGAATCTGATGCCGATTCCCATCGAGACCGGCACCAGCGAAATGATATACCGCAAACATGACACCTACCGCATCCGGGAGGTCTATTTCGTCACCAATTACGACGGGATGAATCTGGAGCCGGAAAAACGGTTCGACGTGCAGGATTCGCTGATATACAAAGGGTATCACATCTGGTACGGCAACAAACGGTATCTGAAAGAGGAAACGCTCGTCAACAACTGTTTCATACGGCCGGGAACGCTGTTCCGCAACCGGGACATCGACCGCACCTACACGGCTTTCAGCCGACTGAAAATTCTGAAATATGTCAACATCCGGTTTGTGCCGGTCAAGAGCGAGGAGGTGGAGATGCTCGACTGCTACATCCTGCTCACCGAAGGCAAAGGGCAGACGATTTCGGTCGACATCGAAGGGACCAACTCGGCCGGAGATCTGGGTTTTGCCTTAGGGCTCACCCACCAGCACCGGAACATATTCAGGGGGTCCCAGACCCTGACGACCAAATTCAGGGGTGCCTACGAAAGCATGTCGGGCAAAATCAGCGGCATCATCAACGACCACTACACCGAATTCGGCGGCGAAATAGGCATCACCCTGCCGGAGTTTCTCTTTCCGGTGATGCGCTCTTCGGTACGCAAAAGATGGCGGGCCACAACGGAGTTCGATGTCAACATCAATTTCCAGCAGCGTCCCGAATACACCCGTGTCATCGCGGGAGGCGGCTGGAACTACAAATGGACGACCCACCGCAACCAGTACAACCACCAGCTCGATCTGGTCGACATCAGCTACATTTACCTGCCTAAAACATCGAACGACTTCCTGAACAACCTGCCGGCCGACAACCCGCTGCTGCGCAACAGCTACGAGAACCATTTCATCATGCGGTCGTCGTATGTGTTCTACCGCTCCAATCTGGACCCGGTGGTGAAAAGCACGCACAACATCTACACCTTGCGCGTAGCGGGCGAAATCGCCGGAAACCTGCTTTACGGAATTTCTTCGCTGTCGAAGATGAAACCGGGTCCTTACGGCGAATATTCGATATTGGGCATACGATATTCCCAATATGCCAAAGCGGATGCGGATTATGCCTATACGTTCGTGTTCAACGAGCGCAACTCCCTCTCGCTGCATTCGGGAGTGGGCATAGAGATACCGTACGGGAATTCCGAAATACTGCCGTTCGAGAAACGCTATTTTGCCGGAGGGGCCAACAGCGTCAGGGGCTGGTCGGTGCGGACACTCGGACCGGGCCGCTACAAAGGGATAAACCGCACTCTCGACTTCATGAACCAGTGCGGTGACATCCGGCTCGACCTCAACGCCGAATACCGGAGCAAACTCATCTGGAAACTGGAGCTGGCCGCTTTCATCGACGCCGGAAACATCTGGACCATCAAAGATTACGAGAGTCAGCCGGGCGGACAGTTCAAACTGAACCGGTTCTACAAAGAGATTGCGCTGGCCTACGGTCTGGGGCTGCGGTTCGACTTCAACTACTTTCTGCTGCGGTTCGATCTGGGGATGAAAGCGTTCGATCCCGGTATGGCCGACGACCGGCAGTGGGTGCTCGTCCACCCCCGTTTCAAAAGAGATGCCGCTTTCCATTTTGCCGTCGGTTATCCGTTCTGATGCGACGTTGAATTGCATAAATCTTTCAAAAACAATCTTTTCCCGGTAAACTTTCGCCGAAATTCAGTTGTTGGTTAGGTAAAACGCAAGACCGACATTTATGAAATATTTTCCTTTACTGCTCCTGCTTGCCCTGCCCTGCACGGGGCAAACCGTCGTTTCCGACACCGATACGGAACCGGCCACAGAAACGGCATCGGGCCTGTACGGCCCGGTATCTGCCGTGCGCACGACATTCCGGTTCGCCCCCCGCAAACAGAGTACGTCCGGCTCGGAAAGCTACATCACCGTCGTCCGGTACAACCCGGAAGGGCAGCGCACCGAACAAAAAATGTACAGCGAGGACAGTACGCTCATCGGCTCGGTAACGTTCCAGTTCACTCCCGAACACCGGCTGGGCGAGACCGATTATCTGGACATGTACGGGAATCTGGTCTCCCGAGTGGTCTACGTCTACGACAAAGCCGGCCGGAAAACATCGGCGACGGTATATCGGGGCGCCTTCTACCCTACCGAACAAATCTCCTACGGCTACAACACGCAGGGACAGGTGTGCGACATCGTCAAGAACAACGCCCTGAATTTCCCGACCGAAAAAGAGCTGCTTTATTACAACTGTCGGGGACAGGACTCGGTAAAGCTGTTTTACGACGGGCATCATCATCTGAAATCGGCCGTGCGTTTCCAGTATTATCCCGACGGGAGGCTGCTGGGATATGAACAGACCGGACCTTCGGGCGAAATCGCCAAACGATACCATATCGCCTACCGGCCCGACGGCAACACGCTCTCGTCGGAACTGCAAGAGTACTATCCGGGATATACCGTGACCACCCGCACCGAATACGATGCGTGGGAAAATCCGGTCAAAGAGACCCGGATGACACCCGGCAACGAAACGGAAACCACCGTGATGCAATACCGGTATGACAAACATAACAACTGGATATTCAAACGTATCTCCACCGATAACCGACCCACTACATCGGCCCTGCGGGAAATCAGTTATTACTGAGCCGCTCTTTGCATCCTTATCCGAAAAAATAACTATCTTTGTAGACCGAGAGAGTTATGGATGCAATTTTATAATCAAACTAAACCGCATAAAATCATGAAAACAAAAAAATGGATGGCAGGTCTCGCTCTGGCCTGCCTGCTGACGCCGGCCCGTGCCGATGAGGGCATGTGGCTGCTGCCGTTTCTGAAACAGCAGAATGCCGGACAATTGAAAGCGATGGGATTGAAAATGGAGGTGGACGATATTTACCATCCGGATTCGACCTCTCTGAAAGACGCCGTCGTTATCTTCGGACCGGGATGTACGGGCGAGCTCATCTCTTCGGAAGGGCTGCTGCTCACCAACCACCATTGCGGATACAGCTCCATCCAGCAGCACAGTACGGTCGAACACAACTACCTGCAAAACGGATTCTGGGCGATGAACCGCAACGAGGAACTCCCGACACCGGGTCTGCAGGTGCGCTCTATCGAGGGCATCGAAGAGGTTACCGACTTTGTTCGGCAGGAGCTGGCCAAAGAGGATTCGGGCGATGAAATGAAAGCGTTCAGCCCGGCATTCCTGAACAAACTGGCCCGCCAGAAGGTGGGGGCAGATTATCTGGAGGAGCATCCCTGGATAGAGGTGACC
>JAFLRV010000108.1 GCA_022511245.1 Coprobacter sp.
TTGGTTTGCAGAATATCCCAATATGACGAATGAAGGAGATTATCGGTCTCGATTTAATACTGATTTTTGTGAAATGAAAATTGAGGGAAACACTCTTCATTGTGAGTTTTTCAATATAAATCAACAAACTCCAGAAGAATTTCAGATAGTATTGACAGCAGGTGACATCTTCTATCATTTTCATATAGACATACAAAAGTAGTATAATCAACCGCACAATACATCAGCCGGTTCGGACACTGTTCCTCTAAATTTCAGAGGTCAAGCAGGGAATTATTCACATAAAAGTATTATATTTGCAAGTGGAAACAAATAAACTGATTTGCCAATGAATTAACGAATTGATAATGATATATTAAAGAAGTGTAACTTCTTACTGGATGAGTTCTGAAAAATCGCCAACTTAGAAGAACTGCCCATCACAAGTAAGGAGGAACGCTTGCATCATAGGTGTAGGCTTCCTTTTTGTATGGGCAGAGGTGTTTGGCGATACCTTCAGAGCTACAAGTTGGATCAGCCCACACCTCTTTTTTTGTACCTCGTTGCAAGTGTAAACCAATAACTTCTATAATATGAACCGAGTATTTTTTATTATGATGCTGATGATAATGGCCGTATCTTGCCAATCAATTAGCAACGACCCTATCAAAGGGGCAAATGACCTTAGTAAAGAGCTTCAATCATTAGCAATTAAAAATGATTGTGAGGCTACCAATGAATTACTGTCTAAGTATCTAAACGCATATCAGGACAAGGATAAGATTATGTTCTTACTAGCTCTACGAGACAATCTTATGGCAAATGACAGGGTCGTGAATTTTATAGCAGATGCAGATTTTCATGAATTTCCTATGCTTAGAAACATCATGAAAGAACTACAACAAATTGCTTTTTGTGATGCCATAAATGAACCAAATCCACACTCTCCTGCATCAAAGGGTATCATGTTTGTCGTAATGATGGCTGACTATGCCAAAGAAAATAATATTGAAGAAGCCTATAACACCATTGTCCAGACTTATAAAAATTTACAGAATACAACAGAATTGTCAAGAATAGAGTTCTTTGCATCCTTTAAGCAGTTCATGCAGGCAAGTGGTAATACTGGAAAACAAGCATTCAGACTTCTCAATCAGTTAAATTCACCCGAATATATAGCCTTTCAAAAAATGGCATTGGAGTCATGGATCGACTATGAGAATTAACAAATAATTTACGGACAATAAAACAATCAACTAATGAATAATAATCGTCTGAATAATATTCCCTCTTTTCCCTCTTTGGAAATTGGACCATTAATATTTTTACTTGGAACCTCCATACTGCCATCATCTAGTAATGATAAATTTGAAATGGTGGTGATAATAGGAGGGTTATTCCTTCTCATTGCTTTTGTCGAGTTCGCAGAAAATAATGCACGAGGAGTACCCACTAAACTTGTTTACACTATAGCTCGCTATTTTATAGCCTCTATATTATTCATAATAACGGGAATTCAACTGTATCTCTATTATGCCAACAGCATCATTCATCTGTCACCCTATGCATTAGTAGTAGATATTGCTCTGATTGCCTATTTATTGGCATTCAAACCATCAAATACAACTATAGGCAAAAAGATATTAAAGATTATTGGATATACTTTGGTTTTTGTGGCTATTAATGCGCTTCAAAAAGTGCGTACAAAAACTATCTCTTATTATTATCCATATTCATCAGAAGAAATTGATTGGGGGATGTTTGTGTTCATTTGTATCATAATGTTTGTAGGTGTAATCTGTATTAGAATTGGAGGTAAATCAAAGAAGTATGCCCCAAATGATACTTCTATGGTTAAAAAGCACACACCGGTTAAAAATATCAACAAAGAAAAAACAAACATCAAAAGAAAAAAAACAAGCATCAAAAGAATATTAATAAACATTGCTCTATCATTGAGCCTTTTAGCATATGTTTGTTTCTCTTTACTTTTCATGGCTGAAGAAGAAGTATTGACTGTATGTGGAGTGATATTCTATATTCCTTGTTGTGGCATAATAGTGATATATTATTTATGGCTTATTTGGAATAAGGAAAAGATTACAGGTGCCCAGATACTTTTACTTCCTCTATTGCAAAAAGTTAATAAGTTTAAGGCATATAGGGATAATCCTAAAGATAAAAAAGAGTTGGTAAAAACAATAATGCCATTTCTTTTATCTATGGTTATATGTCCCATGCTAACCACTATATTATTTATTTCATTCAGCGGGTATAATAGACATAGCCAACAAGAATGGCTGATAATGATATTGCTGATACCCCCACTGATATTAGTAATCAGTTTTTTTAAAAGATTTGTACAAGATTGGGTAACCCAAAGTAGCCATAGTGAAACTGAGAAATAAGGATAATGATGCAGTAAAACAAGTACAGAAGGAGTCGGGCATACAAATGGGATACCTGGCATCCCTTTTCTTGTCAAGAACAAATGGATTTCAGACTAGAGTTGCAATGCTAACTTTTGAATATATAAGAAATTTTCGTAAGTTAGCGTTGCAGACTTAATAAGGTAAATAGCAATGCTAACTTTTGAAACTTTCTACCTATGGACTTAAAGATTGAGCAGAATATACCAGATTTTAAGGGTAAAACCGCCCTCCTACAATTCGCAACGTCTTTATCGGAGGGTAATTTTGAAAAAATTAATGAACTGTTGTCAGAAGAAGCGTCATTAATAAGATATGATAAAGAAAAAATAATCGGCAAGCAGAATATAGTAGCTTACTTTAAGGATTGGACTGAAAGATTTGGATTAGAGTTTTCAATATCTGTTCAATGGATACCATTGCATTGCCAAGCGGCTGTTATTCTATCATCTGAAATTGGTAATTTAATAATCTTTTTATATCAAAAAGATAATATAATAAAAAGTCTGATAATTACACCTTTATCTTTTGGTGTCATGGGTTTGCCAAATCTTTTTGATGAGTTGCCATACAGTCTTGAATTCATCAAAACAAACGCTAAAAAACCGATAGATTCCCTAAAGCTTCATCTGTTTTGCCGTTGGTGTGGAAAACCAAGTGAAGATTTGATTTGGCGTAAGGGCATTATATTTAGGAAAAAGGACAATATAAGGATTGGTACCGGTTTTAATATTTCATATTGTCCCGATTGTAATCATATGGTAGAAATAAGTCCTGATCTCTCATGGAAGCGTTTTTTGACAATAAATAAAGAGCAGGAAAAGAGATTGTTCGAGCATAATAAGATATTTTCATCTCTGACTGAAGAAAAAATCTGTAATGACCTAAAGACTTTTGGAAATTCAATGCCTAAAAACAGATGTTTACTACATTCGAAAACCAATGAATTGGGATTGTCCGGAAAGAGGTTTAAAAATTTATTAAAGAAGGAGATTGTTCCAAAAGAAAATCCCAATCTTATTTTTGAATTTCTTGATTTTTTGAAGCTGAATGACACAATTGAATTAAAGATTCATACTCTCTCTATGAGAGAATATGAGGAAAATGATATAATTGGATTTTAATTAAGGGAATATGAAAATAGGTGATTCTACATATTTTTTTACTACGACAGAGGAAAATACGAAAAACAAGAATATAATCAAATATATTCATGCCAAACCCTCAAGACAAAGTGCATGGCAAATCTATCTATTATACAGGTCTGAAAATATGATGCCTGTATTTTGGCATGCTGCATACGATTCAAAACATTTTATTTTTGATGAAAGTGATGTGAATGAAATCGAACCGCTTAAATGTTTTGATGTTTTAGCTTTGTCAGATTCAAATCTTTTACTCCCTAATGTAGAAATGGCTGAAGATGGGCTAAGAGCTGATGTTTTCTGTACATATTGGAATAATTGGGAAGGATTAGTGCGTGAACATATTAAAATTACATATAATCCGGATAATACTGTAGATATTAAAGAATTGGATTCTTTGACCTTGTTTAATTATAAATGTGATTTTATTCTTTAGTTTACCAGATTACAAAAGGTATTAAAATTATTCCTTTATGAATCGTTGTAAAATATTTTAGCGTTTTTAATGTTTATTAACAAGGGGGGGGGGATTTTTTTACTTTATCTTTGTTTAAAATTTCTGTCGGAGGGTGAGAATACAGTGATACGACCGAAACAGTTCATTTTCCGGGAGTGTGTGACCATCGGAATATAATCGTGAGACCATTATAATATAGTTAAGCTACATTTTTAAACCTATAACAACTATTTTAAACCTACAACAACTATGAAATTCAGAAAATTACTTTTATTTACAGCGTTGTTTGCTTCTGTGCTTGCCAATGGACAACAAGCGACATCTTTTACGATTGACAACGTGAATTACACCACAGCGGCCAACGGCAACTGGCGTGCTTATGTAGCCGGAGCGGATGCTTCTGTCGTCCATCTGGTGATTCCCGACAGCGTAACTTATGAGGGTTATACTTATCCGGTAACGCTGGTATCGGCGAATGCTTTTCAGGACAACTCGAATTTACAAAGCGTGAGTTTCGGCAAAAACGTTACTACTACGGGCAATTATGCTTTTGCGGGATGCACGGGTCTGAAAGAGCTTGTGCTGGGTGAGGGGATGACTGCTACGGGGCAATATGCGTTCAAAGATTGCACGGGTCTCGATTCGGTAATCGTGGATGCGAACATGCAACAGTTCTATTTCGGTGCTTTTCAGGGGTGTTCCCAGCTGCAACGGGTCGTGTTTCGAGGTTCGTTGAATCAATGGGCCGGTATCAAGGTGCAGAACTACAATGCCGATGCCAATCCGCTGGGCAAGGCGCACAACTTGTATGTTGCCGACACTTTGGTGACCAGCCTTCAGGGATTGAACGTGTCGGCCATCGAGGCTTATGCTTTTGCCGGAGCTTCGTGCCTGACGGGACGGCTGGATGTACCGGCGGAACTGACTTCCATCGGACAGAATGCGTTCAAAGACTGCAACAACATATCGGGGGTTAATTTCTTAGGGACGGTCGACCAGTGGATGCAACGGGAACTGGGCGGTTCGCTGCTCTCCTATTCAGGGGGACAATTATATATTCAGGGGGAACTGCTCGAAGAGCTGACTATTCCCGAAACGGTC
Source organism: Coprobacter sp. (assembly GCA_022511245.1). GTDB lineage: Bacteria > Bacteroidota > Bacteroidia > Bacteroidales > Coprobacteraceae > Coprobacter. The sequence goes on from JAFLRV010000108.1 coordinate 5,112, forward strand.
ACTTCGATTGCCAATTATGCGTTTCAGGGTGTGACCAGCCTGAAAGGTGACATCGTTATTCCGGAATCGGTAACCAAAATCGGATATTATGCTTTTGCGTCTTGCCCGAACATCTCGTCGGTAACCATAGGCGACGGGGTAACAAGTATGGGTACTTCCTGTTTTCAGCAAAGTACGGGCCTGACCAACGTGTCTATCGGTAACAAAGTGGCTAAAATCGATACTTATACGTTCAGCGGATGTACGGCTCTCCGGCAGGTGACCATCGGCTCTGCCGTAACTCAGATTGCGGCTTATGCTTTCGACGGATGTGGTGCTTTAGAGGGGGCATTGTCTTTGCCGGCGGGTCTGACTTTAATCGGCAATTATGCGTTCCGAAACTGCGGGGCATTAACGGGTGAACTGAAAATTCCCGATGCGGTGACCTCGATTGGCAATGATGCGTTCAACGGGTGTGAAAGTTTCACGGCGCTGTCGTTAGGCAACGGCGTCGCCTCCATCGGTTCGCAGGCTTTCAAGGGGTGTTCGGGCATGAAGGGCACACTGACCGTACCGGTCAACATTACTTCTCTCGGCAATTATGCGTTCCAGAATTGCAGCGGGTTCTCAGGTCTCGATTTCCAGTCGGAGATAACCGAGATTCCGACTTATGCGTTTGCCTATTGCAGCGGGCTGGAGGGGGTACTGAATATCCCCGAAGGCGTGACCCGCATATCGACCAATGCGTTTTGCTATTGCAGCGGGCTGAGGGAGCTGAACCTGCCATCGACGCTGACATTCATCGGCAACAATTCTTTTGAAGGATGCAACGGTCTGACGGGAACGTTGAGGATTCCCGACGGAGTGACCACCATCAATCAGTATGCGTTTTCCCGATGCTCCGGAATCGAAGCCATCGCTTTCGGAGCGGGAGTGCAAAGTATCTATACCGGTGCTTTCTACAACTGCGAGGGGCTGAACGGCACCGTGACGCTGCCGGAGGCTATCTCTTCGATACCTCAATCCTGTTTCTGGCAATGTTACAATCTACAAGGTGTTGTTATCGGGGAACAGGTCAAAACTATCGGTTCTCAAGCGTTTGCCGACTGCCGGTCCATGACGGGGGAACTGGTCATCCCGAACTCGGTAACGACGGTCGGGAACAACGCTTTTTCGGGTTGTTCGCAGCTGTCGTCGCTCAAATTAGGGTCAGGGTTGCAAACGCTGGGCACTTACAGTTTTTCGTGCAGCGCTCTTTCTTCCATTTCCTGTGATGCGACGGAACCTCCTGCGGCACAACCGACGACGTTCACCAGTGTAGACAAATCGATTCCTTTATATGTGCCTGAAGGCTCTGCTTCTTCTTACAGAGCGGCTACCGGATGGCAGGATTTTATTCACATCAATCCTGACGATACCGGTGTTGAACCGACGTTCTGCTCCGACCCGGCCGTCGATGTTTATGCTATCGGGGGAACGTTGTTGATGCGGAATGTGAAACTGGAGGAGGCGATGCAACGGCTTGCATCCGGCGTCTATATTTTTGTGTGCAACGGTGTAAGCGGCAAGGTGCTGATTACTCATTAAAAAACATTGACCGTACTGAAAGCCCCGTCAAATGGATTTACCTTCATTTGACGGGGTTTTGTTTCTGTCAACCGGCGTACAGAATCCGTGTTCTGCTCATTTTCTTCCATGAAAAGGGGGCAGACTGGAAATGTATTTATGTCGGATGCGGCGGAAACGGATTTATTTATTATCTTTGTCGGGTGTGGAGAAACTCTCCTGTTTAACATTATGCAATTTTAAAGTTTTACTGTATGAAAAAGTATCTTGCTGAAATGGTCGGAACTATGGTTCTCGTCCTGATGGGTTGCGGTGTGGCCGTCAGCCTGCAGTGTTCAACTTACGATGCGGCGTCGGTTATCGGGACGTCGCTTGCGTTCGGTCTTTCGGTGGTGGCTATGGCGTATACCATTGGCGGTATATCGGGCTGTCACATCAATCCGGCCATTACGCTGGGCGTATGGTTATCGAAACGCATGTCCGGCAAAGAGGCCGGGATGTACATGCTTTTCCAGGTCATCGGCGCATTTATCGGGTCGGCTCTCCTCTGGCTGCTGACTTATAATTCGCCCGAAGTGGCCGGAACCGGTGCCAATACCGTACAATCCGGCGTGTCTCTTTGTGCCGGCATCGTGGCCGAAATCGTATTTACGTTTATCTTCGTTCTGGTGGTGCTCGGTTCTACCGACAGCGAAAAGGGTGCGGGCAATCTGGCCGGACTGGCTATCGGTCTGACTCTTGTGCTGGTGCATCTCGTGTGCATCCGTTATACGGGTACGTCCGTCAATCCGGCACGCAGTATCGCACCGGCCGTATTCCAGGGCGGCGAAGCCTTGAAACAGCTGTGGATTTTCATCGTGGGGCCGTTTGTCGGAGCTGCTCTGTCCGCCTGCGTATGGAAATGTCTCGCCTTTTCTTGCTGAAAAAA
>JAFLRV010000109.1 GCA_022511245.1 Coprobacter sp.
CATCCCGTTCACCGGCGAGGCGGGCCGCTTCCTGTTCGTTGGCTTCGTGCAGCCGTTCCAGTTCGGCCGCCCGGTCGGCAAAAGAGCCCCGACTGTTCAGCAGCGAATCGGCCCGGCGGAGTTCCCCCTCCCGGATGAAGAGCGACAGCTGCCGCCGGTAGTCGTCCAGCTGGTCGTAATCGATGCGGGAGTAGCGGGCCGCCATCTCCCCGATAAGTTGCTCGTCGTTCCGCTGGGCGGCGTAGAGCTGTTGCAGGGCGGCGTTGTATTCGTCACGGGTGAGCCGGTGCTGTGCCCGCAGGGATTCGAGCTCCTCTTCCCGTTCGGCCAGCGTGCGTTGCAGCGTGCGGCGGATTTTGCGTTCGGCCGCCAGTTTCTCCTCCAGCTTCCGGGCCGGAGTCTCCAGAATGAGAATGTGCGGATTGGCCGAATGAGTATATTGTCTGGCGAGGATTTCCGGGTCGCAGATTTCATACCCCTGCTTGCGCACGTTCTGCAGGATGTAGGTGGAGCCGGACAGGGTAAGGGTAAACGAGCCGTCCGCTCCGCTCACGGTGCTGTTGCCCCCTTTGAGGATGACGGAGGCACCGGCGAGACGTTCTCCGGGAAGGAGGCGGCCGTCGTCGGCCAGCCGTCCCCGTGTCTTGACATAGCCGCTCTGTTTCGTCTGCCCGGCGGCGGGAAAGGATGCTGCCAGTGCAAAGAGGAGCATCAGGGGGTAAGCTCGAATGGTTTTCATGTCTCTGTCCTGTTTTTGTCGTTTTTTCCGGAAAGGTTCCGGGTGCGACAAAGATAGGGATTTTCTGTTTTTTCCATTTAATGTATTTTCTACAAAATCAGGATGGGGTATGATTTTATATATATATAAATTAAAAATATAATGAAAATCGGTCAGTGCGTGTCTGTGGGGTAGGTTTTTATTTTTGAATTGTTTGTAATCGGTTGATGGTTAGTCTGTAATATGTCCGGTGCCGGAAACGGGGAGTAGGGGGAATGTTTTCAGACGCATCATTTATCACTGTGACCTGTGCGGGGGTGAAATAGGCTGTTTCTTTGCGGCATGTAAATGTCGAACCTTTTTACAAACCACAGAAAAAATGAAAGAAAAAAAAGTAACAGTGATTTCTGCCCCCGACCGTCCCGGACGGCAGGTGTGGGTGGAGCGGTTGCGGGAGGCTTATCCCGACCGGGAAACCAATTACGATGACGACGAGGCGTTCTACTCGGCGCTGGACGAGTATGCGCGGGGCCGTGACCTCCAGCTGGCGAATTACAAGGCCAGCAACCGGGAGTTGGCCGACTTGTTCCTGTGCAACCCCGAAGCGGGGGCTTTCCTGAGTGCGCTCATGGAGGGCAGCGATGTGATGACGGCTATCGGAGAGTGTTTCGGCGACTATTTCGAAACGGCGCTCAAAGACCCGACGGCCCGCGAGAATTACCGGAAGGGCATGGAGGTGCGCCGCCGCAAGGAGAAGGAGCTGGAGGAGATTCAGCTGCGCCAGCGGGCCAATGCCGAACGCAATGCCGGTGAGGTAGAGGCGTTTATCTCGTCCAAAGGTCTGGATGAGGAGGGCCGCCGCCGGTTTGAGGATTTTGTTTCGTCGCTGGTCGACCGGGTGTTTCTCTTCGACCTCGACACCGACACGCTGGAGCGTCTCTGGCGGGCGATGAACTACGACCGGGATGTGGAAGAGGCCCGTTCCGAAGGGGAAACGATGGGGCGCAACGCCAAAATCGAACTGGAGAAACGGAGCATCGTCACCGACGGTACGCCTTCGCTGCGCAGCGAGTCGCGCGGCATGCCGGTCACTCCGCCGCTGCCCCGTGTGCGCCGCAGTATCTGGGACTGACCTTTTTCTGAAAAGAGAGATTTTTTTTACTAACCCTTAAATTTAAATGTATATGCAAATGAAAAGATTCTGGATGAACAAAAGTTTCTGGATGGGGCTGCTGCCTCTGTTGGCTCTGGCCGTTGTTCTGGCAGGGCTGGATGTATGGACCGGATGGGGCTTGTCCCTGTCTCTGGCTGTCGTGGTGCCGGGTGTGACGGGACGTGGCGTGTCGGTTTCCGACGAGCCGCTTACGGCCGATATTACCCGGCAGGAGAGCGCCGACCTGCTGCGCAACGAAATCGACCAGCGCATTGTGAAGATACGTCCGATGTCGACTCCGATTGACCAGATTATGCGTCACTCCGAAGTGCGCAAATCGGGTTCGATGGTGTATGACTATTATGCGGTGGATACGAAGCCGACCAAAGCCAAAATTTCGACGGCCTACACTGAACCGACGGCCGGAACGGCGACTTCTTCGCACAAGAAAGCGACGCTGGAGACCGACAACAACGACATCTTCGACGTATCGGAGACGATACTGGTCAAAGGGGTCAACGGCTACGAGGCCGACGGCAAAACCAAGTCGAGTGCCGATCTGGTGCTCTACGTGAGCAAGAAGTCGGACGACGGCAAACTGGTCGTGTATGCGCTCAACGGCAAGACGGTGGGACAAATCGACGGCGTGGTGCCTTCGATTCCGAAAGACACGGTGCTGGTGCGCATGGGCCGCGCGGCTACTGAACTGGATGTGCAGACCTCGCAGTTCGAGGCGCTTCCGGTGAAGGCCCAGAACTACTGCCAGATATTCAAGATGCAGGTCGAGCAGTCGACGTTCCAGAAGATTGCCAACAAGGAGGTCGAATGGAACTTCTCCGATTCGGAGGAGTGTGCCATCTTCGACATGCGCATGGGCATGGAGAAGTCGTTCATGTTCGGGGTGAAAAACTCGATTTACGATGCCGACAAGAAACAGAACGTGATGACCACCGGCGGTATCTGGTGGCAGGCCGGCAAAGAGAAAGCGTATGACCCGACGAAGGGGCTTACCCAGAACGACCTGATCGACATCATGCAGGAGGCTTTCACCGGCAATGCGGGCAACAAGCGCAAGGTGCTGGTGGGCGGTTCCAACTTCATCGGTCTCATCAACAAGCTCGACGTGCAGAAGTACGTGGGGGCCAACGAGGACTTTGTGAAGTGGGGCATCGACTTCACCGAAATCCGGTCGAAGTTCGGCAAGCTCTACGTGTTGCTCGACGAGGTGTTCGACGACTGCAACATGAGCGACTACGGATTCATCTTCGACCCGGAGTATCTCACCAAAGCGGTGCATGTGCCGTTTGACCGCCTGCAGCTCGACCTGAAGAAGGCCGGTATCCGCAATACCGATGCGGTGGTGCTCACGGAGGCTTCCTGTGCTTGCCTGCGTTACCCGAACGCTCACATGCGTATCGTGCCCAAAGGGTAACCGGCCTGTTGCCGAAAACCCTTTCCGGAGGCGGGGCGTGTCCTGTGTCCTGTACGGGACCGGGAGACGCCCTCTCCTTTTGCCGGGAAAGGATATTGCTGAACTTGTAAACTGAAAGAAAGATGAAAGTAACGGATATTATCACCCGCACGCTGGAACTGCTCGGCGAAATCAACCCGCTCGACACGGAGAGCGAACTCTCTCCGAACTCGCTGCCGGCCGAAGGGCTCATCGTGTCGTATCTCGACCAGGCTGTCGAGGATGTGTTTTTGCAGGCTCCGGCCTATACGTTGCCCTGGTGCGAACTGCCGGGACCCGTCGTGCCGCACGGCGATGGGAGCGGACACATCGTGCTGCCCGACGACTGCATGGGCCGTTTCGTGATACGTCTGCACGGCTGGCGGCGCGAGGTCACCCGTGTCATCACGCCCGACGATGCGCTGTATGCCTTGCAGCGGAACCCGGTCACACGGGGCGGGACAGAGCGGCCGGTGTGCGTCTCGACGGTCGACGATGAGGGCCGTCCCGTACTGGAATACTATTCGCTGCCGGTGCGGGTGCGCAACCCTTCGGCCGAAAAGATGCTGTATGTGCGGCGGGTGACGGTGCCCCGCTCCCGTGAGTCGTATGCCGGGTATGAAATCGGGGGCAGTCCCCGCCTGCTGACGCCTGTCGCCGTCCGTTGCGCCTATTATGTGTCGCTCTCGTTAGGCAATGCGGCGATGACTTCGTGGTGCGAACAGGAGACAACGAAACAAATTTTACGATTATGATACATTGCAAAGACCAACATCTGGGTGAGGGCCTTCGGCCGCTCTGCCCGCCCGAAGGCCGCTATATCGGCCATTTCGACTCGCTTTCCGACGCAGAGAACGCTTATCCGGACGGCGGCCGTCGGGGATGGTTCTTCTCCAACGGCGAGACGCTCTCGCTGTGGATGTGGGACTCCCTTTCGAATGCCTGGCACGATACGGCCTGCGCCGACAGTACGCTGCGGGGCATCGTCGACGACCCCGCTGCGTTTGCTCCCGATGTGCGGCCCGGCCTGCGCACCGCCTACCTCTATGTGCAGCCTGCGCCGGGTACGGTGACCTTTGCCCGGTTCCTCAACGGAAACCTTCCGGTGCAGGTGACGGTGCAGACAACGGCCCTGATACTGCTTTTCTGGAACGGCGACTTGTGGGAGCACACGGTCACGCCGTTTTATGTGGATATGACCCCGTATGCGCTGGCCGACTTGTCGAACGTCGCCCGCCTGGCCGACAGCCGGAGCGACGGACTGATGCCGTCGGCCGACAAACGCAAGCTCGATGCGCTGTTTCCGGTTACGCTCGATGTGGATGCCGCCCGGCAGATGCCGGTTGTCTCTTCCCGGTACACGGCGCTCGGGTTTCTCGACGGGCTCTCGCTGGCCGATGTCGTGACGGCCTGCCGCCGCTCACCGTCGCTCTGCCTGTTTTATTTCTGTCTGGGCGAAGGGGCTGCACGGCGTACCGGCTCGCTCGGTTATGCGGCTGTCGGCGAAGAGTCGCAACCGCTTTCGATGCGTTTTTCCGGTGAGGGGTTCACGGTGTGTCTGGAAGAGACGGCACCGGGCTCTTCTGTGCAGGTGCGGGTGCGTTTCCGGCCGGCCGACCTGTCGGTGGCCGTCACGGGCGGGCAGGTGGCTTCGTATCCTCTCAAGGCGGGCTATCGGCTGGAATAACGGCGGTCTGCCGTCGGATGAATGTGAAAGAAAATAACTGTGTATAACCTTAAAAACAAACGGAATGATGAAAGAATGTATGCCGCTCGACGGCAATCTGAATGCGGTTCCGGTGTGGAGCATCGGCACCGCCCGTGATGTGACCGATACGGCGCTGGAGGCCGCCCCCGCTTCGGGTGTGGTGCGCCTGTGTGCCGTAACTGCCTGCCGGGTCTGGGCCTGCCGTCCGGCCAAAGAGGGCGACGGTCTCTACCTGCCGGAAGGGGCAGTGGAATATTTTGAACTCCTTCGGGGCGATGTTCTCGAAGTGGAGGGAACGGTCAATGTAACGGGTATTGCGCCATGCTGACCGTGCTGCTGCCCATCGGCCGGATGGGGTCGCTTCCCCGCATCGGCCGCAACCGGCCGCCGGAAGGTCCGGCGCTGTGCATCGCCTCGTATCCGGATGCTGCTCCGGACGGTCTGCGCACCGTTGCGCTGTACCGCGACAGCCGGGCCGGTTACCCACCGGAAACGGTTCCGGAAAACAACTGACCACATGTATCACTTTTTAAAACTCTATTTTTTATGGCAATTGAATTTGTAAATATCGAAGATCTGACCCGCATACCCGGCAGCGAACTGACGGGGACGGGGGAGTGTGTGCAGGTATCGGCCACCGAAAAGACGACCGTAGCCGATATCGCCGAGTTTACCCGGCTCGAAATGGAACGTTCCGGATGTCCGGTCTACCGGCTCAAGGGAGGCTATTACTTCCTCTATTCGGGTGCCAGTGGTGTGATTGTTTCTCAGGCGATGGATCCCGACGGCGGGTTTTCCGCACTGGTGGAACTGACCCGGAAGAATACCATCCTGCTGCTGCCGGGCGAGCACGAACAGGACACGCTGGTCATCTTCCGGCAGCAGTACAACTCCTCGACCGACAATATCGAATGGGAATTTTTCTCCCGTAACTATAAAGGGGAGCCGGTGCTGAACCGCATTGTGATGAATTCGTATCGGTTTACCAAAACCAGTACTTCTCTTGTTTCGCAACAGGTGGTGCTGCCGTCGGCATTCGCCGATTTTTCGGAAGAGAGCTCTTCGTCGGAAATTCTTTCGGCTCTGCTCGAAGCGGGACATGTGTATGATCTGGAGCCCTATTTCCAGGAAATGCGTCCCTTCTATATCCGGTGCAGCGACGGACTGCTGGTGCGGCTGCTCTCGCTCCAGGTCAGCTCAAGCAACCGGCGCATAACCTATTCGTTTATCCACGACACGCTCTTCTGCCGCCTGACGATTTACGAGAAGGACAGTGTCTGGAAATGTGAACGGTCGGTTAAAAGTCTGGTGTGACATGGAACTGCTGCTGACCATACTGGGTGCGCTGGGTGGGTTCGAGTCGGTCAAATGGGCCGTCACCACCTGGCTGCACCGCCGCACCGATGCCCGCCGGGAGAATGCTTCGGCCGATGCGCTGGAGAACGATACCTGCCGGGCTCAGGTCGACTGGCTCGAAAAACGGCTGTTGCAGCGGGATGCCAAAATCGACGCTCTCTACATCGAACTGCGTCAGGCCCAGACCGACCTCCTGCAGCTCGTACACGAGAAGCATGCGCTCGAATTGAGGCTCAAAGAGGCCGAAATCCGCCGCTGCGACGTGCGGGGGTGCTCCGGCCGCAAACCGCCGGGCGACTTCTGACCGCTCCCGGAACGTGATGTGTAACTTTTCAAAAGACCTGTATCTATGAACGCAAATGTAAAAGAGTATCTGTTTTGTATCGATGTGCACGATATCCTGCTCCGGGCCTCGACGCTGACCGCTGTACTGGGGGCTTCCCGTACCGACGGGCAGGGGATGCTGCTGTATGATTTCCTGCGGCTGACCGACGACGACGGCCTGGTGGTGCAACAGCTGTTGCGGGAGTCTCTGCCCGAACTCCACTCCCGGCTGCTGGCCTACCGGCCCCGCTCGGCGTATCATCCGGATACCCCGCTTCCGGCCGATGCCGATACCCGTCCGGTGGCTCATATCGATATCGTCTTGCAGCTGCCCCGCCCGGCGTTCGATGTGGCTGCCGACCTGAACGAGTCGTTGCTCGACTACTGGGCTTATACGGTGGTCGGCGGATGGCTGCTGCTGAAAAAGCCCGACGAGGCGGCTCTTTTTACGGCCCGTGCCGCCGCCTGTCTCGACCGGATTACCGTGCTGCTCAACAAGCGCCGCCGCCCGATACTGCGCCGCCCCCGCTGGTTTTAATCGGGAGCAAGATGACGTGCACGGCACGTCATCTTTGTTTTGTGCGTGGGTTCGGTCTCCCGGACATGTCACGGCATTTTTCCGTTTTCTGTTTTCCGGACATGTCACGACATGTCCCTACAATGTTGCGGATGTGTGCGGAACCCGTGTAGGGACGTGCCGCTGGCACGTCCGCATGGTTTTGTG
>JAFLRV010000011.1 GCA_022511245.1 Coprobacter sp.
GTAAAGTCGCTCGATAGCTTCAACGGTTGAGGTCGGTTTTTCCGCACCGGAGCAGGCAATCATCGAGGAGAAATCGCCCGCCTCATAATAATAAGCAACCGCTTTGTCATAGTGTTTCATTCTATACGCAGCCCCTGCAATATAGGGGAGAATCATCTGCCGCATAACATTCTCTTTGGGCAACGCACTGATTTCCTTGTCCCACAACTCGATGCAATCCTGATAGCGGTGCAGCGAAAACAGTGCCCTTACGCCTTGCAGCAGATAGCGGTTGCGCAGCGCACCTTTATAATCCAAAGCCTGTTCCGCAATCTCTTCGAGAGTCATCCGTGCGCCGGTTTTCATCGAGGGGTAATACCACCGTGAATTTTGCCGACTGCGGACGTCTTCGGTTGTTTTGGCAAAAAGCAGAAATTCCCTCACATCCCAGTTGCCGTTGGCCAGCCATTGTAGAAAATAGTTGTATTCTTTATAATTCTGCGGATGGTCATGAAAAGCTTCAAACTCTTCGAGCGACATTTTATAAACCACCTGATAAATATCCATCAGCGGAATCGATGCAGAAGTATATCGCTGCCATTCCCGACAGTTGCTTTCAGCGTTTGGATTGAATGATGAGAAAACTTTCCCCTCTTCTTTTTCTTCGGTCTTGTCTATAATGCGGTACATATAATAACCTTTCGGCAAATACCAAGGATTATAACAACCGAGTACAGGGACAGCGGGCCACAGGGCCGCCAATAGACTAACGGCGAGCGTATATTTTAGTGATTTCATCGTCTGTGTAGTATTTGAGTTGTTCATTATCCAGATGATAGAGGATGTTGCGGTGCAACGGTAAGCCCAATTCTTTCTCGACAAGAGATTTCACTTCCAGAATCTCATCTGCGGTCGGGCGTTCGATACGAATGGTATCGCCGTCATCGAGGCTTTCAACTTCGGGACGGCTGACAATTCGCTGAAATTTCCCGTCGTGAAACCGAACACCCCAACCGAATGTCGGATAAGCATAGCCGAGCGGAATATTGCATTTGCGTTTGCGCAGGTAAGGTCGCACATCCTTTATATCGAGAATCGAGTTGTGCGTATCGGGATTTTTCAACGCACCGGTGTTGTAGAGCATCAGCACGCCGCAATCGACAGGCGGAGCCTTTTCGGCCAGCTGATGCAGGCGAATGGTTGCGCTAAGCGCAATCGTGTCGGCGTGAAGCCGCTCACGAGCCACACTGCACAACTTGACAAATGATGCACGGGTCGAGGCGGTCCAGTCGCAATCGAACTGCATCTCCCGAATCTTGCCGCATTTGTTGTACGAGGCCATTGCCCGCAGACGCTCGACCATCAGTTCGGCATACTTGGCCTCTTCACCCTGCATAGTTCGCAGTGCATCGAGCGTAATATAGACTGTCGGGACGATTTCGATACCTTCGGGGACAGTCTGCGCCGATTCATCATTATCATCCGGGAAACGGGTGGTCGCAATCGGTACGGCTTCGTAACCATCCGTTTCGGGATTGAGTTCTGCCGCAACATCGAACATCCGCAAGTAGATGCGCTCAATGTTGTGACGTTGCAGGAAATCCCTTTCAGTGCTATCGAGTGCGAATGTAGTTCGCCAATAGTAGATGGCATTACCGGTGTTGCTGGGCTGCGGCTGTTTGGGTCCGCATGCCGCCATACTGCCTGCAAGCAGTATGGAAAATGTGATTTTTCGTAAAAATGAAATCATCTGTTTGTATCAGTTAGCGTTTTTTTCTGATACAAATCTCATAAAAAGAAATCGTACAGCCGCACCTTTCGGCAACAACTGTACGAAATCGAATTCAGAGTGTATGAAATGGTTTTACGATGATAATTTTACCAATTTTTTAAGAATATTGTTTCGCCCCTTATATACCCGTAATTTGACCTGATATTTAAAATGGCATCATTTCTTGTTGCGTACTCGTTGCAATGCTTGGTTTCGATATACAACGATGTCCCGCATATATTGTAGAAATTGGTATCAATCCTTGTTAGCTTAACTTCATATTTCCCGATGTCCATCTTGGCAGGCGCAAATACGGCTTTAATATCTTTAATGTTGCCATACGAATCAAGCCCTTTGGCCCCCTCCTTTAATTCTGTTTTTTCATATATCCCGACAATGTCATAACTTGTGCTTGAATAGGTGTCCGTCATATGATTTGCCGAAATAAAAATAGGAATACATGCCAATAAAATGGTAATTCTTAAAATCTTATTCATATCTTTTCCATACGATATAATTTGTATTCGCCGGCATTTTATGTCGTCCGGTATAACCGTTGTTTTCTCCGAATTCATGGCGTTCACCACTCTTATCCACCGCCCATCCGTAGGCGCTTGATCCGACAAGATACACCGCCTGGTCGACGCCCAGATCCACCAACGCTTGGGCAAAGTCGTGAAATGACTCTTTTGTCAGACTTTCGACCATAAATATTTCTCCTTGCCGGTCGCATATGGCACGGCGAACCGATTTATTCTTCGGCTCATTCTCGACCAACACACCATCCTTTACCAGCGGATACTGACGGAAAAAGTAGCCGCCACGTTCCGTTGCCTTCTCGAATAACTGAGAGTTCTCTGCGACTCCGATGGTAACCTTACCATCAATCACCGAGCAAAATCCTTTTTTGGAAAGCCCCCAAGCCAACGGTTCTCCATTCAGCACGAAAGCCCCTACAATTTTGCCGTTGTCTTGCCGTATATCAGCCGCCTGTGCAACATAAATAATCGATGTATCTCGTTGATTCACTTGTCCGACATGCAGCATCATCTCGGCATTGTGCGGAATAAAAAGTTGCAGAGGAATATCATTTATTGTCGTGTCTCGGATTTCGCAGAAGCCCCGTGCCAGCGAATCGACATCATGACCAATGCGGTGCCGGTGCACAGCGTGCATTGATGCAGACAACGAGTCTTGTGGCTCGAAATAAGCAGATTCGGGCTGTTCCGTTTCTGTGGGTTGCTGCTTCGAATGCACAACCCGCCATGCGATAATGCTGATTATTGCCACAATTGCGACAAAAGCTGCCGGCAACCATTGATACCGTTTCGTTGGTCGGGGTCTGTCCGAGCCTCCTATGACACGGATTTCATCATCACGAATATCTTTTTCTTCCCTCATATTAATTCACCTCCTTTTCCAAAAGTTCTTTCAACTGCTTCAATGCCTCTTTCGATGCCGATACCGTATGGCTGAATGTCCGTGTATCGGAGAGCGTCAGTTTCTGTTTAGCTATGTTGATATAGTAAATATAGGAGCGATTTATAATCAGACTTTTGCCGATGCGAATAAACAGATGGCCATCGGTGTCGAGTTGCAAAGCAATCATCTTTTCTATCTGTCCGAGCTGGTACGACAGCATACGCATTTCTCCGTCGGTTTGTACCAATGTAGAATAGTTGCCATCGGATGCAATATATATGATGTATTCTGGCGCAATACGCACCAAATCATTCGAAGTGGATATAATCAGATGTTTGCCGGTCTGTTTCATACATCAGCAAAAATAGAAATGATTTTCTTCCCCGTCAAGAACTTTCACTCTGAATGTATGAAATTATCTATGGAATGTATGAAATTCGTTAACGTACCGGTGCTTTATGGAGTTGTAGATTTTCGATTTTGTTTGGTGATTCAAAAAAAAATCTTAGTTTTGCAAATGTAACGGGGGGCCTTAAGTTGACCCTCGTCTTAAGTCCCTCGCTTTTCGGAGCGGGGGCGTTCTTTTTTCAGAGGTCGTACCGAATGATTTCGGAGGTTTCGCCAATCACGCAATAGATAGTTTTAATGCGCTGGGTTATCAAATCCCCATCTACCGTTCTGTAAAATTTGTAATATTTTCTACTTTTCGAATTGTTGTGGTGTCATTTTTTTCGATTTTGTTTGGTGATTTAAAAAAATAGCGTACTTTTGCAGATAACTACAACGAGGGTCAACATTAAGTGGGCCGTCGTTTCAAAGGTCCCCTGCTTTTCGGAGCGGGGGACTTTTTTTGCCGTTGGTGAATTTTTATTCAGACATTATCTGAGAAGTTGTAGCCTGATGTTTGTAGCATATACTGCTGCTATATGACTATGAACCCCATACGCTCAATATAAGCATCTGCCGGAGAGCCGCCAGCAAGGCGGTAAGGATGACCATGACAATTTCGGCCTGTCGGTTGATTTTTATAGCCTTTTCCATGTCTTTCGTCTCTATCTCCCGTTGATTCTCACCGATATATGGTTTCTCGATACGTTCTCCGAAATAGTCATGAGCACCTCCGAAGCGGCATGATAATATTCCTGCCAATGCCGCTTCGCACCAGCCGGAATTGGGGCTTAAGTGATTCCGGGCCTGTTTTTTGACAAAAGACCACAAGCCGGTTTTCCCTGATACGGTTAACATCAGTAGCGCCGTCAGCCGGGCCGGAATGTAGTTGGCGGCATCGTCGATACGGGCCGCCGTTCGACCGAATTTCAGATAACGTTCCGTTCGGTAACCGATCATCGAATCCAGCGTGTTTATCATTTTGTAGGCGGCCATGCCCGGCAGGCCGGCAACGATATACCAGAACAGAGGCGCAATCACGCCGTCGCTTAAATTTTCTGACAGCGTTTCCAATGCGGCCGTGCGTATTTCTTGTGCGTCAAGAGAGGCGGTGTCCCGGCCGACAATCCGGGCGACTCTCTGCCGTCCCTCTTCCGTCGAGCGGTCGGTCGCATAAAATACCTCCCTCACTTCGTCTATGAGCGTTTTACCGGCCAGAAAGAAAAATATGCCCGTCGAAACGACAGCGATATATACGACCGGATAAGGCTGTATTGCATGGATAATTATGTCGGTCAGGGCGTAGACCGTTCCGATGAGCAGAACAGCCAGTATCCCGCCTTTTATCATTTTATGCCCTTCTTGGTTCAGCCGTTTCTCTCCCGCTGATATGGCTTTTCCGAATCCCACAATCGGGTGGGGGAGCCATAACGGATCGCCCCATATCCGGTCGGCGCACCATCCGGCAATGACAGGCAGAGAACACAAATAAAATGCGGTTAACCATTCCATTGCAGCAAGGCATTTATCAGTAAATCGTTATCGGCTTTCGACAAGGCGGCAATCCGGAAATAGTCGGGGGTCAACCCTTCGAAATTGGACGCATCCCGAATCAGAATACCCACCTGTTGAGCCAAATGTTTCTTGAGTGCGGCCGCTGTTCCCGACATTGTCCGCACCAGCATAAAATGCGTGTCGGTCGGTTCCGGCAGATATCGGTCCGACTGTTTCAGCTCACGGGCGATACGGGCACATTCCTCGATGAGGATTTCGGGCGATACCGATGTTATTTTATGCTGGAGAAGATAGTGACCGGCTTCGATAGCCAGTGCATTGACCGACCACGGGGCACGCAGCAGGCGCAACCGGTTACAAATGGCGGCCGGAGCGATTAAATAGCCGAGCCGCAATCCCGGAATGGCATACCGTTTGGTCATGGAGCCGATGATAATCAGATTCCGGTGTTTTACCGACTCGGCAGGGGCGAATAACGGTTGCCGGGTAAAATATTCATACGACTGGTCTGCCACGAAAAAGACGTCGCCCTGCTTTTCGATTGCCGCCTGCAGCCGGACGAAATCCCATACCCGGCCGGTCGGGTTGTTGGGGTTGCACAGCCATTGTGCCGAGACACAGGCCGGAGGACTGTACGGGTCGGCTGTCGAAATGATTTCACATCCGTTCAAGCGGCAGGCGTCTCTGTATTCGGCAAAAGTAGGCTCTGTGATGGCAATCCGTTTTTGGGCAAATAGGCGGGCGGTCAGATATATGGCATCCGTTGCTCCGGCTGTTATCATTATGCAGTCGGGGTCGATACGGAACTGTTCGGCCATTTCCCTTTCCAGCGAGCGAGGTTCCGGTTCCGGATAGTGCATCACCGTCTCGAACCGTTCCGACAGATATGCCTTCAGTCCCGACAAATCGGTCCCTGTCGGTACATTCGAACTGAAATCGGCCCGAATGTAGCTATATTTGTAGCTGTCGTCGCCGTGTCCCTCAATCATAGTTCTGCAATATCTGGTAGATTTTTTCCATATCCGTATGTCGGCGGATATGTTCGGCCAGCCGGTCGTATTCCCGTTCTTTAAATGAGGCGTATTCGACCTGCTTTTCCGTCGTTTTGGCTTTGTCCGCAAAAGGCGACAGCAACCGTTCTGTATATGCTGTATTATCCAGAAGTCCGTGCAGATAGGTACCGGTGACATTGTCCCGAACATACCCGTCGCTGTTTCCGTCATCCAGCCGGGCAAAAGTACGGAGATTTTCCGTTTCCGTACATTCCGTATGCCCCTGATGTATCTCGTACCCGTGACATACCGTTTCGCATCCGTCCAGCCGGAACGAAACCTGCCGGGTCGTTTTTGCGGTAGCCATAATGGTTCGAATGGGTAAAAGCCCCAATCCTTCGATTTGCTCCGAGTCCCCTTCTGTCCGGTACGGGTCGCATATTTCCAGCCCCAGCATCTGATACCCTCCGCAAATGCCTATTACCGGTTTGCCGCTGCCGGCCGCCTGTTTTACGGCCTGAGCCATGCCATTGAGGTACAACTCTTTCAAATCGGCGATGGTCGATTTGCTGCCCGGCAGAATAATGATGTCGGCTTTCCCCAGTTCCTCCGGGTCGGCACTGTAATAAAGATGCACCCGTTTGTCGTGCTCCAGCGCATCGAAATCGGTAAAATTGGAAATATGGTTCAGCCTTACGACGGCAATATTTATATATCCCTCCCGTGCCTGGTTGTTTTTGCGGTTCAATGCCACCGAATCTTCGGCGTCGACATGTATATCTGTAAAATAAGGTATCACCCCCAATACCGGAATACCGCACAATTCCTCGATGATGCGGCGCCCGTCGTCAAACAGCGACATATCGCCCCGGAATTTGTTGATGATAACCCCTTTTATCCGTTTCCGGTCTTCTTCGTTCTGGAGCATGACAGAGCCGTAAACAGAAGCAAAAACACCGCCCCGGTCGATATCGGCAACCAGAATCACCGCTGCGTCGGCATGGGCCGCCATCGGCATATTGACGATATCGTGGTCACGCAGATTCAGTTCCGAAATGCTGCCCGCACCCTCCATGACGATAGGAGAATAACGTTTGTTTAACCGGTCGAAAGCCTCATGAGCCGCCTTCCGCAAATCCTCTTGGCCGATACCGCCGAAATATTCCCGTGCCGACCGGTTTCCCGCCGGTTTCCCGTTCAGTACCACTTGTGACGTGTGGTCGGAGTTGGGTTTCAGCAATATGGGATTCATATCGGTATGGCACGGAATCCCGGCAGACTCGGCCTGCATGGCCTGTGCACGTCCTATTTCCAGCCCTTCCGGAGTGGCATACGAGTTGAGAGCCATGTTTTGCGCCTTAAACGGGGCAGGAGAGTAACCGTCTTGCCGGAAGATACGGCAGAAAGCGGCCGCAATAATGCTTTTGCCCACATCACTGCCGGTTCCTGCAAACATCAGCGGTTTCAGTATTTTATTTTTTTTCTCCATTCGGCATTACTCTGTTGCGTGAGACGGATTTCTGAAATACCGCCACAATTCCTCTTTGTTTCCCTGCCGGGACATCTCTTCCCGTGCCATGACGAAAAGTACGTCCGACAGTCGGTTTACATATTGCATGACGGCTTCCGGTAGCCGTTCTGTACGGTGCAGCGACCACATCCTCCTTTCCGCACGCCGGGCTACGGTGCGGGCCAATTGCAGATGGGCGGCTATCGGAGTGCCTGCAGGCAGGACAAACCGGTCGATGTCGTTGCACCGCTCTATCATCGAGTCGATAATTTTTTCGCACTGTCTGCTGTCCGGCAGCGGTACACCCTGTGCCCGCTCGGTGGGAGCCGTAGCTATGCAGTGCATGGTTTTCATAATTTCCCGCTGCTGGTGCCGCAATATCTCCTGACGTTCATCATCAGGCGACATAAACGAGCGCACCACCCCTATAACCGCATTCAGTTCGTCCAGTGTTCCGTTGGTTTCGATGCGTATGTCGTCTTTGTCCACCCGGCGTCCGCCGCACAGCCCAGTCGTTCCTTCGTCACCGCTTCGTGTATATATCTTTCCCATCTGTTTCTTCAAATAAACTTAACGGGTTGCACTCTCCCCAATACAGGTGAGTGTAACCGGCAATTACATTTTTATACCGGTACAGTCCGGTCGCTGTTTCTTCTCCCCGTGCCGAAATCTGGCGTACGGCCGAAGGCAACTCCTCTGTCAGGTGCGAATAATGAAATTCATGACCCCGTATGCTGAATCCGTCGTCGGTCCGTATTTCCCGGTATCCCAACCGCAGCCGCATATCTTCCATAGAGGCTTCGGTCGGCAAGATACCGCACATTTCGAATGTTTTCCCCTCACTTGAACGGATGGCCCGGCAAAGATACATCATGCCTCCGCATTCCGCAAGGATACGCCCTCCGTTTTCGGCCCTGCATTGCATTTCCCGGCGAAGGGAAACATTTTTTTCCAGCGGTTCGAGGAAAAATTCGGGATATCCTCCCGGCAGATAGATGAGATCGGCATCCGGTAAAGTTGCATCTCTCAACGGAGAAAAGAAAGACAATGAGCCTGATTCCTGCAATCGGTCGAGGTTTGCCCGATAGATGAAATTGAACGCCTCGTCACGGGCTACGGCAATGCGCCAGCCCTTGTTTTCAAGCCGTTTTTGCGGGGTATATGTCAGCGGGCTTTCACAAGCCGTGAGTTCGAGCAGCCGGTTCAAGTCGATATGTTTTGTCACGGCATCGGCCAGTTTTTCGACAATCGGATTAAAAGATGCGACCGCTTCGGTCGAGAGCCCCAAATGTCTCGAGGGAGCTATAAAATCGTTGTTTCGGGGAAGGTATCCCAACGGTTCCGTACCGGCATCGAGTGCAGCCTGTTTCAAAAAGGCATAGTGCGACGGAGAAGCTACTCGGTTGAATATGACGCCGACGATATTCACCCCTTGCCCGAAATGGCGGAATCCGTATAATTGAGCGGCGACAGAATAGGCGGCGGAACGGGCATCGACCACCATGATAACCGGCCTGTTCAGCAGGCGCGACAATTCGGCCGTGCTGCCGTTGTCCCGGCAATATCCGTCGAGCAACCCCATGACCCCTTCGATAGGGGCCACATCGGCACTGGCCGAATAACGGCTGTATACCTCCCGCAGGTGATTGGCCGTAGCCATATAAGGGTCTAAGTTCACGCTCTCCCTTTGAGCCGCCAGCGTATGGTACATCGGGTCGATATAGTCCGGGCCGCATTTGAACGGCTGTACGTGCAGTCCCCGACGATGCAAGGCCCTCAGCAAGCCGAGTGTAATCATGGTCTTGCCGCTTCCCGATGAGGGCGCTCCGATGATGAAACTGTTTTTTGACATATATCGTTACCTTATACGGTTTTTACATTCGTTCCGGCAAAGATATGGATAAAAGTCGAATTTTTACAAATTCCGGAAAAAGGCATTTTATTTTCGGTTTCCATTTGCCGTTTTCACATTTTTACATATCTTTGCATCCGTATTGCGGTTCCGGCCGATTGTTATACAGGACGCCGGTGAAAAGGGAATCGGGTGAAAATCCCGAACAGACCCGCTGCTGTAAGTTTCAGAAAAGCTCGTGCAGAGTAGTCACTGTCGGATAAGACGGGAAGGCGCACGGAGTGAAACAAGTCAGAAGACCTGCCGGAATATGATTAAGTTTTAATGCTTTCGGGTGATAAGGCGGCAAAACATCGAGCTTCTCTTCATTCCTTTGCCGGCAGACTGTGTGGCGATAGCGCATTGCGGGACTGTCAGAAAAGGATTCTTTACGGGGACAACTCTTTGGATGCGTTCGGTTCGCCCGAATAACGATGAAAAAAATGAGTTTGTCCTTTAACAAGCGGATTTGGATTGGTTTTTTGGCCGTGTTTACGCTGTTCACCGCAGAGGCGCAATCGCTCTGCACCCTTTCGGGGCAGGTGACCGATACACAAGGCCGTGCCCTTTCGGCGGCCACCGTCGCTGTGGAAGGCACACAGAAAAAAGGAATATGTGACGATTCCGGCCGATATACGATTTCTTTGGACAAAGGAAGACACACCCTTTCTGTCTATCTGCTGGGATATAAAAGGATAAGACGCACCATCGACATTACAGCCGATAAGGTTCAGAATTTCGTACTGGAAGAGGAGGCCGTGTCGGTGGAGACCGTTACGGTTTACGGGAAATCGAATGTGCGGCAGTTGCAGGAAAGCGCCTATCAGGTGACGGCACTGGATATAAAATCGATAACCTCTTCCGTTTCCAATCTGAACGATTTGGTTAACCGCACCACCGGAATCAAGATTCGGGAAGAAGGTGGAGTAGGTTCCGATTTCGACCTTTCGATAAACGGGCTCTCCGGTAACTCCGTGCGCTATTTTATCGACGGCGTGCCACTCGATTCGAAAGGCGCCGATATCAAACTGAATAACCTGCCGGTAAATCTCATCGACCATATCGAAATATACAAAGGAGTCGTTCCCGCCCATTTGGGGACCGATGCGTTGGGCGGGGCTGTCAATATCATAACTACCCGCAAGAAAAACCATTATATCGATGCCTCATACGGTACCGGCTCTTTTCACACGCACATTGCCGACCTGAACGCCCAGTGGGTCGAGTCCCGGACCGGATTGGTGTTCCGTCCGGCATTCGGCATCAACTATTCCCGGAACGATTATATGATGAAAGGCGTAGAGGAGTGGAATCCGGAGGTGCGCAAATACTTGCCGGTCAACCGCAGACGTTTTCATGACGGCTATTTTTCGTTGCTGGGGCAGTTTGAAATCGGGGTAAGCGACAAACGGTGGGCCGACGACTTTTTCCTGTCCGGTTCCTACTCGAAAGTCGACAAAGAGTTGCAGACCGGAGCCATGCAGAACAAAGTCTATGGTGCAGCGACCCGGAATTCGCAGGCATGGAATGTATCGGCCCGGTATGCCAAACGCTGGAACCGCTGGAATATCGGCCTTTCGGCATCCCATACGTGGGACAACAGCTGTACGACCGACACCGCTTACCGGATTTATTCGTGGGACGGTAATTTCATATCCTCGTCCCGTAATGAAATTACCGGTCGGGCCCGTTCCATGAGAGAGTACAACCGGCCGCTGACTACGGTTCGGCTCAATGCGGGGTACGATATTAACCCGCATCACAATTTAGGCCTCAATTACACCTATACCCGCACGGGCAATGGCCGGTACGACAAAGTCGACGATACATTCGAACCTACACGGGATGCCCTGACCAAAATGATACTCGGCCTTCATTACAGTCAGCGTTTTCTCAGTAACCGCATGGAGAACACCCTTTTTGTGAAAGATTATGTCAATATGGCCGAGATAGAGCAATCCGATATGTCCGTCATTACCGGAGCCAAAGAGGCCGAATCCCATTCTGTCCGCAACTATTTCGGCGGCGGTGCGGCCCTGAAATATACCTTTTGGGATCCGTTGTCCGTTAAAGCCTCCTACGAGCACAGCATCCGGCTGCCGTTGGCCCGGGAGTTGCTCGGAAACGGTACGACGATATATCCCAATCTTTTGTTGAAGCCCGAAAACAGCGATAATGTCAATCTGACCCTGTTCGGCACGGTTCCGATAACCTCCGAGCATCTTCTGCTGTACGAAGTCGGCGGATTCCTCCGCTATGTAAATGATTTTATACAAGCCTCCGTTTCCGAAAAAGAGGGTACGATGCAATACGAAAACATTCCGGCCATACACATCAAAGGCCTCGATGCCGAAATGCAGTATCGCTGGCGCAATGCGTTGTATGCCTCGTTCAACATCAGTTACAGCGATGCCCGTGACCAGCGCAAATACAAAACCGACGGCAAGCCTTCGGCAACCTATCTCAACCGGGTGCCCAACCGCCCTTGGTTCTATTGCAATGCCGAAGCCGGTTATACATTCCGGTTTAAAAACGAACAGGCTTTGCGGCTCTCTTATAACTGGTCGTGGGTACACTGGTTTTATCTGTCATGGGAAGCCTACGGAGCCGAAAAAAGCAAATCGCGCATACCGGAACAGAACGTGTCCGGAGCGAGCATAACCTATTCGCTGAAAAACCAGCGGTACAGCCTGTCGTTGGAGTGCAGCAATCTGTTCGATGCGACGGTATATGACAACTATATGTTACAGAAACCCGGTCGGGCCTTTTTTGCCAAAGCCCGGATATTTATAGACTGATATAGACTTTTTGGGACCCAAAATATATATAAATTGAAAACAACAACAAAAACGTGAAATTTATGAAGTATGCAGTAAAATCAACATTTTTAGCAGGGTTCATGATGCTTTTTGCATCGGCTTTTGTCTCTTGCACAAAAGATGACCCCAACGACAACGGCGGTTCCGATTCAGGTCTTACCGTAGTGGACGGAAAATACCATTTCGATATCTGGGTGGCGGTAGACAAACATGGCGGCATGGGGCGTGATGTCAAGACCATCGTCCGCAGTGTCTCTTCGCTGGACGCCTCTCAGCCTGCGGTTAGTTTTGTCGGCGACGGTACCGAAGTGAACGCTACGATGACGATGGAATCCATCGTTAAGGATGCCTATTATTATCAGGTGCCTGTTTCGGAAGACCGTTTTTCAAAATATGTTCTTACCGACAATGAGATTGTCGTTGTACAGGAACAGCCCTTTGAAAAAAACACCTATTCTTCCCGTAAATATACCCATGCGTGGTTAGATGACCATACGTTGGTGATTATGGCGGCCGACGGAGACGCAGAGCATATTTTGTGGACTAAACTCAATGCCGACGATATGCGCATTCTGGAGGAGGGAACGCTCGATTTGCCGTTCTATCACGAGAAAGCCAAAGCCTTTACCACATCCGGCATTTTGGCCTATCGCAAAGCCGACAATAAGTTAATCTATTTTTATTATGAAAAAAATTCTGCTTCGGGGAGGTCAGCCAAAGCGGTAGATGTATTCCGTACCGTGATTATCAATCCGTCCGATATGACCGTTGAGCGGAATACCCGTAACTCGGTAGCCAGTGAAATGGCCGGCAGTTCCTACGGCGAACTGTTGCAAAAGTGTACCTTCTTCGATGAAGCCGGCAACCTCTATCTGGCCTGTTTCTCCTGCGATGATGCAGGAAATGAAACGGAGAGCCATTTGCTTCGTATCAAGGCCGGAGAAACCGATTTCGACCCCGATTACGACGGCTTTAACAAAGCCGGTCACAAACTGATTGCCATTGAATATCTGGGCAATGGCAAAGTGCTGGCTTATGCCCGTGAAACCGCTCTCGGTACAGGTATCGATGATTACAGCCATTACTATTCCGTTATCGATATCCATGCCGGTACAAACGAAAAACTCACCTCTCAAGGTTCGGAATTGCCTTATTGCGGCGGGCGTTTCTCCCAGCGTATGGTTGTGCATGGCGGCAAAGGCTACATTGGTATTGCACCCGAAGTGGGGAACCCCTGCATCTATATCTATGACAGTGCGACCGGTACGGTAGAGAAGGGTGTTGAGGTGCAGGAAGGTTTCTATTTCGAACAAATACGGGTATTGTCCGATGTGGAATAAGATGAAATATATGTTGCTGTCCGTTGCGCTGGTCTGTGTCTCTTTGCAGGCACAGACAGCCGCCGACAGCGATTTTCTCCATGATTTGGGAAAAGGAGACAAAGCGGCTGTTCTGATAGTCAGTTTCGGCACCTCGCACGACGATGCCCGAGCTGTGACGGTCGATGCCCTGTTCCGGACGGTAGCCGAAGAATTTCCGCAGATGGACGTCCGGGAAGCCTGTACCTCCCGCATGATTCGGCGCATCCTGCAAAAGCGGGGAATAGAAAAAGACACCCCGCATACCGCTTTGCTGAAACTGGCCGCCGAAGGATATACCCATGTGGCCATTCAGTGTTCCAATCTGTTGGATGGGGAAGAGGTCGAAGCCCTTCGGGAAGAGGTGCAGGTCATGCGGCCTTTTTTCAAAGAGATTCGTATGGGGACACCGCTGTTGCACAGTGTGGAGGATTGTCGGCAGGTCATTTCGGTGTTAACCTCCCGTTTGCAGTCGCTGAATACGCCGAAAACCCATTTCGTATGGGTGGGACACGGCTCCCCGTCGACCGCCAATGCCGTGTATTCGCAGCTCGATTATATGTTGAAAGCGGAAGGGCACCCGAATTTTCATGTCGCCACTATCGAGGGTTATCCTACGGCCGAAACGGTTCTGGCAAAGCTGAAAGAGGCCAAAGCCAAAAAGGTAATACTGGTTCCGCTGGTTTTTGTTGCCGGAGACCATGCCAAAAATGATATCGGTGTCAATTGGCGGGAAATGTTTGCCGGCGAAGGATTTCAGGTCGATGTCATCATGGAGGGACTGGGCGAGATTCCTGAAATACGAACTCTTTATCTCGACCATTTGCATCGGGCTATGGGCCCTCGCAATCCCTCTCTGTCCGAACGCAAGAAAGCATATGAACAAGAGACAGAATGATTTGGTTGCCACCCTTTATGTATTTCCCGGTATCGGATTTATGACCGCCGCATCGCTGGTTTCATGCGTTGTATCTGCAACGGTAATCGCCGGAGCTTTTGCCGTTAAAAAATTCGGAGGAGAAACGCTTTTAAGATTGGATACCTTATATACAATTCATATTTTTATCGTAATTTTGTGCATTGTAATAAATGGCTGTTAGCATATGAAAATAATATTCGTTCCCGTCTGTTGGTGAAGTTGGGTCCGATGACCGGATTAATGGGGACCCTTATCCCAATGGACCCGGCATTGGCCGCATTAGCATCGGGAAACGTTTCCGCTATGGCCTACAATATGCAGATAGCTTTTGCTACGGTAAGGAGAACATGGAAATCATCACCAGCGAAGGAGGCGAAATAAAATGGTACACCCCGTCCGACAGCGATGCTCCCGGTAAGGCGGGGCGACGGGTGGGGATAGCCTATGAACTGGAAGATGGGAAAATAGTCTATATTCCCGAATAAAAGAAAAGACGATATGAAACATTCCAGAATAACAGTAGTCGGCATTGGCTCCGGTGCGGCCGAAGACATAACCCCCGCAGTGGCTCAGGCGTTGGGTCGGGCCGATGTCGTGGTGGGTTACAAATATTACTTTCAGTTTATCCGCACTCTTTTGCGGCCCGACGCCCGGTGTGTCGATACCGGGATGAAAGGGGAGCGGCGAAGGGCCGAACAGGCTTTTCAGCTGGCCGGCGAAGGGTTGGATGTTTGTGTAATCTCTTCGGGCGATGCCGGAATATACGGTATGGCGCCCCTGATGTTGCAGATGAAACACGAAACCGGTTCCGGAGTTGAAATAGACGTTTTGCCCGGCATCAGTGCTTTTCAGAAAGCGGCTTCGCTTTTGGGAGCACCCATCGGACACGACCTGTGCATCATTTCGCTCTCCGATTTGATGACGACTTGGCCCGTAATCGAACGCCGCATTCGGGCGGCGGTGGCCGGTGATTTCGTTACGGCGGTATACAATCCCCGCAGTCACGAACGCTATTGGCAGCTCCACCGTCTGCGGGAGCTCTTTTTGTCCGGACGCAGTGAATCTACGCCGGTGGGAATGGTGCGTCAGGCCGGTCGGGAAGAGCAGACCGTAACCGTCACTACGCTGGGGGCATTCAATCCCGACGATGCCGATATGTTTACCGTCGTGCTTATCGGCAATTCCCAGTCGTTCCTCTCCGGAGATAAGATAGTTACCCCGCGCGGATATTACCGGGAAATGGCCGACGGGGAAAAAACGGTGGGACAGCAGATTATGAACGAGAGTTTCCGCACGATAGAATCCGAACTGGCCAGTCCCGATATACCCCTCGACCGCAAATGGCCTTTGCTCCATGCCATACACACTACGGCCGATTTTGAAATGGAACGTCTGCTTACACTCAGTGACGGGGCCGTATCCCGTATGTATGAAGCCCTTTCGTCCGGTTCGGTGCGTACCGTGATTACCGATGTGACGATGGCCGCCGCAGGCATCCGCAAAGGAGCTGCTGCCCGCATGGGTGTGGAAATCAAATGTTATCTGCACGATGAACGGGTAGCCGAACTGGCCGTCCGGGAAAATATAACCCGCACACAGGCCGGTATCCGGCTGGCCGTTGCCGAGCATCCCGAAGCACTCTATGTTTTCGGCAATGCACCGACCGCCCTGACCGAATTGTGTATGCTGATAGCACGGGGCAAAGCCCGCCCTGCCGGAGTAATTGCCGCTCCGGTCGGATTTGTACATGTCGAGGAGTCGAAACAGATGCTTAAGCCGTTCCGGAATATCCCGCACATCATCATCGAGGGGCGCAAGGGTGGCAGTAACGTAGCCGCCACCCTCACCAATGCAGTCCTTACGTTCGACGATGCTCCGGCGCTCTATGCAGGACGTGATGTATAACAATATGAAACAGCGATTTACAGTCATAGGTATAAGCGACAGCCAATCCCCGCAGTTCGATGCCGAAACGATGTCGGTCATCGCATCGGGAACACTCTTTTCGGGTGGGCGGCGGCATCGTGAACTGGTTGCCCATCTGTTGCCGGCCGGTGCCCGATGGATAGAGATAACCGTACCGTTGGACGATGTATTCCGGCAGTACGAGGCGTATGACCATATCATCGTGTTTGCATCGGGAGACCCCCTCTTTTTCGGTTTCGGAGCCACATTGCAGCGACGCTTGCCCGATGCCGAGATTGTCGTCTGTCCGGTACGGAATTCGTTGCAGCATCTGGCACACCGGGCGGTCTTGCCTTACGGCGATATGCGCACCGTTTCGTTGACCGGCCGGGAGTGGCGCCATCTGGACCGGGCGTTGCTCGAAGGAGCCTCCAAAATCGGAATATTGACCGACCGGGAGCACACGCCCGCTGCCATAGCCTCCCGTCTGCTGGAGTACGGGTACGACGGGTATGAAATCATTGTCGGCGAACGTTTGGGAAATGAGTTGTCTGAAACCGTGCGTCGGCTCTCTTTGTCCGAAGCCGCCGGCATGCAGTTTGAAATGCCCAACTGTGTGATACTTTCCGGAACTCCGAGACCCGTTCGTTTCGGCCTCCCGGAGAGCGAATTTCAGCTGCTGGCCGGTCGGGCCGGAATGATTACCAAAATGCCGGTACGGCTTACCGCTTTGGCCGCAGCCGAACTGGAACGGGCCGACACCTTTTGGGATATAGGCTTCTGCACCGGGTCGGTATCGATTGAAGCCCGGTTGCAGTTTCCCCGTCTGCAGGTCGTGGCCTTTGAAATTCGCCCCGAAGGAGAGCAGTTGATGCACGAGAACGCCCGCCGTTTCGGTGCGTTGGGCATCGAGGTCGTTATCGGCGATTTTCTCTCCGTTCCGCTGGATAAATATCCGGCTCCCGATGCCGTGTTTCTCGGAGGTTACGGCGGTCGTCTCGAGGAGGTTGTACACCGGATATCCCGGCAACTCCGGCCCGGCGGCCGGTTGGTGTTTAACTCTGTTTCCGACACCAGCGAATCCGGATTTCTGACCGCCGCCCGTCACTCCGGGTTGACATTGGCCGGTCGGCATCGTATCGTTGTCGACGACCACAATCCCATAACAGTTATTAAAGTCATTAAACCGATATGAGCAAGAAAAGTGCCGTCTTAGTTGTTTCCGCAGCCGGAGAAACGGTTGCCGCTCTCATTGCCCGCAACGAAAAATCCGATATTTACCGTCTCTCCGAATCGCAATCGCTTTCATCCGTCATGGAGACCTGTTTTCATCGATATGACCTGTGGATATTTATCGGTGCGACCGGTATTTGCGTCAGAGCCGTAGCACCCTGTTTGCAGGATAAACATACCGATCCGGCGGTCGTTTGCATCGATACGACAGGACGCTGGGTCGTGCCTGTCGTTTCGGGCCATGTGGGCGGAGCCAACGAAGCGGCCCTCCGTTTGGCAGCGCTTACGGGCGGCGAAGCTGTGATTACCACGCAAAGTGACAATGCCGGACTTTGGCCGCTGGATACGCTGGGCAGTCGTTTCGGATGGTACGCCGAGACAACCGGTATAACGATGAACCGGGCCATCTCCCTTTTCGTGTCGTTGCAGAAAGTCGCTTTGTTTCTCGATATCCGTGATCAGGGAACTGCTTTTTTGGAACGGACACTTCCGGAACACGTCACCCCGTGTTACCGTCTCGACGACATTCCCTCCGACGCTTCGTTGCTGATAGCCGTGACTCCCCGAATGGTGGAGACCGCATTACCTTTGCTGCATTTTGTTCCCAAAAGCATGGTGCTGGGAGTGGGCTGTCGCAGAAATTGTGCCGTTGAAGGCATTGCCGACGGGATAGAAAGCCTTTTGCGAGACAAGGGAGTGCATCCCCGTTCGGTCGCAAAAGTATCGACTGTGACCCTCAAAGCCGATGAGCCGTTGGTTTCGGAATTGTGCGACCGGTTCGGGGCACAGAAAGAAATTTGGGAATCCGGAGAGCTGGCGGCCGTTGAAGTTCCCAATCCCTCCGAACGGGTTGCCGCCGAGACCGGTTCCTCCAGTGTGGCCGAAGCGGCCGCTATTCTCGGTGCCCACGATGGAGATTTGTTGATTCCCAAGCAGAAAGGCAAACTCCTTGAAGGGGCCGACTTCACTTTTGCGTTGGCCGAAGATGCCGTTACAGCCCGACGGGGTTTCATTGATATTGTGGGAGCCGGACCCGGCGACCCCGATTTGATTTCGGTGCGGGGACGTCGGCTGTTGGAGCAGGCCGACCTGATTTTGTATGCCGGCAGTCTGGTGCCCCGGGAAGTGACCGCCTGTGCCAAAGCCGGAGCCGAAGTCACCTCTTCGGCATCTCTGACGCTGGAGGAGCAGTTTGCTTTGATGAAATCCTATTACGACAGGGGATTGTCTGTCGTTCGCTTGCATACAGGAGACCCCTGTATATACGGCGCTATTCAGGAACAGATGAATTTTTTCGACAGATACGGCATGCACTACCGCATTACACCGGGAATCTCTTCGTTCCAAGCCGCCGCTGCCGAATTGCGGTCGCAGTTTACCATACCCGAAAAAGTGCAGAGTATTATCCTGACCAGAGGCGAGGGGCGTACCCCTATGCCCGAACGGGAAAAACTCCATTTGCTGGCACAGTCGCAGTCGACCATGTGCATTTTCCTTTCGGCCGGGATTGTCGATGAGGTGCAGCGGGAGCTGTTGGTACACTATCCGCCGGAGACGCCGGTTGCCGTGTGTCATCATCTCACCTGGAAAGACCAGCGCATCTGGCGGGGCCGGTTGCAGGAATTGGCCGATATCGTCAAACGCAACCGGTTGACACTGACTACGATGATTGTAGTCGGGGAGGCCATAGACAACCGGAACGGACTTTCCCGGCTTTACGCCCACGATTTCAAACATCTCTTTCGGTCATGATTCTCATTTTCGGCGGAACGACAGAAGGCCGGGCGGCTGTAAAGGTGGTGGCGGAGAGCGGTAAAGCCTATCTCTATTCCACGCTGACCTCCGGCCAGCAGCTGGAGACTCCCGCCGGAGAACACATTTCGGGGCGTATGACCGCTGAATCGATGCGGCAGTTGTGTCTCGAACGGGAGATTCGGCTCATTGTCGATGCCGCCCATCCTTTTGCAGTCGGGTTGCACGGTACGGTGGCCGAAGTGGCCGGAGAACTTCACTTGCCTGTTATCCGTTACGAACGGCGGCCGGTTGCCGGTGATATGCCCGGCGTTATCTGGTGCGGCAGTTACGAAGAGGCGGTAAAACGGCTGGAGACCGACGGTGTCGAACGGCTGTTGATTCTCACCGGAGTCCGCACCCTTCCCCGTCTGAAACCGTTTTGGGAGAAACACGCCTGCCGTTTCCGGATTCTCGACCGGGAAGAGTCGCTGAAAGACGCTTTGGCCTGCGGAGTCCCCCGTGAAGATATTCTTTATTATCATCCCGATGAGTCGGAACTGGATGTTTGGCGGCGTGAATCGCCGCAGGCAGTGATAACGAAAGAGAGCGGCGAATCGGGGCGGTTTCCTGAAAAAGTGGCTGCCGCACAGGAACTGGGTATCCCCCTGTATGTAGTGCGCCGTCCGGCGTTGCCCGCTGCATTCCATACGGTATATACCGAATCGGGATTGCGCCGGCGCATCGAAGATTTTCTGCCCGACTTTTTCTCGCTGAAAAGCGGTTACACCACTGGAACCTGCGCCTGTGCCGCCGCCTGTGCGGCGCTTTATACCTTGCTTACCGGTCACCCTGCCGATACGATAACCGTTGCTTTGCCCGCTGGGGAGCGGGTCACGCTGCCGGTAGAAAACATCACGGTCGGTTCCCGTTCCGTTCGGGCGGCTGTGATAAAACGTTCGGGCGATGACCCCGATGTGACCAACGGCTGTGAGATAACGGTCGAAGTCGCTTTGAACGGTTCCGGCGAAATCCGTTTTCTGCAAGGCGAAGGAGTGGGGCAGGTTACCTTGCCCGGACTGGGCATTCCGGTCGGAGAACCGGCCGTCAATCCCGCCCCCCGACGTATGATTCGGGACAATTTCGAGGCAATGGGAGTTCGGGGCGCCGATGTGACGGTTTCGGTGCGTGACGGCGAACGGCTGGCGCAAAAGACATTCAATTCCCGGTTGGGGATTGTCGGCGGCATCTCCATTATAGGAACCTCCGGTATCGTTCGCCCCTTTTCGAACGAAGCCTTTGTCGCCTCTATCGAGCAGTCGGTTAAAGTAGCGGCAGCTACCGGTTGCACCCGTTTGGTTCTCAATTCGGGAGCCCGGAGCGAGGCGGTGCTCCGGCAGTGTTTTGCCGGTCTGCCGCCGCAATCTTTCATACAGTATGGCAACTTTATCGGGGCGACGCTTGCCATTGCGGCCCGTTATCCCTTTGAGCAGGTAGTTTTGGGAATCATGACGGGCAAGGCGGTGAAATTGGCCGAAGGGCATCTCGATACCCACAGCCGTTTGCAGACGGTAAACCGTGATTTTCTGGTCAGAGTGGCCGATGAGGCCGGCTGTTCACCGGCGGTGGCCGGTATCATTCGGCAGATGACATTGGCACGGGAGTTGCAAACCGCACTCGAACCTGCCGACCGGGACAAATTTTTCCGGGAGCTGCTCGTTCGCTGTATGCAGCACTGCAAACCCCTGTTTCCTGCCGGGAAACTCACTGTGCTGTTGATTTCGGAAGATGGAAATATTTTATATGATAATTACTACTAAAAATCTTAACCATATTTTTACACAATACCGAATATTTTTATAGTAGAATCGTTATTGTTAACAAAACTCACAAACTTGACAACGGAATAATATATATTGAAGTTATACCTTTCCCATTAGAAAACTTAAATAATATAATATGATTATAAAAAAACGTCCTATTATAACATGGCTTCTCAATCCGAATGATTTAGAATCTGTATCTGATATTGTAATATCAGGTGTTGCTAATCCAATAAATTATGGAATACTTCTTTCGGATCTTAACCTACTTGGGCATATTCGTGCAGAGAAACCAAATTGGGGTTTACCTGAATTAGTCATGCCGTCTTTTGAGAATGTTATGAGGCAGAGCGCACGCTCTTTTGAAAAAGTTATGCCTGACCTCTTTGAAGAATTTAGTAACTCTGAAGAATGTGGAATTTTACTTTGCAACAACAATCGTACTTTAGTATATGGTTTCGGTGGAAATGAATTACATTTATGGTGTTTTACTGAACAGCATGGTAAAAGTATATTTAATTTCTATACATGCAATACAAGCGTAAAAGGATATATTGGAGTTAAGATAGTCGATACCATTATAGCTGATAATCTTCTTTTCGAAGGCTCATTGGAACAACGTCAACATACTGCTGCTTTTGTTGCAAATTTTATAGCTTCTTATGTAGCAGTCAAGAAATATGTCAAAGTTGAAACTGTTATTGTCCCAAAAGGTAAATTTTCCGATGTTGATGGCACTCCTCTTGAGTATATAGAAAAGAAAAAAGTAATTAATAATTTAGGACAAGAAGTTATTGTAATGGATTCTAAATGGTTTAGGAAAATTGTTAATGATAATAATATTTATGTTCGAGGCTTTTGGAGAATGCAAAATAAGAAGAATGAACTTGGAGAATGGTATAAAGAACTTATTTTCGTTGATTCATTTGTTCGTCATGGTTATCATCGAAATGCAAAAATAGAAGACTAATAAAATAATTTTTATGGCAAGTTTACGCCCGTACGGTGCAGGATGTCGAGCATTTCGCCGATGGTCTGGCATTGGGTCTCATCCTCTTCACAACAAATGCGAATGCCGTTCTCGTCGGCCGATATTTTAATCTTCGCATCTGCGGCTTGCGGGTCTATTCCGTTGCGCCTCAATGCTTTGTCTGCCATATCTGCCATTAACCCGTTTCCCGTAAGTTCCACGCCGCATTCGTAGCGGTGTTCGATGCGGAAAAGCCCGGCTGAGCGGTCGAAGGCGATTCCCTGTCGGGTAAAGAATCCCGACAATGTGCCGTCCAGCGACAAATCTTCCGGTGTGCCGGTGCGTAGCGGTTCGTTCCGTTTCATCAGCCAGATGCAGTCGGCCATTTGCAGGGCAAACTCCATGTCGTGGGTCGAGAGAAATACCATGCGTCTTGTCTTGCGGGTAATGTCGTGCAGCAGCTGCATGATTTCCACTTTGCTCGGATAGTCGAGGAAAGCCGTCGGTTCATCCAGGAAGATGACCGGCGTTTGCTGGGCCAGTGCTTTGGCAATCATGGCTTTTTGCCGTTCCCCGTCAGACAGGGTTCCGATAGCCCGCTCTTTCAGAGAGGTAATGCCTACCGCCTCAATCGATTCGTTGACGAGGCGACGGTCTTCCGCCGTGAGCCGTCCCCAAAAGTCGGTATAAGGGCTTCTGCCCAGCCCTACCAGTTCCGATACCGTCATGTTTCCCAAATCGCTTTTGTCGGTCAGCACGACTCCGATAATGCGGGAGAGTTCACGCACCGAATAACGGTCGAGCGGTCGGTTCGCAATCACTATTTCGCCCGACAGCGGCGGCAGAAAGGCCGACAAGGTGCGCAACAGCGTTGATTTTCCCACGCCGTTTTCCCCCAGCAGACAGGTCATCTCGCCGGTGCGCAGCGATGCGTTTAACCCTTCGGCGATGACCTTTGCATCCCCTTTGCGGCGGTAACCCACCGTCAGATTCTTCAGCTGTATGGAAATATCTCCGTTCATTCGCTCCATTCGTTTTTACGCCGCCGGAACAGTACCGACATGACTACGGGGGCACCGATAAGGGCCGTGACCGAATTGACCGGCAGCACCCCTTCGAATCCCGGCATACGGGCGATTAAGTTGCAGAACAGGGCCAGCACGGCGCCTGTCAATATCGAGGAGGGAACCAGTATACGGTGGTCTGAAGTCGAGAACAGTCCCCGACAGAGGTGAGGTACTGCCAGTCCCAGAAACATCACCGGGCCGCAGTAAGCCGTTACAATGGCCGTCAGCAGACCCGAGTAGCCGATAACCGCCAGCCGGGCCCGTCGTATATCCAATCCCAGATTACGGGCATATCCGTCACCTAACAATAAAAGATTCAGTGTTTTGGTCAGCAGGCATCCGACCGGAAGCAGGATGAGCATAAGGCAAACGAACAGCGTCACCTGATTGCCCGAAACACGGGCGAAACTGCCGAATCCCCAGATGACATAGGCCCGAACATCCTCTTCCACACTGAAAAATTTCATGACCCCGATGACGGCATTGGCGATATAGCCTATCATGACCCCGATAATCAATAGTGTGACGTTACCCCGCACCTTTTGTGAAACGTAGGCGATAAGAGCCATAACCGTCATGGCGCCGGTCACGGCAGACACGGTCAGGGCGATATCGCCGAAATAACCCATCCGGCTCAGCGCATGACCGCCCACCCCCGACAACAGCACTACACAGGCCACGCCTAAACTGGCGCCCGAACTGATGCCCAGCACCGAAGGCCCGGCCAGCGGGTTACGGAATACCGTTTGCATCATCAGTCCGCTTACGGCCAGTCCGGCTCCGGCAACCAGCGAAATAAGCGCTTGAGGAAGTCGGGAGCGCAGAATGATATTGCGGTTTATTTCCGATTCGCCCTGTCCGGTGAGAATATCCAGCACCTCCCGCAACGGACTATCCA
>JAFLRV010000110.1 GCA_022511245.1 Coprobacter sp.
TTTTTCTTTTTCAAGGGCGTGCAGGGTGTCGGCTCCTGTCGGGGCCACTTCGATAGCGTAGTCTTTCAGCCCGACGGTGTCGGCCGTTATGTTTTTGATTTCTATCCATGCCTCCGGAGAACCTTTTCCGGAGAGCAGTCCGGTGCGGTTAGAGGGCATCAGTTCATTGACAACGAGTACTTTGTCGTAGGTCACCGGCTCCCGACGGGTGCAGGAACAGAGCATTCCGGCCCAAACCGACAACGCCAGAACGAAAACAGCGTATTTCGACAGGGCGGTCTTCGGCTTTTTCATCGTATCCTGTTTCTGCATCTTACCCATCGTTTTTATGGTTCTAACCTCTTACAGCCATACAAGGGGCAAAGATAGCCATTTTTCGCCGGGAAATAAAATATAAGGTGAGTTTTGGGGGTATTGTGCGCGCTCCTATCGGATATTTCGCTATTTTTGTCGAACTAAAATCCGGGATATGCTCAGTAAAAACAAGATAAAATTCATACAGTCTCTCGACCGGAAAAAGGAGCGGGAGGCCAGCGGCTGCTTTCTGGCCGAAGGGAACAAACTGGTAGGCGACACGCTGCCGGCGTTCCGCTGCCACCTGTTGGTGGCGACTGAAGAGTGGCTGGCCGCACATCCCGGCGCAACGGCCGACGAAACGGTGACGGCCTCTCCGGAGGAAATCGCACGGGCATCGCTGCTGCGCTCGCCCCAGTCGGTACTGGCGGTATTCCGCATACCGGAATACCGAATCGACCGGGAACGGATTCCTGAATCGCTGTCGCTGGTACTGGATACGGTGCAGGATCCGGGCAATCTGGGTACGATTGTCCGGCTGGCCGACTGGTTCGGGATAGAGCACATTTTCTGTTCGCCGGAGTGCGCCGACGTGTACAACCCCAAAACGGTACAGGCAACGATGGGGGCGCTGGCCCGGACAAAGGTATTTTACCAGCCGCTGGAGGCGCTGTTTGCCCAGTATCCGGAGGTGCCGGTGTACGGCACTTTTCTTGACGGAGAGGATTTGTATGAACAGGAGTTGTCCCGCAACGGATTTATCGTTATGGGGAACGAAGGGAAAGGCATATCGCCGGCATTGGAGCGTTTTATCGGCCGACGGCTCTACCTGCCGCCGTTCCCTGCCGGACGGACAACGTCGGAATCGCTGAATGTGGCGGTCGCCACTGCTGTCGTCTGTGCGGAATTCCGCCGAAGGGAACGTCTGGGATAACCGGTTTTCACACGACCCGCCGGATGCAGACTTTTCCGGTGCGGGGCAGCCGCCCGGTGAGCCAGTCTATCGAAGTGAGGGCATACAGGCGGCACTCCTCTCCTTTTTCGGCTTTGTAACAGGTATACACGGGATTGGCCAGCAAGGCATCGGCGACCGGGAGCGTCGTATCGGCTTCGAGCTGCTGCTGCAAGGTGTCGACAAACTGCTGCTCTTTTGCTTCAAAACCGGCGGAGACGGGAAACAGAATGCCTTCGCAAAAGGTGGTCAGCGAGATTTCCCGTTGAAAGGGCAGCACGTCCAGAATGGTACGGCCATCGGCCGAGAGATAGAGGATGTGTTTGTCGAGCAGGCGGTCGCCGAAACAGAGCCGGTGCGAAAAATATCCTTTCTTCATCGTTGTTTTTGTATGGAGTCGGCCATCGGTACGAGGGCTACCGAATCCATTCCGATTGCCTGTCGGTCCGGCAGCATCATATCTCTTTTCGGCGGGAGTACGGGTTTGGAGGCGGCGGGCAATATGCCTTCCCGGTAACGGATTCTCATCAGGGAGAGGCTGTCGGCATACAAAGCGGTATATCCGAGCGAGGCTGGCACCATGATGTTGCCGAATATCTTGACGGCTTTCGTCCCTTTGTCTGACGTGAGCATGAGTGTGGCCGTCCCGTCCTGCCGGATGTCGGCGGCGGTATAGCGAATGGAGTCGTTCGACTGCTTGAGCGCCAGTATCGCTTTGGGATAATCGGTCACTTCCCGGCCGGGCAGCATCCCGAACCGGAATTTGAGTACGAAGATATCCTGCTCCCGGAAATTCTCGTCGGTATTGAACTCAAAGGTAAATGTCTGCCGACCGGCACGGGGCTCGAAAATAAAGGCATTTTCCCGCTGCCAGATATTGACGCTGTCGCCGGGACGGGTGGTCACCGTCTGGGTATTGTCATCGGTCACCAGTCCGCTGACCTGCGCCTCCTGTTCCTTGAGACGGAGAATCACCCGGTCGTAGATGAGTATGTATTTGTCGAGATTGCGGCCATACCACATCAGCGAGGTATCGAACTGCGCCTTGTCGATATGGTGTTTGCGGAAAATGGATTCCCGCAGGGCTTCTTTCTTGTCGGCGGTGGTAAATTTCACCGTACCGTTCTCGACGAGGGCTTCGGACTTGTGTATGTCGACCAGCAAATCTTCCATCTGTTTGGCCGACAATACGCCGCCGGGTGTGCGGTGGCAGGCCGAAACACAGAGTGTCACTGCGAAAAACAGAAGTATATGAAACCGGGTTTTCATCGGGGTCAGGGTAATCGGGGTTATAGCTCCTTATCGGGGAGGCTTTTCTCCGCATCGGGCTGCGCCGGTCTTTCGCTGGAAAGATAACGGCGGTAAAAGAGCAGGACAAGGGCCACTCCTACGGTGATGGCCGAATCGGCTACGTTGAACACGGGACGGAAAAACTCGAACAACTCCCCTCCTACGACCGGCATCCAGTCGGGCCAGTAGAAATGAAAGAGGGGGAAATAGAGCATATCGACGACTTTCCCGTGAAAGAGGGTGCCGTATCCGCCGCCTTCGGGAAACAGGGCTGCAACCTGCGGCGCATGGGGGGCGTCGAATATGAGTCCGTAAAAAATGCAGTCGATAATATTGCCGACGGCTCCGGCCAATATCAGGGAGACACACACGATATATCCGGTCTTGACTTCCGGACGGCGAATGAGCTTGCAGAGATACCAGCCGATAACTCCAACTGCCGCTATGCGGAACAGACTGAGAAAGAGTTTGCTGATAATCTCGATGCCGAAAGCCATCCCGTTATTTTCCACGAACAGGATATAAAACCAACTGGTCACCCGGATATCTTCGCCCAGAAACATATGGGTCTTGACCCATATCTTGCTCCCCTGATCAATCAGCAGAACCAATAGGATAACTAAAATTGCGACTTGTCCTTTTGTACGTTTCATCTTTTTCTTGTTTTTCTTTCCCGTGTCGGCCGTCACCGCATCATCGTACTTTTTTACCGGCGGCCTTTCTCTTTGGCATTGATGCTGAGAGTGGCATGGGGTACGGCCCGCAACCGCTCCTTAGGGATGAGTTCTCCGGTCTCCCGACAGATGCCATAGGTCTTGTTTTCGATGCGAATCAAGGCGGCCTGCAAATGCTGTATAAACTTCATCTGCCGCTGCGCCAGCTGTCCGGCTTCTTCTTTGGAGAGGGTCGAAGCTCCTTCTTCCAGCACCTTGAAGGTGGGCGAGGTATCGGAAATGTCGTTTCCGTCGGTATTCATAATGGCTCCTTTCAGCAGGTCATAATCCCGATATGCCTTTTCGAGTTTTTCGTTGATAATGGCCCGGAATTCTTCCAGTTCGGCATCCGAATATCGTGTTTTTTTAGCCATAGTTTTCTATTTTTGAGGTTTTACTGTTTTTATTTTACTTCTTATAACTGATACTCTTCCCGCTTTGTTTAAAGAACGGATGCAAATGGGTCTTTTCTTCTTCCTTCAGGCCTTGACGACCGAAACGGGCAGCCGGAAGGTTTCGAAATCGAGTTCGGTCACGCCTTCTCCGGTCACGCCTTCTCCGGCAATTTCTATCGAATCGGCCAGCACCTGTTTGGCGATGTAGGATTTGTATTCGGTTACGGCCTGGTCGGTTTCGGGATGCGAGGCGATGCGGATGTTTATCTTGTCGGTGATATCGAACCCGCTCGATTTACGGATGTTCTGTATGCGGTTGACCAGTTCCCGCGCGATTCCTTCCCGCTTGAGTTCGTCGGTTACGGTAATGTCGAGGGCTACGGTCAGGCGGCCTTCGTTGGCGACCAGCCAGCCGGGAATGTCTTCGGAGATGATTTCCACATCGCCGGTCTCGACAACGGCCGACTGTCCGTCGATATCGAACGTGAAGCATCCTTCGCTTTCGAACCGGAGAATATCTTCCTGCGAGAGGGCGGCAATGGCGGCAGCGAGCTGTTTCATGATTTTGCCGTATTTCGGGCCGAGTTTCTTGAAATCGGGCTTGATGCGTTTTACCAATATGCCGGCGGCATTGTCGACAAACTTGAGGCTCTTCACATTCACCTCGTTCAGGATGAGTTCCTGCACGGCTTCGATATACTCCTGCTGGGCGGCATCGAGCACGGGTATCATCAGGGTCGTGAGCGGCTGGCGCACCTTGATGTTGACTTTGCGGCGCAGGGCGAGCACCATAGAGGTAATATCCTGCGCTATCTGCATGCGCTCTTCGAGTGTCTTGTCGATAACGGCTTCGTTGCATACGGGGAAATCGCACAGATGCACCGACTTGTCGGCCCGGCCGGTTGCGGCGGTCAGGTCGGTAAAGAGACGGTCGGAGAAGAAGGGTGCGATGGGCGCCATCAACAGAGCGACCGTTTCCAGACAGGTGTACAGGGTCTGGTATGCCGAGAGTTTGTCGTCGTCCATCTCTCCGCCCCAGAATCGTTTGCGGTTGAGACGGACATACCAGTTGCTCAGGTTGTCGTTCACAAAGTCGGCAATGGCCCGTCCTGCCCGTGTGGGCTCGTATGCGTTGTAGTGGCTGTCTACCTCTGCGACGAGGGTATTCAGCAACGAGAGTATCCAGCGGTCTATTTCGGGCCGGTTCTCTACGGGTATGTCTTTTTCGGCATAGCTGAACCCGTCGACATTGGCATAGAGCGCAAAGAACGAATAGGTGTTGTAGAGCGTTCCGAAGAACTTGCGCCGGGTCTCCTCGATGCCATCGAGGTCGAATTTGAGGTTGTCCCAGGGGGAGGAGTTGGTTATCATGTACCAGCGCAGGGGGTCGGAACCGTATTTCTCTATCGTGGAGAAGGGGTCGACGGCGTTGCCCAACCGCTTGGACATCTTGTTTCCGTTTTTGTCCAGCACCAGCCCGTTGGATACGACGGCTTTGTAGGCGACACTGTCGAATATCATGGTCGCCAGCGCATGGAGGGTAAAGAACCAGCCGCGCGTCTGGTCGACGCCTTCGGCAATGAAATCGGCGGGATAGACTTCCCGGCTGTCGAACGCCTCTTTGTTTTCGAACGGATAGTGAATCTGTGCATAGGGCATGGCTCCGGAGTCGAACCAGACGTCGATTAGGTCGCTTTCCCGTTTCATGGGTTTGCCGGAGGGCGACACCAGCACGATATCGTCGACATAGGGACGGTGCAGGTCTATTTTGTCGTAGTTGGCCGCCGTATATTCGCCCGGAACAAAATCCCGGAAGGGGTTCTCTTTCATGTATCCGGCGTTCACGGCTTTTTCTATTTCTCTGTAAAGTTCTTCGACCGAACCGATGCAGATTTCTTCGGCTCCGTCTTCGGTGCGCCATACGGGCAACGGGGTTCCCCAATAGCGGCTGCGGGAGAGATTCCAGTCCTGCAAGTTTTCGAGCCATTTGCCGAAACGTCCGGTACCGGTCGACTGCGGTTTCCAGTTGATGGTGCCGTTCAGCTCCATCATGCGTTCACGGCAGGCCGTAGTGCGGATAAACCAGCTGTCGAGCGGATAGTACAATACGGGCTTGTCGGTACGCCAGCAGTGCGGATAACTGTGTACGTGCTTTTCGATTTTGAACGCTTTGTCGGTCTGCTTCAGCAGGACACAGATGTCGATATCGAGGGTGGCCTCTTCTTCTTTGAGGGTGCTGTCGTAGGCGTTTTTCACATAACGGCCGGCATACTCCCGGTACAAATCGACATTCACGCTGTTTCTGACGAAATCGGCATCGAGGTCTTCCAGCAAATAAAACTTACCGGTCATGTCGACCATCGGCCGCCGGTTACCGTCCTTGTCAATCATCATCATCGGGGGCACGCCGTTGGCTTTGGCCACCTTGTTATCATCGGCACCGAATGTGGGGGCGATATGCACGATACCGGTACCGTCTTCCGTCGTAACGAAATCGCCCGGAATGACCCGGAAGGCTCCTTCGCCCGGATTTACCCACGCCAGCAGCGGTTCGTACTCCATGCCGACCAAATCGGCTCCGGTATATTCGGCTACGATTTTATAGGGAATGAGTTTGTCTCCGGGCTGATAAGCGTCGAGGGGCAGGTCGGCGGCTTTGGCATTGAAGAGCGAAGCTACCCGTTCTTTCGCCACGATTACGCTGATGGGATTTCCGGTATAGGGGTTGTAGCTTTGTACCAGCACATAGGCAATGTCGGGGCCGACGCAAAGGGCAGTATTGGAGGGGAGTGTCCAGGGCGTAGTGGTCCAGGCCAGGAAACAGGGCTGTCCGAAAGCGGCCATTTCCGGTTTGGGGTTTTTCATGCGGAACTGTGCCACACAGGTGGTGTCCTTGACATCCCGGTAGCATCCCGGCTGGTTCAGCTCGTGGGTGCTCAATCCGGTACCGGCGGCCGGAGAATAGGGCTGTATCGTATATCCTTTGTAGAGCAGACCTTTGTCGTAGAGCTGCCTGAGCAGCCACCAAAGGGTCTCGATATAACGGTTATCGTAGGTGATGTAGGGGTCGTTCATATCGACCCAATAGCCCATTCTGTGGGTCAGGTCCTCCCACTCACGGGTATATTTCATGACGTCTTTCCGGCAGGCTTTGTTGTACTCGGCAACCGAAATTTTTTTACCGATATCTTCTTTGGTAATGCCCAACGCCTTTTCCACCCCCAGTTCGACGGGCAGGCCGTGTGTGTCCCAACCGGCTTTGCGTTTCACATGGAAACCTTTCATCGTTTTGTAACGACAGAATATATCTTTAATCGAACGGGCCATTACGTGATGAATTCCCGGCATACCGTTGGCCGAAGGAGGGCCTTCGTAAAATACGAACGAGGGACACCCTTCCCGGATTTCCAGACTCTGGCGGAATACATCGTTGTCGTCCCATTTTTGAAGCACTTCCTTGTTTATCTCCGATAAATCGAAATGTGAATATTCGGCAAATTTCTTACTCATATGCGATTAAAAATATAGTTTCTCAAAATCGGTGCAAAGGTACAAAAAAGGAATGAAATATAACAACATGAAAATCATTAAAAATAAATAAGTTGTACCGGAGTGGCCCGGCGTGCTAAAATTAAATAAATCATAGTGCGGCGAACGGCCGTTTCCGGAGAGTG
>JAFLRV010000111.1 GCA_022511245.1 Coprobacter sp.
AAGACGGCCGTTGTAAAAAGTCGCCCTTCGGTAAACGAAGCCGCCGGATTGGCCATATTCACCCGCACATTGCGTCGGGGGGCATATACGACCAGCGGATGAACAAATCCCGCCCCCGTCTCCAACTGGCTGGCGATACCCACTCCCACAGTGGCATAAGAAGCGACCGAATCGCTCAAT
Organism: Coprobacter sp.; assembly: GCA_022511245.1. Taxonomy (GTDB): domain Bacteria; phylum Bacteroidota; class Bacteroidia; order Bacteroidales; family Coprobacteraceae; genus Coprobacter. The sequence continues at coordinate 181 of JAFLRV010000111.1, forward strand.
ATGAACTCTCCGTCCAGCAAAATCCGGTCAATACCGGTCAACCGGTTGAAATTGTCCGGCACGCCCTTCATCCGTGCGGGCATCTGCCGGTCCCGGTATACCAGCAGCACATTTTCCTCCAGTACCGGAGACCAGACACCGATTTCATCCCACCGGGATATCTCGGTAAAAAGAGAATCCGAGACATCGAATACTTTTCCTTTGACCGGTTCTATCTTGATTTCCGGGTCGAGGGTCGAATACAGAGAGGCGATTAAATCCTGAAATCCGTTAAAAACCGACAAGGTGCATATCAGGGCCATCGTCGTAACAGCCACCCCGCAAACCGATACCATCGATATAATATTAATGGCACTGTGCGATTTCTTTGAAAAAAGATAACGGCGGGCTATTTTTAACGACAGATTCATATACAGCTATCCACAGACCGGATTCAAGGTTTTTTCAACAAAGAATCTATATTTTCGATATAATCGAGCGAATCATCCAAAAAGAACGACAATTCCGGAGTTTTGCGCAACTGGAACCGGACACGCTGGGCCAGTTCATAGCGGATACTTTTGGCGCTGGCCTGAACCGATGCCAATATTTCCGATGCCTTCTCCGAAGGGAAAATACTCAGATAGGCTTTGGCCACGCTCAAGTCGGGACTTACCCGAACCACGCTGACCGAAACCAGCACACCGTGCATTTTTTTGGTCTCGTTCAAAAAAATATCGCTCAGTTCTTTCTGCAGCAACCGGCTTATTTTGCTTTGTCTGGTTGTTTCCATATCATTTCTTTTTAGTTTCAGCGATTCCACCGCATAACCCTGCAAATATACAATATAAGTTGAAAAATCGCTACTTAATTCTGTCTATACAAAAACTTTTCCGGCGGCAGGCATCGCAACAAGCCCCCGACCAAACCGCATCGAAATGGTCGGCAGCGGCATCGACCAGCGCAAAATCATCGGTCAATATCCCGGCTTCGAAATTACGTTTGCCGTCGCTTTTCATGCCTATTCCGGCCCCCGTCAGATTGGCCGACCCGATATAAGCCGTTTTGCAGTCAAAAACCATCATCTTAAAATGCACTCTCGGACAGAGACGCCGCTTCAACATCGTCCACAAACCCGGATAACGGTCAAATTCATCCCGGAAATTAGGGCCCGGTTCTTTGGCATGCAGCAAGCGCACGTCAACCCCTCGCCGCACCAGACTGTCCAGCACCCCCAGAAACGGCACCGCCTCCGCACCCGATTTCACATACAGATCCTTGACATCGGCGGTTCCTATCCAAAGAGTGTGCCGGATACGGGCCACCCGGCTCAACACCTCATCGTAATGTGCTGTATCGGCAATATACGTTATCATAAGACTATTTTTTCCAAATCAGCGTCAGTCCGTCCCGCAAAGGCAGGATAACCTTCTCCACCCGGTCATCGGAAGCAACCAGCTCATTGAAACGGAGAATACCGTTTGTCTGGGCATCGGTGGAAGGAGAAGCGGCCGCCACCTTTCCGTCCCACAGCGTATTGTCGGCCAGAATAAAACCGCCGGGACGCACCCGGTCGAACACCAGACGGTAATAATCCGTATAACGGCGCTTGTCGGCGTCGATAAAGACCAAATCGAACAGGCCCTCCAGTCGAGGGACCACCTCCAGCGCATCGCCGATATGAAAATATATCCGGTCTCTGTAGGGAGAACGGTCGAAATAGGTACGGGCAAAATCCTCTATTTCATCATCTATCTCCACCGTATGAATCTCTCCGTCGGGGGGCAGCGCCTCCGCCATACACAAAGCCGAATAACCGGTAAAAGTGCCCAGTTCGAGAATGCGTTTCGGCGCTATCATCCGGCAAAGCATTTTGAGGATACGGCCCTGCAAATGGCCCGACAGCATACGGGGTCTCAGATGCTTTACATGCGTTTCCCGGTTGAGCTGGCCGAGCAGTTCACCTTCGGCGTCGCTGTGACGGAGAATATATGCTTCGATGCTATCGTCCATATCTCAACGGTCGGTCTCTTCCAGATTAGGCAAAACGTAACGGTGGTAATGGCTCAACACCTTATCCACCCGATTGATTTCCAAAAATGTGGAGCCGCTCCCCTCGCCGAACGCCCCTCCGATATACGTAATCAGGTCATTCCGGGTAAGCCACCCGCGATTAATCAGCAGATTCAATCCGTTGTAAAGATATTCACGGGAAGTCTTTGTCTCCTCCTGATACATCGAAAAGACACCATACGACAAAGCCAGTTCCCGCATTGTCCGCTCTTTGTAACAGATGGCCAGCACCGGGTACTTGCCCCGATATGCGGCCACCGAACGGGCCGTACGCCCCGAATAACTGTCGGTAATGATGGCTTTCGTTCCCAGTTTCACAGAAGATTTCACGGCCTGTTTGGCCAGAAACGAAGTCACATCCAGTTCCGAATCCGGTATGATGACCCGGATATCGTTATCCGAAAGTTTGGTTTTTTCGGCCTCTTCGGCCACTCTCGACATGGTGGCAATCGCTTCGACCGGATATTTCCCGTAAGCGGTCTCGCCACTAAGCATCAGCGCATCGGTCCGGTAATAGATAGCGTTGGCGATATCGGTCACTTCGGCCCGTGTCGGACGCGGATTGTTAATCATCGAATGCAGCATCTGAGTGGCCACGATAACCGGTTTCTGCGCCTGTATACATTTTTTTATCAATATCCGCTGTATACCCGGAATCTTCTCCTGAGGAACTTCGATACCCAAATCGCCCCGGGCAATCATCACCCCGTAAGCGGCCTCCAGTATCTCATCGATATTATCGACCCCGTCCTGATTTTCTATTTTGGCAATCACCTTTATATCGCTGTTGTGCTCCTTCAGAATCGCCTGAACATCCAAAACATCCTGTTTGTTCCGGACAAACGAGTGAGCGATAAAATCGATATTGTGCCCGATAGCGAACAAGATATTCCGTTTGTCCTTCTCGGTGAGCGACGGCAGATTGATGCGCACACCCGGCACATTGACACTTTTTCTCGACCCCAGTTCCCCTTCGTTCTGCGCTTCGCACAGCAAATAATCGGAGTGTTTTTCCAAAACGGTGAATTCTATTTCACCGTCATCGACCAAAATGCGGCTTTCGGTCGTCAGATCCTGGACGAACTGCGGATAGGAAATACTGATACACTGCCGGGTCGTCAGCTCGTCCGGATTACCGGTCATCTTCACCCGGTCACCGGGAAAAAAATGAACCCGGCCGTCATCCGCTATGGCCGTTGTACGCATCTCCGGCCCTTTCGTATCCATCAGCAACGCTATCGTATTCGATACCGAACGCACATTCCGGATAATTTTATTAAACCCGTCGGCATCCAAATGAGCCGAATTCATCCGCACGACATTCATCCCGTTGTCGAACAGAGCCCGGACAAATTCCGTATCGCATCTTTTGTCCGAAACCGTTGCGACAATCTTTGTATGTTTCGACATATATCCTCTATCTTTCTATTGTTTCCTTTTATTATCCATTAACGACCGCCTCCAGCGCCAACCGGTACGAGTCGAGGCCGAACCCGACAATCGAGCCTTTGCAGGCAGCGGCAATCATCGACACATGACGATACGGCTCCCGGCTGTGGATATTGGAGATATGCACCTCGATGACCGGCGCAGGAACCGCCCGGATGGCATCGGACAAAGCAATCGACGTATGCGTATATGCGCCTGCATTCAGGATAATGGCATCCCCTTCAAATCCGAACTGATGTATGCGGTCGATGAGTTCGCCTTCGATATTCGACTGAAAATAGTGAATCGTATGGGAGGCATAACGCTCCCGGAGTTCCGCCAGACAATCGTCGAACGAACGCTCCCCGTAAACACCCTTTTCACGTTTCCCCAATAAATTCAGGTTCGGGCCGTTAATAATCAGAATATTCATAGTCAAATCATGCTTATTATTTTGTACTTTTGCAAAAGCTGTCCACGAAAGACAGGGCAAAAATAACGAAAAAAATCGAAATCCGTAATCCGTCACGCCATGATACCCGACAAAGACCGGATAATAAAAAAATACATCTCTTATCTGAAAATCGAGAAAGGACTCTCCGAAAATACGACAGAAGGATATCTCTGCGACCTGGACAAACTGCTGGCATACATCGGTCCCGGAGAGATGGAAATCAAAGATTTCGAGACACTCGATTTGCACCGGTTTGTCGAACAGCTGCAAGAACTCGGCATACATCCCCGCACCCGGTCACGCATCCTGTCGGGCGTCAAATCCTTTTACGGGTTTCTGCTGCTCGAAGGCTATATAGAACACAACCCCGCCACCCGGCTGGAAAGCCCCAAGCTGGGACTGAAACTGCCCGAAGTGCTTACCGTAGAGGAAATCGAACGGCTGCTCTCCTCCTTTGACCTCTCTCTGCCCGAAAGCCAGCGCAACAAAGCCATTGTCGAAGTGATGTACGGATCGGGACTGCGGGTATCGGAACTGGTCAATCTCAGACTCTCGCAGCTCTATCCGAAAGAAGAATTTGTCATCATCGAGGGAAAAGGAGACAAACAGCGGCTGGTTCCCGTTTCCCAAACCGCCCTGCACGAAATAAGCCTGTACCTGCAGGATCGGGGGCGGCTGACCGTAAAAAAAGGAGACGAAGACATCCTGTTTCTCAACCGGCGGGGCGGGCGGCTGACACGGGCCATGATTTTCCATATCATACGCCAGCAATGCGAACGCTGCGGCATCCGGAAAAAGGTCAGCCCGCACACGCTGCGGCACTCTTTTGCAACACATCTGCTGGAACGGGGAGCCAATCTGAGAGCCATACAGCAGATGCTCGGTCACGAAAGCATCACGACCACCGAAATATATGTGCACATGGACAAAGAATTCATCCGGAGCGAAATACTCACCCATCATCCCCGAAACAGCCGGAAGCGGGAAAAACGGTAAGGCAAAGGCCCTGTTGTTCAAGAAAAATAAATACTTGTTTACAAAATTTTTATCCCGTTTTTCTTTTTTAAGTGATTCCACATTTTATTTTCACCGCCGGCCGCAAAATATCATACTTTTAACTATATTTGCATGAGTCTTTACTTGTTTTATGCTAAATAAATTTTGGCAGACAAAGGTCGGAGCCGTTTGTCGTTTTTTAATCGAAACAGAGAAGTAATAACCATATAAACAAATTTAATTATGAATAAAAGATTTTATTTATTACCCTTGTTGTCAGCCGTAATGGTTATGTTCATAGGGTGCAAAAAAATGGGAGAACTCAAAGCCGAGTATTTCACCGTAACCCCGAATCCGCTTGAAGTAATCGGCGGAGAAGTTCCGGCCACGATTACCGGTCAGATTCCCGAAAAGTATTTCAACAAAAAAGCCACTGTGGTCGTTACTCCCTATCTGGTATATGAAGGCGGCGAAACGGCCGGAACTCCCTATTCCTATCAAGGCGAGAAAGTGGTAGGCAACGACCAGACCATTTCCTACAAAATGGGAGGTACGATTACGATGAAAACCTCTTTCAAATATATCCCCGCCATGCGCAATTCCGATTTGTATCTGGCCTTCCGGATTACACAAGGGAAAAAAACGTATGAACTGCCCCGTGTCAAAGTAGCCGAAGGCGTACTTTCCACAGCAGAAATATGCGACCCCAATACACTGACACCGGCTATTGCCGCCGACAAATTCCAGCGCATCATCAAGGAAAACTATCAGGCCGACATCCTGTTCCTGATACAACAAGCCAACCTGCGGGCCGATGAGCTGAAAAAAGCCGAAGTACAAGAATTCCAGAATAACCTGAAAAATGCCGCCGCAGCCCCCAACAAAAAAATCACCGGCGTAAACATATCCTCTTACGCTTCTCCCGACGGAGGTCTCGAACTGAACACGAAACTGGCCGAAAACCGGGAAAACGCTACGGTGAAATACATGAAAGGCCAGATGAAAAACAATAACGTGGACGCCGACATGACCGCCGAATTCACGGCGCAGGACTGGGAAGGATTCCAACAGCTGGTAGCACAATCCAACATTCAGGACAAAGATTTGATTATCCGGGTGTTGAGCATGTACAAAGATCCCGAACAAAGAGAACAGGAAATCAAAAACATGTCCTCCACATTCCAGACACTGGCCGAAGAAATCCTGCCGAAACTGCGTTACTCCAGAATCTCGGCAGCTATCGACGTAATCGGTAAATCCGACGAAGAAATCAGTGCTCTGGCCGCATCCAATCCTCAGGCTCTGACGGTTGACGAGTTGCTCTACGCCGCTACACTGACCGACGATTTGAACCGGAAAGCCGAAATCTATCAAAAAGCCACCGAAATCTATCCCAACGATTATCGGGGATTCAACAACTTGGGTATGATTCTTTTCGAACAGGGCAACCTCAGCGCAGCCGAAACCAACTTCAAAAAAGCAGCCGGCGTAAATCCGAACTCTCCGGAGTCCCAGATGAACTTGGGATTAATCGACCTGACCCGAAACGAATTAGGCAGTGCTGAACAGGCATTCGGCAAATCGGCCGGTGTTGACGAGCTGAACGATGCTCTCGGCGTACTCTACCTCCAGAAAGGTGACTACAACAAAGCCGTACGTGCATTCGGCGAATCGAAAACAAACAATGCCGCATTGGCCCAAATCCTGACGAAAGATTACAACAAAGCCAAATCGACGTTAAATGCAGTCAGCAATCCCGATGCAACGACATACTACCTGCTGGCTATCGTAGGTGCCCGCACCAACAACCAGAACGATGTCATTTCCAACCTGACCAAATCGGTTCAGCTTGACCGCAACATGGCAGCACAGGCCGCCACCGATATCGAATTTGCCAAATTCAATATCTCCGCCATCAAATAATCGGGCCGGAGACCGGACAAAAAAGAGAGTGTATTCCGATACACTCTCTTTTTTTTATCACACGACGGAATGGTAGGGACATGTCGTGACATGTCCGGGAGGCCGAACCCGTGAAACAATACCAACGAGTCGTCGGCAACCGCCGCATTGTAGGGACATGTCGTGACATGTCCGAAAAGAATAAAACACGTTCGCATATACGAACGCCGACAGGCCGGACCCGCCTCTGCTTTGTAGCGGAGGGAATATTTTCGTGCCGCATGTAGGGACATGTC
>JAFLRV010000112.1 GCA_022511245.1 Coprobacter sp.
TCCCGATTCTGCTCGACCAGCTGATGTACAGTGTAACACCCTGATTCCGGAAAACCGGACACAGACAAAATAAATACAATACTCCCGTGCTCTTGCCAACTATTTTTGTAACTTTGCCCGCAGTAAAGTGAATTTTTATGAAAAGAGTATTATTAACCGTAATCCTGTTTAGCACCATTTACATGACACAAGCTGCCAACCCTTTTTTCAAAAAGTATAACACCCCGCACGAAACCCCGCCGTTCGACAAAATCAGCGTATCGGACTACGAACCGGCTTTCGAGGAGGGCATGCGCCGTCATCGGAAAGAAGTCGACGCCATCGTCAACCAGCGTTCACTGCCTACCTTCGAAAACACCATCGAAGCACTCGAATTTTCAGGTCAGCTGCTCGACCGGGTCAGCAATGTCTTTTTCGTCCTGCTCGATGCCGAAGGGAACGATGAAATGATAGAAATTTCCGAACGGCTGTCGCCCCGTCTCACCGAACACAAAAACAGCATCAACCTCAACGAAAAACTCTTCGAACGGGTTAAATTCGTATATGACCGCCGCAACGAACTCGGCCTTACACCCGAACAGATGAAACTGCTTGTCAAAACCTACGAAGGCATGGTCAAAAACGGAGCCAACCTCCGGGATGAGGCGAAAGAGAGCTACCGCCGTCTCACGGCCGAACTGAGCCAGCTCACCTTGCAGTTCGGGCACAATGTCCTGCGGGCGACCAACCGGTTCGAGATGATACTTACCTCTCCCGAAGAGCTGGCCGGTCTCCCCGAGAGCCTGCTCGATGCCGCTGCCCAAGCAGCCAAAAACAAAGGGAAAGAGGGATACCTGTTCGACCTTTCCTATCCCAGCTATGTTCCTTTTATGAAATACTCCTCCCGGCGGGATTTGCGGGAGAAGATGTACCGGGCCTACGGCGGCCGCTGCATCGGCGGAGAGTTTGACAATATTCCGGTGATGAAACGCATCGCAGAGGTGCGTTGCGAAATCGCCCGGTTAATGGGGAAAGAAAATTTCGCCGAATATGCCCTCGAATTCAAAATGGCGAAAAACAGTGAAAATGTGTACAACCTGCTCAACCAGTTGCTGGAAGCCTACAAACCGACAGCCTTGCAGGAAGTGCGGGAGGTCAAAGGCTTCGCCGTCGGCATGGAAGGAAAAAACATCGACTTCATGCCTTGGGACTGGTCATACTACGCCGACAAGTTGCAGGATGCCAAATATCAGTTAAACGATGAAATACTGAAGCCCTATTTCGAACTCGACAAAGTCAAAGCAGGTGTTTTCGGACTGGCAACCCGGCTGTACGGCATTACCTTTAAGAAAAATCCCGCCATACCGGTATACCACCCCGAAGTAGAGGCTTTCGAAGTGTTCGATGCCGATAACGAATATCTCGGTGTGCTGTTTACCGATTTCCACCCGCGCGAAGGGAAACGAAGCGGAGCATGGATGACCGATTTCAAAGGACAATGGAAAGAGAACGGCCGGGACAGCCGTCCGCACATCGCCATTGTCATGAACTTCACCCGGCCTACCGAAGACAAACCGGCTCTGCTGACCTACGACGAGGTAGAGACTTTCCTGCACGAGTTCGGCCATTCGCTGCACGGGATGCTCACCCGCTGCACTTACCCCTCGCTGTCGGGAACCAATGTATACTGGGATTTCGTAGAACTGCCTTCACAGCTGATGGAGAATTTTCTGCCGCAGAAAGAGTTCCTCGACACTTTTGCAGAACACTATCTGACACACGAAAAAATACCGGCCGAACTCATCGACAACATCGTGGCCGCCCAGCAATACAACGCCGCCTACTACTGCCTGCGGCAACTGGCTTTCGGGCTGCTCGACATGGCGTGGTACACCCGGACGACACCGGTCGAAGACGCAGCGGCATTCGAGCGGCAGGCAGTCGCCGCCACCCAACTGCTACCTTCGGTAGAGAATACGCTGACCAGTCCTCAGTTCAACCATATTTTTGCCGGAGGATATGCGGCCGGATATTACGGTTACAAATGGGCCGAAGTGCTCGACGCCGATGCTTTTTCGATGTTCATCCAAAATGGCATTTTCGACCGCACAACCGCAACTTCGTTCCGGGAAAATATCCTGGAAAAAGGCGGGACGGAAGACCCCATGACGCTTTACACGCGTTTTCGGGGACAAGAGCCGACCATTGATGCACTGATGCGGCGAGACGGCATCATCAAATAAAAAAAGATATTTACCTGTATAAAAAAACGGAAAGGAAAAATATTCCTTTCCGTTTTTTTGTATGCCGTTTTGTCAAAAATTATACTGTACCGACGCCTGTATGCGGTTGGCATGTCCCCGCCGGGTATTGTCGTTTTCCCGGATGCCGTGCAGGTACTCGACCCCTATCATGCAATCGGGCGTCAGGTGGCAGAAAAGGTTGCCGCAAATGTACTGTCCCAATTTGTACTGGGCTGCCGGAGCATAGGCATTCTCATGACGGATGCGCACAAAGCTGTAATTGGCTGAAGTAAAAAATTTCGAAGAGATGTTCCACTGCAAACCGCCCACAGCGGCCAGCACCGGCAATGCCTGCAAATGACCCGGTTTTTCGGGATCGGGCACCAAATCGAGATTGTTGTCTGACAAATCGGCAACATAACGGGCAATCCCTTTGCCATATGTACCCTGATAATAGAAAGTTACCGGACGGCCCAACTCGGCCACACCGCTCAACTGCACGCCCCATCCCATACACATCCGGTTGCGATGCAACACCTCGTTACGGTACGAAAGCCCCCGAAAGAGAGCCGATGCCCGGATATGACTGGATTTTCCCCAGCCAAACTGCAACCACAGCGGGATATCGGGCATCCGCTGCCGCAGCGAACCGGTACGGCCGGCCAGTGTATAACTCACACCGGGCGCCTCCAGCGCCAGTGCCGCTTTCCAGTGCTTGCCCATACCGAACGTATAGCGAAGCTGTACATTGCGCAGGTCGGTATTGCCGTTGGGTCCCTGAAAATCGATAGTCGGGGGCATCGCCGCCACATCGGAGAAGGTGCTCCACGATTGTCCCAACAGGAAACCCCGCATCGAAACATACGCCTGCCGCAGATGCAACGCATGACGATACCCCCGAAAATCGGTCTCGATATAAGCGGTATAATTACCCAGTACCCGGTTGTTGCCCACCAGTTTCAGAAAAAGTCGTGAGGTAAAAACATCCATCTGAAACTGGCCGTTGTCTACACCGTTGTTCGGCACCGGTATGTCGAAAGGAATAAAGTCTACGCTTTCCGATATGCCCTTGAAATCGTCAGAAACGGTCATCTTCACATAACCGCCGATACCCAGCGCCACCCGGTGCCGCTGGTCAATCAGCAGAAAACGGGGTGCCTGAGGGTCCTGAAAGTGTTGCGACTGCGTTTCGTCAAAAATTTCGACAATCTCTTCGGGACCTTCTCCCCGACCCCACAAAAAGATAATCTCTCGGGGACGGCTCTCCTCCTGCTGAGCCGCAACAGGCAAAGCCAAAAGAGTGCAACAGAGCAGTATGCCTGCGTGTAATTTCTTTTTCATCTGTATCTGTTTTCGTTTTGTATCCGTTCCGCACCGGCGAAACATCGTAAACATAACAGAGACCCGGACTAAAAAGTTTATATTCTATATAGTTATCTCATTTTTATTCAGGACATATAGAAATGAATAAATATTTCAAATTAATACGATTGTCAAAAGAAATAATTATCTTTGTTCACTGAACCCACAAGGGTAAAAGACATATTAAGAAAGCGTTTTCGCTTCATTCTTGTTGGAGAAACCTAGGAAATTTAGCCAATAGAATACAGAATGAAAATGAAACATGCTCTCTTTGGCTTGTAATATCATGTAATGATATACAGTCAGAGTGGAGTTTCTTCACTTGTTTGTATTCAAAAAGGCTATTCCTAGAGTCCTATCCAACAAAATAAGTGAATTTCAGGCTCCACTTTTTTATATGCCTATTTTATTATTCACATTCTAAACCGCATAAAGAGCCTGTATGCATTTATAAAAAATATGGAAAACAATACAAAAGAAAAAACGTTTTTACAAAGAGCCGTTACCATTTTATTAATATTAAGTTCTATATCATTAGTTCTTACGCTTTATAGTATTTATAAACAAGAAGAAACAGTAAAAAATATACAACAGATTCAAGAAAAACAAGACTTAAACGCCCATACCTCGCAAGAGTTTATAACTTATATCGATTCTATCAACCACAATCAGACCCATATAAACCAAGCAAGTGAAGAATCAGAAAAACAGACTCAAGAAAAAGCACGATTAAAAACTCTAATGACAAAAGTTCTCAAGGATGCCTATGCTGCATTTCCAGATCCAAATGATGAACCTCAATATTTTATGACCGATTTAGACGGTGACAAAATTCCCGAGCTATGGGTAACAACAGGAACCAGCACGGCAGATTCCAAATTAGACGCATATGTAAATAACAATGGCAATCTAAAAAAAATAACAACTGAAGAAGGAGTATTTAATTGTACATACCATATCGGAAAAAACTATGTTTTATTGTGTTACGGACATATGGGATTTGGTGGGTGGTATAAATTAACAATTAATAATGGAAAAATCAAAAAAGAATGTATATTTGAAGAAGAACTTGGTGATGATGAATATGAATATTCTAAACCTAAAGAACCTTGCATACAAGAATATAATGTCTCTGATTTATCATTATTAGACCGATTTTTTCAATAAAAATAAATGAGATATAAGAAAAAGAGTTGTGCATCAAGGATGCACAACTCTTTTTTATGTGTAAAAACGCTCTTACTCCCACTCAATAGTCGAGGGCGGTTTGGAGCTGATATCGTACACAACCCGATTCACGCCTTTGACCTTATTGATAATTTCGTTGGAAACCTTGCCGAGAAATTCATAAGGCAGTTTGGCCCAGTCGGCCGTCATGGCATCGGTCGAGGTGACGGCCCGCAAAGCTACTGCCCGCTCGTAGGTGCGTTCGTCTCCCATGACACCGACCGACTGTACCGGCAACAGCACTACTCCGGCCTGCCATACCTCGTTATAGAGGTTCCAGTCACGCAGACCCTGAATAAAGATATCGTCGGCATCCTGCAAAATGCGAACCTTCTCGGGGGTAATGTCACCGAGAATGCGCACGGCCAGTCCCGGTCCGGGAAAGGGATGCCGGGTAATGAGGTGTTCGGGCATGCCCAGTTCCCGTCCTACCCGCCGGACTTCGTCCTTAAAAAGGAGCCGGAGGGGTTCGCACAGTTTCAGATTCATCTTTTCGGGCAGTCCGCCTACATTATGATGGCTCTTGATGACCGTTCCGGTAATCGAAAGCGATTCGATGCAATCGGGATAAATCGTTCCCTGAGCCAGCCATTTGACATCCTTTATCTTGTGGGCCTCTTCGTCGAACACGTCGATAAAGCCCTTGCCGATGATTTTGCGCTTGCGTTCGGGTTCGGTAACGCCGGCCAGCTCGCCGAAAAACTTGGCACTGGCATCGACACCGATAACATTCAGCCCCAGACACTCGTAATCGTGCAACACGTTTTTGAACTCGTTCTTGCGCAGCATCCCGTGATCAACGAATATGCAGGTAAGATTTTTTCCGATGGCCCGGTTGAGCAGTACGGCAGCTACCGACGAATCGACTCCGCCGCTAAGTCCCAACACCACTTTGTCATCGCCCAACTGAGCCCGCAATTCGGCTACGGTACTCTCGATAAACGAAGCGGGCGACCAATCCTGTTTGCATCCGCAAATGTCGACAACGAAATTTTTCAACAACTGCGTTCCCTCCTCCGTATGATACACTTCGGGATGGAACTGCACGCCCCAAATCTGTTCGTTCTCCACCTGATAAGCGGCAATGGCCACCTCATCGGTAGAGGCGATTTTCTTAAAATTGGCGGGTATAGAGGTAATGGTGTCGCCGTGCGACATCCACACCTGCGTTCCCAACCGGATACCTTTAAAAAGCACGTTATCGGTATCGAAAGCCGACAAGTGTGCCCGGCCATATTCACGGGTTCCGGCCGGCTCGACCGTACCGCCGCAAGTGTAGGCGATGAACTGTGCGCCATAGCAGATACCCAAGATAGGATATTTGCCCCGTATATCGTCCAGCACGATTTTGAATGCTTTCTCATCGTACACCGAGAAAGGGCTGCCTGAAAGAATCACGCCTTTGATGCTCTCGTCTCCTTTCGGGAACTTGTTGTACGGCAATATTTCGCAATAGGTATCCAACTCGCGCACCCGGCGTCCGATGAGCTGGGTAGTTTGCGAGCCGAAATCAAGAATAATAATTTTTTCCTGCATGAGATATAGTTGTTATTTAGTATGATTCTGTGTACAAATATAACGATTAAGCGAGAAACCGCAATACGGATTTATCCCAATATCGAAGCGAGTTTCTCTCTTTCGCCCACAATCCACATCCTGTCACCGGCGAGGAACAACAGGTCGGCCGAAGGTTCGACAAAGGTGCCGTCGGCCCGTTCGAGCCCGACAACCAGACAGGAGTCCTTGTCACGGATACCCGACTGCGCAAGGGTCTTGCCCACCAGCGGCGAATTGTCGGGAATGGCCACCTGCTCGAATTCGAAATGTACTTCGGCGGTTTCGTTCTCAGCGGTTTCATCGGGTTCGACAGCCTCCAGGAAACGCTGTATCTGCTCATCGGTACCGATGAGACTTACCACATCGCCGGGAAAAAGACGGCTGTCGCCTTTCGGGATATTAATCTGTTTATTGCCCCGCTTAATGCTGACAATATTCACACCGTACTCCCGATGGATATTGGCATCGGCCAGCCGTTTGCCGATAAAGGAACAGTTGCCGAAAACCTCGACATGGGCAAGGTGCATATTGTGTACAAGATTGTTTTTCTTACCGGTACGGCGCAATTCGCGCTCGTTGAGGTTGTCGATAAACCGGTCTTCAAGCGAAAGAATCTGCTGTTGCAGCCGTTTGGAAAAGAAAAGGGAGACCACAATAAAGAGCGATACGCCCAACAATACGCCCATGCGCTGGGAATGAATGGCCGAGAGGAAATAGACGACAATAGCCAGTCCGATAAGGAAACGGACAATCACAATCAACAACAGGGGAACCAGATTGGTACTGCGGGCATCCCGTGCCAGTATCGATTTGTTGATGCGTTTCATCATCAGCGCCCACAGGAAAGGCGACATG
>JAFLRV010000113.1 GCA_022511245.1 Coprobacter sp.
TTTATTGAAATGGTAGTTGGGTACCGAATATATTTCGTCGTTAATGAGGGGAAGACCCTCTTCGATATCCTGCCGGCATTTTTCGAACACTTCTTTCAGCGTACCCCGTTCGGCATCGCTCTCGACCGTATGTTCCGGTTCGGTGATGTAGGGAATGCCGAGTTCGGTATCGGCTGTCTGGGGATTATATGCCATGCAGAAAAGGTTGGCCAGCTGGAAGTGTGCGTAGGCCCGGCAGATAAGGGCTTCGCCTTTCTGGGGGGAGAGCGATACGGGGTCGCCCATCTCTTTTATCGCCTGCAGGGCCATATTGGCCGAAGCGATGGCACTGTAATGGGAATCCCAGATGTTTTTGGGGGCATCGGTATCGTCGACCGTGACATCCCGCCACAAATAGGCGTCCTGCTGCAACTGGCCGTACACATCGTAGAGATTGCCGTTGTCTTTGGCGTTGTCGGAGGAGAGCTCCTGTATCATAATGGGTGATATGGAGGGATAGGCCGACACCAGAATGTTGGTCACCTTGTCGGCGGTGTTTATCTCGGTACGGTTGTCGGGCAGGGTATCCAGAAAATCGCTGCAGGAGAGCAACCCGCCACAGAGTCCGAGTGTTGCAATAGTATATACTGTTTTATTTTTCATATGGCTATATCCTTAATTAAATTCCTAACCTGAGTGTTAATGTAAACTGACGGGGACTCGGTGTGGCCACGCCTCCGCTGTTGAAGAATTCGGGGTCCTGTCCGTTGAGTTTCCGGTCGGCATATATCAGGAAGAGATTGGTTCCCTGCAACTTGAGGGACAAATCGCTGATGTGCCAGTTCTTAATCAGCTTCTGGGGGAAGTTGTAGGTCAGCGATATCTCTTTCATGCGGATAAAGTCGCCTTTGGCAATGCGCTCGGTCGAGTAGTTATAGGCATTGTAGGCGTAACTCAAATAGGGATCCTGCTGGTTGGCCCGCTTGTCGGCAATAACGGGAACATCGGTATATTTCTCGTCGCCGGATTTGGTCCACCGGTTGATAAACTCTCTCGGCATGGCGTCCAAATCGCTGTACCGGTTGCGGAACACGGGATTGAGCCGGACTACATTCCCGCCGGAATAGGTGATAAAGACATTGAGTACAAAATCTTTGAGCCGGAACACGTTACCGAAACTTCCCGATATGGTGGGGTCGGTGGGTCCTTCGTATATCAGATGGTCTTTTTTGTTCTGCTCCTGGAAATTGATGTTGCTGACCGTCAGGCGGCCGTCTTCGTTGATAAAGGTGGGGTAGCCTTCGTCGTTCAGGCCCCGATAATCCATCGAGAACAAGGCTCTCACGGGGTAGCCTTCGAGCGCAAACCCGCTGCCGCTGATCATCTCGATAACGTAGGAATTGGACTGGAGACTGGTTACCCGGTTTTTGGCGTGGGAGAAGATGAAATCGGTCGTCCAGCTGAAATCTTTGGTCCGGATGTTGTGGGTGGAGAGGGAGATTTCGGTACCGTGCGACTCCATGCTGGCCACATTGGCAAATTTGGTCACCTGCCCTCCTACTCCTTTGGTATTGATGATACCGATGAGGTCGAAGTTGTTCCGTTTATACCAGTCGACGGACAAATTGATGCGGTTGTTGAGGAATCCGAGATCGGCACCGATATTGAACTCGTGTTTTTTCTCGTAGGTCAAATCCCGGTTTTCGGTATCGGTAATCTGCAATCCCGACTCCTTGACGGAGGTAAAGGGGCGCCAGGGGTTGTAGCTCTGAATGATGGCGAGCGAATTGCTCACGGAGGCGGGGCCGCGATCTGCGGTAAGCGAGTAGGACATCTTCACCGTCATGTTGGATATGGCGTTCCGGATGGGGTCCCAGAATTTTTCTTCGTGGGCGTTCCAGGCGGCCGACACATTCCACGTGGGCAGCCAGCGTGACGAACGGCTCCGGCCCAGTTTGTTGGAGCCTTCGTAACGGATGGTTCCGTTGAGGGTGTAACGTCCCTGCCACGAATAGGTGGCGGTACCGAAGAAGGAGACTTCGCGCTGCCGGGTGCTTTCTACGGTGTAGTATTGTGCGTTTTCTTCGCTGCCTTGTTTAAAATAGAAGTAATCGTAGGAGGGCAGCATTCCCATATCGTACTGCAACCCTACGCCGTTGAACCAGGTGCGGTCACGGTCGACGGCGTTGAGTTCCATACCGCCGAAGAAATTGAAGATGTGATTGTCGTTGTAGACATCGTTATAGCTGGCCGTAGCCCGGAAATCGTAGCTCTGCATGCCGTAGTCGGTCTGCCGGTAAAAACCGCCGACGGGCAATACGGAAACGGGCAGGGAGTTGGCGTTTTCGGGGTCGGTATAGAGCCAAGGATTGGCGGCCCGCATGGTGGCATCGTCCATCGCCCGGTAGGCCCACGCCTGATTCGAATAGTCGGAAATGCAGTGTTCTTGTTTGGTAAAGGAGGCTTTGTAGGCTCCTAAAACCGCCAGTTCGACTTTCTTAATGGGTTTATATCTCAGTTCGCCCTGAAATTTCAAATCGGCGACACGCAGGTCGATATAGTTGTTATCCAACTCGTTGAAAATGTTGAACGGGGCGTAATTGCGCACGTAATAGGCATCGGGGTCGAGCGTGCGCGAGGTATTGAGGGCATAACTGTAGGGGTTGATGTCGAAGTCGCGCTTCACTTCTCCGCTGACCGGGTCGACGGATGAGCTGAGGGTTCCCGGTGCCCGCTGCTTGCGGTATGCGGCATTTCCGATAAGATTGACCGACAATGATTTCGAAATGTTGTAGAGGGCGTTAAAATTGGCGGTATAGCGTCTTACGTTGCTCTGTTTGGTCCAGCCCGGATCGTTCATCGCACTCAACGAGGCGTAATAGGAGGCTTTCTGGGTACCGGAGGAGAGACTGACGGCGTGATTCTGGGAAACGCTGTTGTTGAAGAGCAGGTCGAACCAGTCGGTATTGCGGTATTCGGCTTCCCGGAGGTAGGCGTTCCGGGCTTCGGGGGTATTCTCCAGTCCGTAGCTGCCGGTCACGGGGTCGTAGTCGTTAATCAAATGGTACATCTTCCCGTAAACACCGCTGCTGGAGGCCCGATATACATCGGAAAAGTTGAGGTATCCGGCGTTTTCGAGCTCCCGGTACACGCCCATCTGTTCCTGCGAATTGAGGATGTTGAAATTCCGGTAGTTGGGTTTGAGCCGCATGGTGAACTCTCCGGTATAGGAGATTTTGCTGCTTCCCTCCCGCCCTTTCTTGGTGGTTACCACGATAACGCCGGCCATAGCTCTGGCGCCGTAGATGGAGGTGGCGGAACCGTCTTTGAGTATCTGGAAACTTTCGATATCGTCGGCATTCAATCCGGCGATGGCCGAACTAATCAGGGTCACGGCGTCTCCGGAGGAGAGATTGTCGGCATCGACTTCGGTAACGTCTTCCATAATCACGCCGTCGACTACCCACAGCGGTTTGGAGCTGCCGTAGATGGAGGTGGCTCCACGCACCCGGATTTTAGGGGCCGTACCGAAGGTGGCCGACACGTTCTGCACCGAGACTCCGGCGGCCCGGCCTTCGAGCGCCCGGCTGATTTCGGGGATACCGTCCAGCTTGATATCGTCGGCCGACAATTTGGTCGTGGCTCCGGTAAACATCCGCTTGTCCATCTTCTGCATACCGGTCACCACCACATCGGAGAGGGTGTGCACATCGGGTGCCATCGTCACCGTCATTTGGGCCGATGCCTTCACTTCCTGCGACACCATGCCGATAAATGAAAACTGCAACACAGCGTTTTCTTTTACTCCGGCAAGGTGAAACACTCCGTCCATGTCGGTGGATGTCCCTTTTTTATCGCCTTTGACTATGACGGTCACCCCGATAAGCGGCTCGCCGTCTTCTTCTGATACAACCTTACCTTTCACCTCGATAACTTTCGCCTCTTTCTTGGATGTCTGGGCAGTGACGGGTGAAAGGTTGATACATGTGCTTACAAGGCACATTAAAAATAAATAAACCGTTTTTTTCATATTTTTTTTATTGGCCGGAACAATTGCTGCACTTTTCTTTTTTATTCACGCTTGTCTTTCCGGCAAAAATTTCTGATATGTTACATTGGCAACCGTTGAATTTCTGCACTCGCTTTTAACTGATTCGGAACATGAGCCGACTCTAATGCCGGGATACACCTCTTTGGTTAATTATGTTGTATTTTGCATTATTTTCTAAAAAAACCCCGCAAATATATATTATAAACTAATAAATGAAAAGTTTTTGTGCAACTTTTTTGATTTATTTTTTTTAAATGGTGTGTCCGATTTTTAAATTATCATAACGGAAAATCGGCTTAACAGGGAGAGAGACAAGCCGTTGGGGAGAAAAAAGGCCGGGTCAGTCGCTGAGCCGTTTGATGATATTGTAAGAGGAGACGATGCCCAGTTCGCCGGCTTTGCTCAAGTCGTCGATTCCTTTCTGATTTTCGCCCAAAAAGACATATACGAGCCCCCGATTGAAATAGGCGTCGGCAAAATCGGGTTTGAGCCGTATGGCTTCGTTGTAGTCGGCCAGCGCCGCCCTGAAATCTTTTTGTGCGCAGCGCACATTGGCCCGGTTGTAATAGGCGTATACGAATCCGGGTGCCATTTCTATGACTTTGTCGTAATCGCGCAGCACCATTTCATATTCCATCGACAGTTTTTTGTCGGATGCTCCGGCGGCGGGGTCCCGGCCGGACAGGGGTTTGGCGGCGGGCATGCGGGAGGCCAAAGCGGCGGCGGGGTAATCGGGGGCAGCGGCGGCGGATTCGCCGGAAAGGGTGTATTCTATCTGTTTGAAACGGACGGCGGCCCGGTTAAAATAGGCGAACATGAAATTGTCGCTCAGCTGGATTACCCGGTTGAGGTCTTCGACGGCACTGGCAAAATCCTGTACGAGCATATAGTCGAGCGAACGGCAAAAATAGGGCGCGGGATTGTCGGGGTTTATCCCGATGAGCCGGGAATAGTCGTCGAGCGAACGGAAATGTCTTTCAATCTGAGGGGTCGAGAGCGAGGCTTCGGAATTGGTAATCAGCAGCTTCATCGGCAGCAGACCGAGACGGTTCAGTTCGTCGAGCTCTTTGGAATAGCGCACGTTGGAGCGTACTTTGTCTTCTTTTTCATAATAGGTAAAGAGGAACGGCGGTTCGATTTCGATTTTTATGTTCTTGTCCTGTACCCGCCCCCGTATTTCGTTTTCATATTTGCTCTTGATGTCGTTGTTGTCGGCCACGAGCAGACGGTCGAATTTATTGATGTTCTTGTCGGACTCCCGGCGGGTCTTGTCGCTGTCGGCCGCCGGTTCTTCTTCGGGGTCGCCGTCGGGGTCGGTCTCCAGTTCCCGCCGCTGTTTCTGGTAGAGTGCGAGGGCTTTCTTATAGTCTTTTTCTCCGCCGGAGAGGTTGCCTTGCTTGCGTTTGGCTTCCGAGCGGGCATAGTATCCGTCGGGGAAATCGGGATACTGTTCGAGCACTTTGTCGTAATCGGCTACGGCGGCCCGGTAATTGCCCAGCCAGTCGTAGAGCAGCGCCCGGTTGTAGAGGGCAAAAAAGTTGTCGGGCTCGTATTTCAGCACGAAAGTGAAGTCTTCGACCGCTTTGTTGCGCTCCCCTACCTGCATGCGCAGCAACCCCCGATTGTAGCGGGCCATCACGTTATCGGCGTCGAGTTCGATGACCCGGTCGTAATCGGCCATAGAACCGCGCAAATCGTCCATATAGTAACGGATAATGCCCCGATTCAGGTAATAGGCGGTCATGTTGGGGTCGAGTTTCAGCGCCTGATTCATGTCTTCGAGCGCATCGGCATAGTCCTTGCCGAACTGAAACTTGATAATGGCCCGCTGGGCGTAGGCAAAGGAGAGATGTTTGTCGAGGGTTATGGCCTTGTCGATATCGGAAAGGGCCTTGACGGTGTCTTTCTTTTCGAGCCAGAACTGCGAACGGCTGAGATAGGCATTGCAGTAAGAGGGGTGTTTCTTTATCAGTTCGGCGAAGGTGGCTTCGGCCTCGTCATACTTTTTCAGCTGCACTTCGGCAATGGCTTTGTTGCCCAGAAAAGTGCGGTCTTCGGGGGCGTATTTCAATCCGCCGGAGTAATCTTCGATGGCTCCCTCGTAATCGCCCAGATTCTGCCGGGCAATCCCCCGCACCTGATAGGCTCCGGTAATAAAGGGGTTGCGTTCGAGACATTTGCCGGCATCTTCTTCGGCGCCTTTATAGTCTTCGAGGCTGAGTTTGGCGGCGGCCCGGTAAAAATAGGGTTCGGCCAGATAGGGTTTGACATTGATGACCTGATTGAAATACTGTATCGAAAGGATATAGTCTTCAAAATAGAGGGCATTGCGGCCGATGTTCATTACCCGGTCGGTATTTATCTGTGCCTGCACCGTCACCGACAGCAGGACCACCAGCATCCATACCACTGCTATTTTTTTACCGAATCTGTACATCGGGAATATCTTGTTTTTCTCCTCCTTCCTGAATGTGAACGCACAAAAATAACTATTTTGTGCTACATTGCGCCGCTCTGTAATCATATTTTAAAAGTTTTTCTCTCTTGTAAAGAATTGAACGGAGGGCTGCTGCCGGTTAAAAGGGCGGAATCGCCGACTTTCATGAAGGATTGATAAAAAAATGTTTCTTTTTTCAATTAAACTTTGTAAGTTTGTCCGGCCAATCCATATCGGCACGGTTATGAAGGATCATCTGATTATTACTATCGGCCGCCAGTTCGGAAGCGGAGGAAGGGATATCGGCCGGCGTCTCGCCCGGCTGTTCGACATCGCCTACTACGACAAGGAACTCATCCGGGAGGCTGCCCGGGAGAGCGGCTTGAGTTCGGAATATTTCGAAAAGGCCGACGAAACGGCTCCCCGTTCGCTGTGCAACCTGATAACGACATGGAGCGGAACGTTCGGCAACGACAGCTCGCTGAGCAACGAAAACATATTCAAGATTCAGTCCGACACCATCGTGCGGCTGGCCGAATCCGGCCCCTGCGTATTCGTGGGAAGATGCGCCGACTATATCCTGCGGGATTATCCGATGTGTGTCAAGGTGTTTATCCACGCCCCTTTGCAGGACCGGATAAAGAGAATCACGGAACGGGAAGGCGCAACGGAAAAAGAGGCGGAGGAACGGGCGTTGAAAAAGAACCGGTGCCGGGCCGACTATTACAACTATTACACCGACAAGGAGTGGGG
>JAFLRV010000114.1 GCA_022511245.1 Coprobacter sp.
GAGCATCTGACTCATAATCAGGGGGTCCTTGGTTCAAGCCCAAGTGGGACCACACGAAATCAAGCAGTTACAACATGTAACTGCTTTTTTATTGTCCGGCCATGCCCCGAATTGTACTTTTTACGGTCAAAAGCGGAACAAACGATACAGATTAACAGAAAAAAATATTACCTTCGTTTGTGAAAAATTTTATCCGGCCCGAACGATGCTGAAACAACAACTGCAACAGAAATTGCAACAGAAACTGTCGCCTCAACAGATACAGGTGATACGGTTGCTTGAACTCACGGCTGTCGAGTTGGAAGAGCGCATCAAACAGGAACTGGTCGACAACCCCGCACTGGAAGAAGGACCCGATGAACCGGCCGGAGAAATCGAGACATATGGCAATACATCCGATGAAGAAGGGTCGGACGAAAGCGCCGAAGAACTCTCTATGGCCGACTACATGAGCGAAGACGACATCCCCGATTACAAACTGGAGGCCGACAATTTTTCACAAAAAGACCGGCGGGAGGAGATTCCGTTTTCCGGCAGTTCCTCTTTTCACGACCACCTGCTGCAACAGCTCGGAGAGCGCCACCTCGACGAGCAGGAATACAAGATTGCCGAATACATTATCGGCAATATCGACGACAACGGCTATCTGCAACGCCCCCTCTCCGCCATTTCCGACGACCTTATTTTCCAGGTCGGCATCGACATCAGCACCGAAAAACTGGAAGAACTGCTGCAAATCATCCAGGACTTCGAGCCGGCCGGAACCGGGTCTTCCAACCTGCGGGAATGCCTGTTGCTGCAACTCGAACGCAAACCGGCCACACCGGCGACCCTGCTGGCGTACCGCATTATCGAAGAGTCGTTCGACGAATTTTCCAAAAAACATTACGACAAGATTCTCCGGCAGCACAATATCGGGGAAGAACAACTGAAAGAGGCCATCCGGGAAATAACCCTTCTCAACCCCAAACCGGGCAATGTATGGAGCGACTCGTTCAGCGACGGCATGAGCCAGATTGTACCCGACTTTATTGTCGACGCACAGGACGGAGTGCTTACGCTCAGTCTCAACAACAGCCAGCTGCCCGAACTGCGCATCAGCCGTTCATACACCCAGATGTTGGAAGAGTATATGGGCAACAAACAAAACCGGACCCGTGACCGTAAAGACGCCTTGCTTTTTATCAAACAGAAACTCGATGCCGCCCAGTGGTTCGTCGAAGCCGTCCGGCAGCGGCAGCAGACCCTGCTGCAAACCATGCAGGTGATTATCGACCTACAGAAAGAGTTTTTCCTCTCCGGCGACGAAAGCAATCTCCGCCCCATGATACTGCGGGATGTGGCCGAGCGCACCGGATTCGACATTTCCACCATCTCACGGGCCAGCAACAGCAAGTATGTGCAGACCTCTTTCGGTATCTATCCGCTGAAATACTTTTTCTCCGAATCGATGCAGAACGACTCCGGCGAAGAGGTCTCGTCTCGGGAAATCAAAAAAATATTGCAGGAATGCATCGAACACGAAGACAAGCGCAAACCGCTGGCCGACGACAAACTGTGCGAGATGCTCAAAGAAAAAGGCTACATCATCGCCCGGCGCACCGTAGCCAAATACCGGGAGCAGCTGGGTCTGCCGGTAGCCCGGTTACGAAAAGAGATATAACTTGAAATATTTGTATCATATGAATCCGATTGTAAGCATTATCATGGGCAGCACATCCGACCTGCCCGTTATGGAAAAAGCAGCCAAGCTGCTCGATGAGTTCGAAATTCCGTTTGAACTGCACGCCCTTTCGGCACACCGTACACCGGCCGAAGTCGAAGCGTTTGCCGCCAATGCCCAGAAACGGGGCATTAAAGTGATTATCGCTGCGGCCGGCATGGCCGCCCACCTGCCGGGCGTTATTGCATCGATGACCTCCGTTCCGGTGATAGGCATCCCCATCAAATCGACACTCGAAGGCATGGACGCTCTGCTGGCTATCGTACAAATGCCTCCCGGCATACCGGTAGCGACGGTCGGCATCAATGCCTCGCTCAATGCCGCTATACTGGCGACACAGATACTGGCTCTCACCGACGAAACGATTGCGGAGAAAGTGAAAAACTACAAAGCCGGACTGACGAAAAAAATTACCGACGCCAATGCCGAACTGGCCAAAATAGAGTACAAATACAAAACCAACTGATTCCGGAAACGGGCTATGGATTATTTCAATTATCACCGCCGGGAAAGTACGGAGGTCAACATCGGGAACACACCGCTGGGCGGCACGCATCCCATACGCATCCAGTCGATGACCAACACCTCGACGATGGATACGGCAGCCTGTGTCGAACAGAGCATCCGCATCATCGAAGCCGGAGGCGAATATGTGCGGCTGACGGCGCAGGGAGTGAAAGAGGCCGGGAATCTGGCCGCCATTGAAGAAGAATTGCACCGGCGGGGATATCATACGCCGCTGGTGGCCGATATCCATTTCAACCCCAACGCCGCCGACGTGGCCGCCACAACGGTCGAAAAAGTGCGCATCAATCCCGGCAACTTTGTCGACTGCGCCCGCAAGTTCAGACATCTCGAATACACCGACGAGGAATATGCGGCCGAGATAGAGAAGATACGGGCCCGGCTTGTCCCGTTTCTGAACATCTGCCGGGAGCACAAGACAGCAGTCCGCATCGGAGTCAATCACGGTTCTCTCTCCGACCGCATCATGAGCCGCTACGGAGATACCCCCGAAGGCATGACCGAATCGTGTCTCGAATTTCTGCGCATTTGCAAAGAAGAATCGTTCTCCGACGTGGTTATCTCCATTAAAGCCTCCAATACGGCCGTTATGGTACGCACCGTGCGCTGTCTGATAGCAGCCATGTATAAAGAAGATATGCACTATCCGCTGCATCTCGGCGTCACCGAAGCCGGAGACGGCGAAGACGGACGCATCAAATCGGCGGTAGGCATCGGCACATTGCTGGCCGACGGTATCGGAGACACGATACGGGTTTCGCTCAGCGAAGCCCCCGAATGTGAAATACCCGTAGCCCGCAAACTGGTCGATTACATCACCGGCCGGGCCGGTCATGCGGCCATCGAAGGCAGCCCGGCACCCGCCGTCGACTACCTGAATCCCTCCCGGCGCAAAACACGGGCAACCGGCATCATGGGAGGGGAACAGCTTCCCGTAGTCATTGCCGACGGGTCAGCCGGTACACCGCAAGGGTTGTCGCCTGATTTCTGCTACACCGGCACAGCCGCCGGAGAAGTTCCGGAACCGGCAGGACAGATAGTGGATTTCCGGTACTGGAAACCGGGAGCGAACCGATATCCGCTCTTTACAACGGAACAAACCGGCGATATCCTGTCGTGCGCCGCTCCCGTAAAATTTCTGGAGCTGCAGTACAGCTGCTACAACGACGGGGTGCGTGACCTCCTTCGGCAAGACCCGCACATCGTACTCATCCTCGATTCGTTTCACCTCAATCCGGTAGGCGAATATCGGGCCATGCTGCACCGGTTGATACAAGACGGTGTGGAATCGCCCGTCATTCTGCGCCGTGAATACAGCGAATCCGGAGAAGAAGAGCTGCAACTGAAAGCCGGAGCCGATTTCGGGGCGCTCCTGCTCGACGGTTTTGCCGACGGTATCTGGCTCCGCAACAACGGAGACATTCCCGCCGGCCGGCTGGTGCAAAACATGTTCGGCATCCTGCAGGCCGCCCGACAACGTTTCAGCAAGACAGAATACATCTCCTGTCCCGGATGCGGCCGCACCTTGTTCGACCTGCAGCAGACCATTGCACGGGTCAAAGCGGCCACCAGCCACCTGAAAGGGCTCAAGATAGGCATCATGGGCTGCATTGTCAACGGACCGGGAGAAATGGCCGATGCCGATTACGGCTATGTAGGAGCAGGTCGGGGCAAAATAAGTCTTTACAAAGGGAAAAAGTGCATTGAAATGAATATTCCCGAAGTCAACGCCGTAGAACGGCTGATTGCCCTCATTCAAGAAAACGGAGACTGGAAAGAGCAATAAAAACGCACCTGATAAATAAAAAAAGCTACAGCCCTGTCGGGCCGTAGCTTTTTAAATATCCGTACCTCCGTTAATCTTTCTTATTTGGTTCGCCGGACCGAACGTACCGGAGCGGCGCTACTGCCTGCCGGTGACGATTTAGGTGCCGGAGATTTGGCTTTGGCCGGCTTGGCAGCTTTGGGAGAAGAGGGCTTGGCGGCCTGTGTCGTCCCGCGCGACGAGCGGGCCGGACGGGCTTCGGCAGATGGAGCCCCCGAAGGGTCGGTTACCGTTGCATCCCCTTTCGACGTACCTCTCTCTTTTCCGGTTGTTGCCGCCGTCTGGGGCTGTTTAACCCACAAATTGTCCTCGAACGATTTCAGCTGTTCTTCGATTTTGTTCTGAGCCTCTATGCGGGCCGTATCGGAAGGATACATCTGCATCAG
Source organism: Coprobacter sp. (assembly GCA_022511245.1). Taxonomy (GTDB): domain Bacteria; phylum Bacteroidota; class Bacteroidia; order Bacteroidales; family Coprobacteraceae; genus Coprobacter. The sequence goes on from JAFLRV010000114.1 coordinate 4,460, forward strand.
CGACATATTGCGCAAATTGGTCGTCTTGTATATCTCTCCGTCGAACAGGCGCAACTGGAAATAATCGTCAAACGTGTACTGCTGTATGTTGTTTTCGTTGTTCGTCAATATATATTGCTGCGACAAGTAGGGCTTCACGTCGTTGTACCGAACCCAGAACATCGGATATTTCACCGCCTCGCCGCCAAAATCTCCGGACCGGTGCAAAACCGGACACAACGCCTCCACGACCGGATAAAATTTCGAGTTCCGCTGGTCAAACACCCATTTCTCCCGGATGTAGTACGACAACACCTCATTGGAAGGTATATCGCTGTCATCGATGGTATAGGTCGGCCTGCGCCCTTCCGTCTCCTCATAGGGAATATAATAGCGGTCGAGCACATCCTTTACCTTCAGACGGTATGTTTCGGTAAAGATTTCCCGGCCGTCGAGATACTCGAATACCGGTATTTTGCCGTCGGCCATCAGCCGCACGATGAGCCGGAACATATTCTCCTGATCTTCCATCGACTCTTCGGGATAGTACAACGGCATATTTTTTTCTTGGGTCAAATCCAACGAACGGTATATCACCCGCATCCAAGGGATATCGGCATCGGTTATCCCCGACGTGTCATACAGAGACTGTGCACGCACCGAAAGGTCATTTTTTTCTTCTTTCGGCGACACCGTACGCACCGTCGACCGGTTTTGGGCAAAGCCCGGCAGGGCGCTCGCAAGGGCCAATACAGCTGCCGCAACTGTTACAGAGACTTTCATATTATCTGTTTTTTACTTTTCACATTCAATTTATAATTACCTCTATCGGGGAAAGGTCCCGTTCGATACCGTCGGGTCCGACCGCTTTCACCCGGGAGATATAAAAACGTTTTCCGCGCGAAAGGCGGCGCAATGCCGTTTTCTGACGTTCCGAGAAAGACGCCCCGTTCGACACCTCCGGCATGGCATTGCCCATCGAGTCGAAAAAGACGGTTTCGAACTGCAATACCCGATAGGTCACATTCAGCAAATCATCGTCGATAGCGGCCTGTATGCCGGGAGCGGCCAACAGCAGACTTTTCGGAAAAGGTTTGCCGCCTTTGTATCGGCGTTCGTTCCCCTGTTCGTCTTTATATGCGATATAAGGCATGGGATCGGGCAGCTGACGCACCCGGAACTGGGTGGTGTTTACCACCTGTGAACGGCCTTCGAGCATCGCCGTAACGGTAATGGTGACATCCTGTCCCACTTTGGACGGACGGGCTATCCAACGGTCGCCGGAGCGGGTAAGCGTTCCGTTCGACATCGTAGCCGAAACCGACTGCATCGGCACACCCGGCACCGAAATGCTGATCGGGTTGTCAATGCCGGCATACAATACGTTCATCATCGTAGCCGAAACGGTAGCTGTCGGTTCCACCACCGTATAAGACGACGTAAAATCGTGCCGGGTAAGGGTTCCGTCTCCGTGAGGCACCTCCAGATATCCCGAAAAGTCGAATACGCCTGTCTTGCCGCAGACAAATTCATATTTGCCCCGCTGTTCTTCGGGAAGTTTCGTACCGCCGATATAAATAACCGGCACCTGTGTGGTATCGATCGCTGCCAACACGATATCGGCCGAATATTTCCCTCCGCGAATAATCGTTTTCGAACTGGGAATCACAAAAGCGTCCAGCTGGTTCACCCGCACATCGCCGACGTCGACACTTTTCAGCAGGGTATGCAGCACTTCACCTTCGGCATAGCGGATATCGCTCTGTATCTTCGACAAGATGGTGATGGCGGCAGCCACCGGCATATTTTCAAACATGGACTCTTCCCAGTTTTTATGATTCTTTACGCCCGACTCCGGAACGCGGGGCAGCAGATAATCCGTAATCATCTTCCGCTGTGCAGTATCGGGAATCATGGACGAGACCACCTGCGTATAGTCGGTCAGCGACTGCCGCAACCGCTTCCCCTCGCCCTTGCTGGGAGACAGCATGATGCGTGAGGCCGCTTCCAGGTCGTCCTGATGCTTGATATCGAACACATCGCCCCGCCGGCCGTCGGCCTGCTGTACGATGCGAAGTTTCAGGTTGTCAATATATTCATACAACTCCTGTGTACGGTTCGTGACCTCCGTAGCTTTGGCATACCATTCACCGGTCTTTTCCGGATTTTTCCGGTTAAAGTCCGACAATTCGTTGTACAAGGCTCGGTTCTGCACCGTCGAGTTGCCGGTAGAGCGGGACAATCCCGCCTCGACCTGACGGAATCCGTTCAGCACGTCCGACGACACATTCAACGCCAGCATAGCCGTGAGGACGATATACATCAAGTTTATCATCTTCTGTCGCGGAGAAAGGTTCGAATTTGGTGAAGCCATACTTTTCTGCTCTAACGTTTAACGAATTCTGCAAAAGCCGATTAATCCTGTGTTGTTTCCATCTCGCCCGGCAACGGGATCTCTTCCGGTCTCGATGCAGAAGGCATCGGACGGTTATACATGTTCACGGTCATCGCCGTCAGCATATTTTCATATACCGAGTTCAACTGCTGCATATAGCGGGTCATCCGTTCGGTCTCCTCGCAGTAGCGCGTACTGTCGGCGGCCGAAGATTCGTACATGTCGCGGATGTTCTTCAATCCGGCATTCACCCGGTCGATGCTGTCGAGCTGCGAACTGATGCTCTTCAACTGTATTTCGTAAATCGTATTCAGGCCGTTCAGGTTGCGGTTCAGATTTTCCATCTGGGTCACATAACCTTGCGAATGGTTCGAGATGCCTTC
>JAFLRV010000115.1 GCA_022511245.1 Coprobacter sp.
AGTGAATTCGAGCGTACCTTATTCGAGTTGCTTTTTTACGATAGACCCGGTCAGCGGATATATTTTCAATGCCGATTCGCTCCCTTACCAGTCGGATGTCTCTTCGCTGGTGGCCAATATCTCGTTCCGGTCGGTGTCGGCGGTGGAAATCGCTTATGTGAAGCAGAATGAGACCGAACCTACGGTGGTGGATTATCTGTCGAACAGCACGGATTCGCTGGATTTTTCGGGCAAAAGCTGGACCGATACCGACAAAAAGGCGTCGGTCAAGATGACGGTGACGGCTCTGAACGGCGACCGGCAGATTTATTATATCGACGTGCGGGTGCACCAGATTGCTTCCGACTCCCTGCGGTGGCGGGAGCTGACGGCGACAGACCTGCCTGCGGCTATCGGTGCGCCGACCGTGCAGAAAACCGTCGGGTATGACGGCGCCATATATTGCTTTACCGGTGACGGGGAGAACTATTCGCTGGCTGTGAGCGAAACGCCTTCGGAGATATCGGCGTGGAACAAAGAGCTGATAACGCCGGGCTTCGCCATGAATATCGGGTCGCTGCAGGCGGCTCCCGACTGCCTGTATGTGCTCGACGAGGACGGAAACCTCTACCGTTCGACCGACGGCCGGAGCTGGTCGCCGGTGGCAACCGACGCTCCGTTCGTGTCGTTAATCGGCGTGTGGAGCCACTCCCGGACCGCTCCGGAGACCGGCCGGCTGCTGGGTGTTGTCAAGGAGGGCGATACCTACAGGCACGATTGTTACCCCCGTCCGGAGAACTATACGCCGAAACCGATAGAGAGCGGTTTCCCGGTATCGGGATACAGCAATATGACGGAGATATACGACGGCGGCAGTTATGGTGTTCCGCAGACGGCTTTTGTGGGCGGACGACTGGCCGACGGTACGCTGACGGCGGATATATGGGCCTATGACGGTGCAGCCGACAGCTGGGCCGTACTGGGGGCTTCCTCATCGGTTACGCCGAGAGAGGGTGCTATGTTTTTCCGGTATTACAGCTTTTTCTATAATTCGACGATAGGGGCCTATACGCAGTTGACGTCGTTCTTCGTTATCGGAGGCGCCGACGGCAACGGGCCGCTGAAAGATATTTATATCAGCAGCAATCCGGGTCAGAACTGGAATGCGGTGGAGCGTACGTCGGTGCTGGCTCTGCCGGCTGATTTCCCGGCTGTCTCTTTTGCATCGGTAATTGTTTTCGAAGAGTCGAATACGCTTGCCGCCATGCTTCCGGCCGGTTGGAAGAGGGTGTCGCTGGCTGCCGTACCGTCTTATATGAGTGCGGCCGACGGACTGACCGACGGCCCCGTACCTTATATATATATGTTCGGAGGATACAATGCGGAAGGTCTCCTTCAGAAACAGATATGGCGGGGAATCATCGACCAGCTGACCTTCGCACCCATACCCTGAACGGGGAAAATTAATGGGTGATGGAGATAATTTTCGGCGATGGAATCCGTTTTTCTTATAAAATGTTTTTTATGAGAATGAAAGTGATTCTCCTGTTGGGAATGGTCTGGTGCGTGTCGTTTCTGGCGGCCGCACAGGATTATAAATATGAAGCGGGCGGTGGTCTGGGCATCGGCTTTTACATGGGTGATGCCAACCAGAGCGCCTTGTTCCGCAAACCGGGTCCGGCGGCGGAAGTTATCCTGCGCCGGACAATCAATTACCGCTGGGCGATTAAGTTCGACCTGGCGACAGCGTATGTCAAGGGTGACACACGTGCATTCGATACCCGTTTTCCGGGAGGGGATTTCCGTTTTGGCCGGCAGGTGCTCGATTTGGGCGCTCAGGCCGAATTTAATTTTTTCCATTACGGAATCGGGTACTCTTATTTGGGAACGAAACGCATTTCTCCCTATCTGCTGGCCGGTGTGGGGCTGACGTGCGTCCCGAAGAAGAACGACGGATATTTCAATGTCAACCTTCCGTTGGGGGTGGGGCTGAAATATAAAATGGCTCCCCGCTGGAATGTGGGCTTTGAATTTTCGATGCGGAAGACGTTGGGGGACAAACTGGACGGCAAACAGCTGTCGGACCCGCTGGGTATAGACAGTTCTGTGTTTAAAAATACCGACTGGTATTCCCTGACCATGATTTCGATTACATATGATTTTGGCCGGAAACGGGCCATTTGTAATAACGATATATAAACGACTTGTGAACGATGTCATATAAAGAACAGATAGACAAATCCCGATTGCCCCGCCATATCGCCATCATTATGGATGGTAACGGCCGCTGGGCGAAAGAGAAGGGCCGGGAACGCACCTACGGTCACCAGTATGGGGCAGAAGCGGTGCGCATGGTGACCGAAGCATCGGTCGAGACGGGAATCGAATATCTGACTTTGTATGCTTTTTCAACGGAAAACTGGAACCGCCCCGATGAGGAGGTGGACGCCCTGATGGCCCTGATGGTGATGTCGATAGAGAACGAAACGCCGACACTGATGAAACACAACGTGAGATTGCAGGCTATCGGCGACTTGTCCCGGATGCCGGCCGAAGTCAAGGCCAAATTGGACCAGTGTATCGGGGTCACCTCGCAAAATACGGGGCTGACGCTGGTACTGGCGTTGAGCTATTCCACGAAATGGGAAATGGTGGAGGCGGTGAAAGCGATTGCCCGGCAGGCCGTATCGGGAAGTCTGGCGGTGGAGGAGATTACCGACCGCACGATAGATGACCGGCTGACGACTGCCGCCATGCCCGACCCCGATTTGTTGATACGAACGGGCGGAGAGATGCGCATCAGTAACTTTCTGTTGTGGCAGGCGGCGTATGCCGAACTCTATTTTACGCCGGAATACTGGCCCGATTTCGGAAAAGAGAGTTTTTATAAGGCGATTTGTGACTATCAGAACAGGGAGAGACGTTTCGGTAAAATCAGCGAGCAATTATGAGAATGGGAGAAAAAACAGAACAATATACGACGGTGCGTAAATCTATTTTATTGTGGTTGATTGTCCTTCTGCCGGGCCTGCAGAGTCTGTTTGCACAGACCTACGGGACGCCGACAGATACGATATACAACCCGACTGTGCTTTATACGGCGACCCCGAAAAAATATGAGATTGCCGGTATAACGGTGTCGGGGGTGAAGAATTACGAGGATTATGTGTTAATCGGATTCTCCGGCCTTACGGTAGGAGAGGTGATGGAGATTCCGGGCGACGGTATCACACGGGCCATCAAGCGCTTTTGGCGGCAGGGGCTCTTCTCGGACGTGGCGATAGAGGTGACGAAGATATATGGCGACAAGGCCTGGCTGAATATCGACCTGAAAGAGCGGCCCCGCATTTCGCAGATTAACTATAACGGTATCAAGAAATCGGAACGGGAGGATCTGGAACTCAAACTGGGTCTGGTCAAGGGTAATCAGATTACCCCGAATCTGGTCGACCGGGCCAAATTGCTGATAAAACGTTTTTTTGAGGAAAAAGGATTTAACAATGTCGATGTTCAGATTTATCAGCGGGACGACCTTTCGCACGAAAACCAGGTGATTGTGGATATCGATATCGACAAGAAAGAGAAAATCAAGGTTCACAAGATTTATGTGGAAGGAAATGAAGTGCTGACCGACAACAAGGTGCAGCGTGCCATGAAGAAGACCAACGAAAAGGGCCGTCTGGTGAACTTGTTCAGAACCAAAAAATTCGTGAAAGAAAACTTCCGGGCCGACCTGGATTTGCTTATCGACAAATACAATGAGCTGGGGTATCGGGATGCGGTTATCGTCAGCGACAGCGTCGCCCGGTATGATGACAAGTCGGTCGATGTGTTCATTACGGTGGACGAGGGTCAGAAATACTATATCCGGGATATCCGCTGGCTGGGCAATACGCTCTATCCGTCGGATTATCTGAGTGCGGTGCTGCGCATGAAACCGGGCGATGTCTACAACCAGAAATTGCTGCGGGAGCGGACGATGGACGATGAAGATGCTGTGGCCAATCTCTATATGAACAACGGATATCTCTTTTTCCAGCTCGACCCGATAGAGGTCAATGTCGAGAACGACTCCATCGACCTGGAGATGCGGATTTACGAAGGACAGCAGGCCCGCATCAACAAAGTGATTATCAACGGTAACGACCGGCTGTATGAGCATGTCGTGCGCCGGGAGCTGCGGACCAAACCGGGCGAGTTGTTCAACAAGTCGGACTTGATACGTTCGGCCCGTGAAATCGCCCAGACCGGCCATTTCGATCCGGAGTCGATGGATATCCGTCCCGAACCGGACCCGGATAACGGAACGGTGGACCTGATATACGGATTGCAGTCGAAAGCCAATGACCAGATTGAGTTCTCGGCCGGCTGGGGACAGACCGGTATTATCGGAAAACTGAGCCTGAAATTTACCAACTTCTCGGTGAAGAATTTCCTGAACCCGAAATCGTACAAAGGTATTATTCCGCAGGGCGACGGGCAGACGCTGACCATCAGCGCCCAGACCAACGCCAAATATTTCCAGTCGTACAGCCTGTCGTTCTTCGACCCCTGGTTCGGCGGCAAACGGCCCAATTCGTTCTCGGTTTCGCTGTATTACAGCCGCCAGACCGACATCAGCTCGAATTATTGGAACAATAACTATCTCGACCCCTACGGATACGGCTATTACGGCGGTTACGGATACGGCTATTACGGCAATTACGGTTATGGCAGCAGTTATGACTACAGTTATGCCATAGACCCCAGCAAGTCGCTGCAGATGTTGGGCGCTTCCATCGGTTTCGGTAAGCGGCTGAACTGGCCCGATGACTACTTTAATTTCGTGGCCGACCTGAATTACCAGCTCTATATTCTGAAAGACTGGCAGTATCTCTATTTCCTGCAAAACGGAAAGTCGCACAGCATTTCTCTGGGCCTGACCTTGAGCCGGAACTCCATCGACAACCCCATTTACACCCGTCGGGGGTCGCAGTTCTCCCTGTCGGTGCAGCTGACTCCTCCGTACTCGCTCTTCAATCATGTCGATTACAAAAGCCTCGACCCGAACAACAGCAAAGAGGACCGGGAAAAGATGTACAAATGGATTGAGTATCACAAGTGGAAATTTAAAGCCAAAACCTTTACGCCCCTTACCTCTGTCGAGAACCAGCACACGCTGGTGCTGATGACCCGTGCCGAGTTCGGTATTCTGGGTTCGTACAACAAATACAAGAAGTCGCCTTTCGAAACGTTCTATGTGGGCGGTGACGGTATGTCGGGATACAGCAGCAACTATGCGACCGAGACCATCGGGCTGAGAGGCTACGAAAACGGTTCGCTCACGCCCTGGGGATACGATGCCTACGCCTATACCCGTCTGGGTATGGAGCTGCATTTCCCGGTACTGCTGCAACCCTCGTCCACCATATATGCCCTCTCCTTTGTCGAGGCGGGTAATGCGTGGGTAAGTATCAAAGATTTCAACCCGTTCCAGCTGAAACGTTCGGCCGGTGTCGGTGTGCGTATCTTCCTGCCGATGATTGGTATGATGGGTGTCGACTGGGCCTACGGTTTCGACAAAGTGTTCAACAAACGGGGCGGCAGCCAGATTCATTTCATTCTGGGACAGGAATTTTAACCGGAATATCGAATATCGCGGTTCTGTAAATAAACCAAAAGCGACCCAAACAGTCTAATAAAACAGATTGTTGTTATTTATTTACTGAATTAAAAACGGAAAATTATGAAAAAGACAATGGTGATTATGGCTGTGTTCTGTCTGGCAGCCTTCGGCGCAAAAGCACAGAAATTTGCGCTTATCGACATGGAATATATTTTGAAAAATATCCCGGCTTATGAAATGGCCAACGAACAGTTGAAGCAGGTGTCGACCCGCTGGCAGCGGGAAATCGAAACCAAAGCCAAAGAGGCCGAAACGCTGTTTAACAACTACAAGTCGGAACAGGTGTATCTCTCCAAAGAACAGCAGTCGAAAAAAGAGGAAGAGGTGGTGGCCAAAGAGAAAGAGGTGGCCGAACTGCGCCGGAAATATTTCGGACCGGAAGGCGAACTGTTCAAAAAAAGAGAGAGCCTGATGCAGCCGATTCAGGACGACATTTACAACGCCGTGAAGAAGATTTCGGAGGAAAAGGGTTACCAGATGATTGTCGACCGGGCTTCGGATGCCAGCATCATATTTGCCTCTCCCCGCATCGATATCAGCAACGAAGTGCTTACAAAATTAGGATATTCAAAATAAATGCGTATTTTTGCAACATCAATCGTAAAACGGAAATAAATAAAAATTAATATTATGTTTAAGAAATTAGTTATTGTTTTGTTGTGCGCCATGCCTTTCAGCGCATTTGCACAGTACAAGTTCGGTACAGTGAACACGCAGGAGATATTTAACTTGATGCCGGAAAAGACTACGGCTGAACAGTCTTTGCAGGAGGTTGTCAAGAAATACGAAGATGAAAACGTCAAAATGCGTGAAGAGTTTAACAAGAAGTACAAAGAGTTCATGGAAGAAGAAGCTACTCTTCCGGAAAACATCAAAACCCGCCGCATGCAGGAGATTCAGGAACTGCAGCAGCGCATCCAGAACTTCCTGGAAGTGGCTCAGAACGATATCGAACAGCAGCAGCAGCAGCTGATGGCTCCCATTGAAAAGAAATTGCTGGATGCCATTAAGTCGGTAGGTGCCGAGCAGAAATTCACCTATATCTTCGATTTGGCTTCTCCGATGCCGGTTATCATCTACGCCGGAGACGGCAGCGAGGATGTGACTCCGGCTGTAAAGGCGAAACTGGGATTGAAATAAGAAATAATCAGTGAAATCGGATAAAGGATGATAATCGATTTATCATCCTTTTCTGTTTACAACGGCTAAAGGGATGGCAGCAAGCAGTATATTTGACGAGGGTCGGGGCCCTATCGGTATTTTTGATTCCGGTTATGGCGGACTGACGATTCTGGAAGGGATTCGCCGACAGATGCCCCAGTACGATTACATCTATCTGGGCGACAATGCCCGTGCTCCGTACGGTACCCGCTCTTTTGAAATCGTGTATCAGTTTACACGGGAGGCGGTCGTCCGCCTGTTTGAAGAGGGGTGTCCGCTGGTTATTCTGGCTTGCAATACGGCTTCGGCGAAGGCCCTGCGCACGATACAGCAGACCGACTTGCCGGGACTGGCGCCCGACCGGCGGGTGTTGGGTGTTATCCGTCCGACGGTGGAGATTGT
>JAFLRV010000116.1 GCA_022511245.1 Coprobacter sp.
CTGTAATCGCTACGGCGTTGTGCTGTTTGGCTACGTTGTCGAGATGGCATTTCAAATCCCATATCTGAGTATGAATGTCAAAACTGTCGACGGTATTTATACCCAATGCGAGTGCTTTTTCGGCAAAATCCTTCACTTTGCGGGTCGGGGTGCAGAGTACGGCCACATCCACCTGCGGCAGCGAAGCGATGTCATCGGTTACCGTATATTCTTTCAGTTCGGCCGGTACGTTCGAGGCATCTCGGCGCACGATACCGACTATTTCAAAGTCCGGAGCAGCCTGAAGCGCTTCCAATACATATTTCCCGATGTTGCCATAACCCACTATGGCGGCTCTGATTTTTTTCATATTGTTATGTTTTTATCGTTTCTTTTTGTTTTTTGTTGGATTAAAATCGTACAAATGTAGAAAAAATACTGAAAATATAGATATGTATAGCAAAAAATCATTGTTTCTGAAACAAATGCTGTTTTAGAGGTGGTCGGTCACCGATTTGTTCTTTTAATGAAAATGATGTAATTTTGTACGACTGTTACGCTTGAAACAGCGTAAATATCAGAGTTCAAAGCCTTTTTCCGGTGCTGCCGGTAGAATAAAAAATGCAGGTCCGTATGAACCCGATGACCGATGACGATTATATTCGTGCTCTTATTGCTGAAGGGGAGCACCGGCAGCAGGATTTCAAGTTTGAGATTTCCGATGCCCGCAAGATTGCCCGCACCCTGTCCGCCTTTGCCAATACTGCTGGCGGCCGCTTGTTAATCGGTGTCAAGGACAACGGCCGCATTGCCGGAGTCCGTTCCGAAGAGGAGGCCTATATGATAGAGGCTGCCGCCCGGTTGTATTGTTCGCCGGAGGTGGAGTATACCCTCACGACACATCGTGCCGAAGGGCGTATCGTGCTGGTGGCAGAGGTCGCCGAGAGTGTGTCGAAGCCGGTGTATGCCAGAGATGAATCGGGCAAAGGCTGGGCTTATGTCCGGGTGGCCGATGAAAATATCCTGGCAACACGGGTGCACATCCGGGTGTGGAAACAGGCTGCCCGTCCGCTGGGCGAACTGGTCGAGTTTTCCGACCGGGAGCGTTTTTTGCTCGATTTCTTGCGGGAAAACGAATACATCACGTTTAACCAGTATTGCCGCAAAGGCCGTATCTCCCGTCGGGAGGCCGAAGTTCTGCTGGCCCGTTTTATCCGTTTCGGTATTGCCGAACCCTGTTTTATAGAGCACAATTTCTGCTTCCGGTTGTGTCGGTCCGATGTTTCGGACGTATGAATGTTACAGCGAGTTCAGTATCTCTCTCGCCCGGTTCACCATCGGGGTAATCTCCTCACGGGTCAGCCCTTCCGGCGTAAACATTTCCACCGTTTGCTGTAATTTCTCCTGTTGTTTCCGCCCGGTAAGCGTCTGTTGCAGTATCCAGATTTTTTCGCAATCCTGTATTCCCTCGATGAGCCGCTCCATCCGTATGCTGCTGCGCATTCCCGGATACACTAAATAGCAGTCGCCCGCTGCCCAGCTTCGGAACCGGGAGTCACGCAGCGGGTCTTCCGTCCAGCTGTTGTAGGCCCAGCGCAGGTAGCCGTCGTATCCGCCGGCCGCCACGTGCCATCCCAGCCAGTTCGCTTCGGCTGGCGGAGAGAACGTAAATACGTTCGGCATGGCCTCCGTACAGCAGGTATACACCGTGCTTTTCTTTCCGGCCTGCATACGTCTCTCTTTTACCGGTCGGGGAAAGTTGTGGCCGAAAGCCAGGCAGTAGTCATACAGGTCCGGTTCCAACTCCTCGTGGTAGTTTCCTGCCAGCGAAACCTTAAATCCGGCATCTGCTTTTTGGATGACTTTCAGTGCTTCCTGCATGGCATCCGCATCCCGTTCGTCCATAGAAATCGTGGTTTTTTCGAACCATCCTTTTTCTTTCAGATGGCGGGCGAAATCAGAGAGAAAACCACTCCAGTACTGTTCATATGCTTGTTCTCCCGGTTTCGCTGATACGAACTGTACCGTCTGCGTAGCCTCGTCGTAGTAGTCGAATTGCAGCGACCAGGGAATCATCGTGTAGCAGTTAATCTGCCGGTCGATACCGATTTCCTCCGTCATGAATCCGACCCATTTGTCAAATACCGTATAGTCGTAACTCCAGCTGCCGTCTATCCGTTTGGTTTTGTTGACCATGCTGTAAAACGGATCTTGCGTCTGACCGTCCCAAGGCCGGTGCATGATGGTGGCTGTCACCACTTTCTGCCCGGCATCGGCCAGTTTCTGCATAATCGGTCGCATCGCTTCAAAATGCTCGTCGCTCCACAACGGTACTTGATAATACCGGGCAACGGCATACGGGTTTTGCCACAAATCGAGGTGAAATCTCCATGTTCGGGGAGCCGGCAGTGTCCGGTTCAGCACCTCTATTTCGAGCGCCAGTTGCAGCGGAGCGAAATTTTTCCCCGCTACGGTCAGCGTCCCTTTATATTTGCCTGCTTTGGCGGTCGAGGGAATCCATACGTTTACCCATACCGGCTGTACCGAGCATGCCCGGACATCCCTTGCCTTGACAATATCCAGCGGGTCGGCCACCAGCGACGAGTCCCATTCGGTTTTGTCGGGGCGGTGTCCGCAGCCCCCTTTTCCGTCCTTGTTCAGTTCATCGGTCATTACATACCGGACGAAATGCAGCGAGACGGCATCGGTCGGCAGCGTATCCTTTCCGCAAACCAGCGGCGACAGCGAGAGGGTCGATTCCTGTAATTCTTCGGCACTCCACAATACGGCCTGTGCATTCACCCTTTCCCCTTTCCATCCTTTCAGTCTGGTTTTCGTCCCGAAAGTCTCCGCCGGGATATTTTGTTGCGGATACCGGATATCGGTGGAGCCCCAAGCCAATCGGGGACTTTTTACCTGTTTCCTCCAGATGGTATCGCTGTGATGCGGTTTGGTGTCGGTCAGTTCCGTATATTCATAAAGAGGATATGTCTTCTGTGCCGACAGACTGCCTGTAAATAAGGAAAAGAAGATGATTGCAACTGTTTTTTTCATGAATTTGGCATTTGTGTGTTCGTACTTTACGAAAATAGTTAAAATTTTCGATAATACAACAGCCGGGTTTTCGACAGGATATAAAAATCATACCCAAGAATACAATTTATATTTGTAAACTTGGGTATGAAGGTTTGCTGTATTGTTGTTAAATCAATAAGCGAAGAGGGGATACTCTTTCATGGTGGCGTTGACTTTCTCCCGAACGGCTTTGATGACGCTTTCGTTTTCGGGGTTGGAGAGAACGGTGTCTATCATCTCCACGATGTCGAACATGAGTTCTTCTTTGGCTCCGCGCGTGGTGATGGCGGGCGTTCCGACCCGGATTCCCGACGTCTGGAACGGCGAGCGGCTGTCGAAGGGCACCATGTTTTTATTGACGGTAATGTCGGCCTGTACCAGTGCTTTTTCGGCCACCTTGCCGGTGAGTTCGGGGAACTTGGTGCGCAGGTCGATGAGCATGCAGTGGTTGTCGGTACCGTTGGATATGATTTTGTATCCTTTGTCGATGAAGGCTCCGGCCATGGTAGCGGCGTTTTTCTTCACCTGAGCCTGATAGGTCTTGTATTCGGGTTGCAGGGCTTCGCCGAACGATACGGCTTTGGCTGCGATGACATGTTCGAGCGGGCCGCCTTGTACACCGGGAAATACGGCTGAGTCGAGCAAGGCCGACATTTTTTTGATTTCGCCTTTGGGCGTGGTTTTGCCCCAGGGGTTGTCGAAATCTTTGCCCAGCAGGATGATACCTCCGCGCGGGCCACGCAGTGTCTTGTGGGTAGTGGAGGTGACGATGTGGGCGTATTTGAGCGGGTTATCGAGCTGTCCGGCGGCAATCAGTCCGGCGGGGTGGGCCATGTCAATCATGAAAATGGCGCCTATCTCGTCGGCGATGCGGCGCATGCGGGCATAGTCCCACTCACGGGAGTAGGCCGAAGCCCCGCCGATGAGCAGTTTGGGACGTTCACGCAAAGCGACCTCTTCCATCATGTCGTAGTCGACGTAGCCGGTGTCTTCTTTTACACCGTATTCCAGCGGCTGGAACATGAGTCCGGAGAAGTTGACGGGCGACCCGTGCGACAGGTGTCCGCCGTGCGACAGGTTCAGTCCGAGAAATTTGTCGCCGGGATTGAGTACGGCCATGAACACGGCCATGTTGGCCTGTGCGCCGGAGTGGGGCTGTACGTTGGCCCATTCGGCTCCGAACAGCTGTTTGAGGCGGTCGATGGCCACCTGCTCGTTTTCGTCGACGACTTCGCAACCGCCGTAGTAGCGGCGGCCGGGATATCCTTCGGCGTATTTGTTGGTGAGGCAGGAGCCCATGGCTTGCATCACCTGTTCACTGACAAAGTTTTCGGAAGCGATGAGTTCGATTCCTTTCAGTTGTCTCTGACGCTCTTTCTCGATAATATCGAAGATGGTGTTGTCTCTCTTCATCTCTTTTTGGTATGTAGGTTTGTAACTTGATTGCAAAGGTAATTGTTTTTTGTCGTATAACCGCTATCGCCGGCCGTAAAACCTGTGCCGGGTCATTTCTTCTTTTTCTGTACCGACCAGCCGAACTTGCCGACGGGGCTGCCGGTCTCGTAATAGTGCCCGTGTGCATATACCAGCAGTCCGGCCCGTTGCATGTCGAAAGCTCCGGTGGCCGGGTCGATGTATTTTTCGTCGGCCAGGACGTTGACCACATCGGCGATGAACATGTCGTGCGAGCCTAACGGGACAATCTCCCGTACCCGGCACTCGATGCAGAGGGGCGACTCGTCGACGCAGGGTGCCTTGACTACGGAAGCGGGTACAGGGGTGAGATTCATCTCCCGGAATTTGTCATAATCCCGCCCGGACCGGACGCCGCACCAATCGGTGGCATAGGCCATGTCACGGGTGGTGAGGTTGATGACGAACTCCATGTTTTTTTTCAATATGGGATGCGAGTGCCGCTCCCGCCGCACCGAAATGTAGCACATGGGCGGGTCGGAACAGATGGTTCCGGTCCAGGCAACGGTGAGCAGGTTATACTCTTCGGGTTCGGCTCCGCAGCTGACCAGTACGGCTGGCAGCGGATAAATCATGGTTCCGGGTTTCCAGTTTCGTTTCATGACGGTAGGAGTTTGTCATCCGGAAATCAGATGATTTCGATACTGTCTTTGCCCATCGCCCGTTCGCAGTATTTGCATTTGACCTCGACCCGTTCTTTGTCGATGACGTCGAAGACGGTTTTCATGGGTTCGTTGTTGGTAATGCACTTGGGGTTGCCGCACCGGATGATGCCCACAATGCGGTCGGGGAGCGTGACGGGTTTTTTTTCGGTGACCTTGTAGCCCTTGATGACATTGATTTTGACGTTGGGGGCGATGAGGGCGATTTTATTCAGTTCCTCTTCCTTGAAAAAGGTATCGGCGATTTTGATGATGCCTTTTTTCCCGATTTTGTGGCTGATGAGGTTGTTGCCGATGGTGATGCTTTTGTCGAGTTTCTCCAGTCCCAGCAGCGACACGACTTTGAACAGCCGGTCGGAAGGGATGTGGTCGATTACCGTCCCGTTTTCAAGGGCCGCCACTTCGAGTTCTTTTTTATATTCGTTTATCATGATGGTTCGTCTGTTAAATTTCTATGCCTAATACTTTACATATAATTGCCTGCCGTGCGTACAATCCGTTTTTGGCCTGTTCGAAATAATAGGCTTTGGGATTGTCATCGACATCCTGTGAAATCTCGTTGACACGGGGCAGGGGATGCAGGATGCGCAGGTTGGGCTTGCTGTCGCGTAGCATCTGGTTGTGCAGGGTGTACACGTTTTTCACTTTCTCGTATTCCATGAGGTCGGTGAAGCGTTCACGCTGCACACGGGTCATGTACAGGATATCGGCCTGGTTGATGACCTCTTCGGTAAAGTCCTGATGCTCGACATAGGGGATGTGCAGGCTGTCGCAGTAGAGTTTGTACTCTTCGGGCATCTTCAGTTCTTCGGGTGCCACGAAATGGAATGTGGGCTTGAAATGGGACATGGCCATGAGCAGAGAGTGCACGGTGCGCCCGTATTTCAGGTCGCCCACCATCGTGATGTTGAGGTTTTCCAGCCGACCCTGCGTCTTGTAGATGGAGTAGAGGTCGAGCATGGTCTGCGACGGATGCTGGTTGGCTCCGTCTCCGGCGTTGACAACGGGAACCGATGCGATTTCGGAAGCGTACCGGGCGGCACCGTCCAGATAGTGGCGCATGATGATGAGGTCGACATAATTGCTGACCATCATGATGGTGTCTTTCAGCGTTTCGCCTTTGGTGGAACTGGTCGTGGAGGCATCGGAGAAGCCGATGACACGGCCGCCCAACCGGTTGACGGCGGTCTCGAAACTAAGCCGGGTACGGGTCGAAGGTTCGAAAAACAGCGTGGCGATGACTTTCCCCTCCAGTACCCGGCGATTGGGATTCTGCTCGAACTGGCTGGCTTTTTCCAGCACATCGAGAATATCTTCTTTGGAGTAATCGGTAATGGATACTAAACTTTCCCTTTTCATGCAATTATGGTATTTTTTATTGGTTCTGAAAAAAAACAGACCAACCGGGTTGGTGAAAACCGGGTTGGTCTGTGGTATGCCTATTCCATAAATCGGGCAGCGGACACTCTCCGAAACAGGTGTCTTGCAGTGATTTATATTTTTTCTCTTTCCGTTTCATATACTTTACAAATGTATAAAAAAATGAACATATCAAAGCATTTATGATAAAAAATATTGTTCGGGTGCCGTCGGGTGCGTGCAATATGGAATATTTATATTAACTTTACCCCGGAAGGAATTCTTTCGTTATGCCCGGTCGGCCGCAGTTTTGGGCTGATGGACAAGATTGGTAATTTTAAAGTTCTGAAAATCGAAATGAATAAAGGGTTACAGAAAAAGGCGAATTTATCGGGTATCCGGAAAAAAATAGCCTGCGGGCTGTGGATACTTTTCGGAGCGGGAGTCATCGCTGTCGTCCTGCTTTTCCTATTTATCGCTTACGGCTGGATAGGGTATATGCCTCCCATAGAGGATCTGGAGAATCCGAAAGACAAGTTCGCCTCCGAGATTTATTCTTCGGACATGGAGGTGTTGGGACGTTATTACCAGAGCAAGGCCAACCGGGTGTATGTGCATTACAAAGAGCTGTC
>JAFLRV010000117.1:0-3489 GCA_022511245.1 Coprobacter sp.
CGCCCCTCACGGGACCCTCCGCTACAAAGCAGAGGCGGCTCCGGCCTGTCGGCGTGCGTATATGCGGACGTGCCGGCGGCACGTCCCTACACGAAATTCCCGTCGAAAATGGCGGGAATACCAAAGGTTTTTTGTATTTTTGCGCCTGCAGAACATAAAATACAAAGAAAAATACAGCTATGTTTGAGAATTTAAGCGACAGACTCGAACGCTCGTTCAAGATACTGAAAGGTGAAGGCAAAATCACCGAAATCAATGTGGCCGAAACGCTGAAAGATGTGCGCCGGGCCTTGCTCGATGCCGACGTCAACTACAAGGTAGCCAAGCAGTTTACCGACACGGTAAAGGCTAAGGCGCTGGGTATGAACGTGCTCACGGCCGTCAAGCCGGGTCAGCTGATGATTAAGATTGTGCACGACGAACTGGCCGCCCTCATGGGAGGCGAAGCCGTCGATGTGCGGTTGACGGGCAGTCCGGCCATTATCCTGATGGCCGGGTTGCAGGGTTCAGGTAAAACGACCTTCTCCGGCAAACTGGCCAACCTGATGAAGACCAAGCGGTCGAAAAAGCCGTTGCTGGTGGCCGGTGACGTCTACCGTCCGGCCGCTATCGAACAGCTGAAAGTGCTCGGCGAACAAATCGGAGTGCCGGTGTACTCGGAAGAGGGGAACCTCAACCCCGTGCAGATTGCCCGGAACGCCGTGAAGCAAGCCCGCACCGAAGGGTATGACCTGGTTATCGTCGACACGGCAGGACGGCTGGCGGTCGACGAGCAGATGATGCAGGAAATACAAGCCATCAAAGAAGCCGTTTCGCCGCAGGAGATTCTGTTCGTGGTCGACTCCATGACCGGACAGGATGCCGTAAACACTGCCAAAGAGTTCAACGACCGGCTCGACTTCACCGGCGTGGTGCTCACCAAGCTCGACGGCGACACACGCGGCGGTGCGGCCCTCTCGATACGCACCGTAGTCGACAAGCCCATCAAGTTCGTGGGTACGGGCGAGAAGATGGAAGCGCTCGACGTGTTCCACCCCACCCGTATGGCCGACCGCATTCTGGGTATGGGCGACATCGTCTCGCTCGTGGAACGGGCGCAGGAGCAGTACAACGAAGAAGAAGCCAAGCGGTTGCAGCGGAAAATCGCCAAAAACCAGTTCGACTTCAACGACTTCATCGCCCAGATACAGCAAATCAAGAAAATGGGTAACATCAAGGAGCTGGCCGCCATGATTCCCGGCGTAGGCAAAGCCATCAAAGACCTCGACATCGACGACAACGCCTTCAAGAGCATAGAGGCCATCATCCAGTCGATGACGCCAAAAGAACGCACCAACCCCGAAATACTCAACGGCAGCCGCCGGCAGCGCATCGCCGCCGGCAGCGGAACTTCGGTACAGGAAGTAAACCGCCTCATCAAGCAGTTCGACGAGACACGCAAGATGATGCGCATGGTGACACAAGCCAAGAATCCCGCCCGGATGATGCGGGGGATGAAACGGAGGTAAACCTCCCGCAAAGCGCCGGAACCCCAAAACAGAAACGACCAAGACAGAAACCCCAAAAAACGGAAGATATCATGCAACTCATCGACGGAAAGGCGATTGCCGACCAGATAAAAAGCGAAATTGCGGCCGAAGTGGAGCAAATCAAGGCCGCCGGAGGTAAAATCCCCCATCTGGCCGCCATACTGGTGGGCCACGACGGAGGCAGCGAGACCTATGTGGCGCACAAAGTGAAAGCGTGCGAACAGTGCGGATTCAAATCGACACTCATCCGGTTCGAAAGCGACGTGACCGAAGAACAGCTGCTGGCCGAAGTAGACCGGCTCAACCGGGACAACGACGTCGACGGATTCATCGTGCAGCTGCCCCTGCCCAAACACATCTCCGAACAGAAAGTCATCGAAGCCATCGACTACCGCAAAGACGTCGACGGATTCCACCCGGTCAACGTGGGCCGCATGGCCATCGGACTGCCCTGTTTCGTGTCGGCCACACCGGCCGGCATACTCGAACTGCTGCGCCGCTACAACATCGAGACCAAAGGCAAGCACTGCGTGGTGCTGGGCCGCAGCAACATCGTGGGCAAACCCGTAGCGACCCTCATGATGCAGAAAAACTATCCGGGCAACGCCACCGTAACCGTGTGCCACAGCTATTCCGAAAACCTGAAAGAGATGTGCCTCCAGGCCGACATCATCATCGCCGCACTGGGCGTGCCGGAATTCCTCAAAGGCGACATGGTGAAAGAGGGAGCCACCGTCATCGACGTGGGCACCACCCGCGTGCCGTCGGACAAAACCAAATCGGGATTCAAACTGACCGGCGACGTGAAATTCGACGAAGTAGCCCCCAAGTGCGCCTACATCACCCCCGTACCCGGCGGCGTAGGCCCCATGACCATCGTATCGCTCATGCGCAACACCTTGCTGGCCGGACAGAAAGCCATATACTGACCCCAGCCCGGACGGGACCGATACCCCTGCAGGAACCCGCACATGTTTGCCACATGTAGGGACATGTCGTGACATGTCCGAAAATAATATCTCCGGAAAAACCATTCAATATATAAATTAAAAAATAATAAAAAAAGGTTTCGGTTTGTATCTGCCGGAGGGAAGCGCTACCTTTGCCCGCAAATCATAAAAAACAGACCTATGAACACCATGAAACGCTGTTTCGTGTGGGCCGCCGCCCTGCTGCTGGCCCTGCCCGCCTTACCATCTCTGCAAAACCAAGAACTTATCCCCAACAAGATGGAGACAGCTTTCCCTGACCCTGTTTTCCGGACCTATGTGTTGCGTAATTTCGATATCGACGGCGATGGCCGTATCTCGCCAGCCGAGGCGGAGGCAGTGACGGTAATATATGTAAACAATAATTGGGATACGCCCAATAACAAACAAATCCGTTCGCTTGAAGGAGTGCAGCACTTTCCTCATCTGACCTATTTAGAATGCAACTATAACCAATTGGCGATGCTGGATGTCAGTCATAACCCAAAGCTGGAAGAGTTGTATTGCCACTCTAACCAACTGACAGCGTTGGACGTCAGTCACAACCCAAAGCTGAAAAAATTGGACTGCGGTGGTAACAGGCTGACAACGCTGGATGTCAGCCATAATACGGAGCTAAAAAAATTGGACTGCAACGACAGTTACGAACTGATAGCGTTGGATGTCAGTCACAACCCGAAGCTGACCGAATTGCACTGCTCTGATAACAAACTGACAGCACTGAATGTGAGCGGATGTACGGCCCTGACTGATTTAAAATGCCGCTATAACCAACTGACGGAATTGGACGTGAGTCACAACCCGAAGCTGACTGAATTGGACTGCTCTAAAAACAAACTGACAGCACTGAATGTGAGCGGATGTACGGCCCTGACTGATTTAGATTGCTACAATAATAAATTGACAACACTGAATATGAGCGGATGTACGGCCCTGACTGATTTAGATTGCTACAATAATAAATTGACAAC
>JAFLRV010000117.1:3589-7089 GCA_022511245.1 Coprobacter sp.
ACTGAATATGAGCGGATGTACAGCCCTGACCAAATTATCATGCTACAATAACTTACTGAGGATACTGGATGTAAGCGGATATACGGTCCTGACTGAATTGGACTGCTCTAATAACAAACTGACAGCACTGAATGTGAGCGGATGTATGGCTCTGACCGATTTACGTTGCTACGATAACTTATTGAGAGTGTTGGATGTAAGTGGTTGTCCGAAACTGGATTTTCTTAACTGTAGCAGTAATCCGTTAGGAACATTGAGATTGAAAACCGGACAAAGTATCAAGAGCATCACCGACAACGACGACTGTTCTTCAGTCGAGTGGATTGAGTTTATTCCCTACAATACAGAATTGGAATATGTCGATTGAGCCGGGCCGTCCCCACATGACGGAATCCACAATGTAGGGACATGTCGTGACATGTCCGGAAGACCGAGCGATTGAACTCATGCGGACGTGCCGGCGGCACCTCCCTACACGGCAGGTTCCGCACACATCCGGGAAATTGTAGGGACATGTCGTGACATGTCCGGAGGGGGGTTATTTATTCTTCGCCGACAATTGGTCCGAAAGCTGGTAAGGGTCAATCATGGGGAGCAGCATTTTGGAGAAAACGCTGCCGGCCGTTTTCACAACGAGAATTCCCCGTATGGTTCCCACTGCCACACTAAGGAAATACGGCATCAAATGGGAAATGGATATGCTGTTGTTTTCATTGAATGTTATAAACTGCGCCAGATTCTTTACTGAAAAAGAGAATCGGTAAACCGTTTCCAGCACCACTTCCTCTTTATATACAAAGCCTACACCGAAAAGCAGGTCGATAGTATCGTTGTCCACGTCCGGTTCAATCGAGTGATTGGCAAAGCCGAGTTGTATATCGTTTATATCGGTATTGTCCGACACTTTGTCCGGCAACATCATGAACTTGACCTCAGTGACAGCGGCCAATCTCATCTGAATATCGGTATTTTCCTGTTTCATAATTAATTCCAGTTAGCTTGAATGTGAGACGGACTCATATTCACGTAAGTCCTTTGAGCTGTTGATTTGAGGGTGACATAGGATGATAAAGGAATCACCACATAGGACGACTCCTTGTGCGGAATATCTATAATGCGTTCACCCAGTATGGCCGAAATTTTAGCCAGTGTTTTTGTGGTAAATCCGTGAGTTCCTTTCAGCCATCTGGATATTTCGGATTCTCTTTTGCCCATCATTTCAGCAAATTTGCGTTGTGTAATGCCTTTTGCCCGGAGAATGTCGGAAATACGGTTGGCTATGTCTATATTCAGACTGACCTCCTCCATAATTTCAGGAGCCACATTTTTCAGGCATTCATCAAATAAAGCGTCTTTTTTCATAACAACGGCTATATGGTAATAGTTTCGATAATAGATTTTATAGTATTAAAGTCGTTCCAGTCGGCTCTTTGTCGTTTAACTTCTTTTTTGAGCAACCGGTCGACCTGTCTCAAATCCTCGACGGCTTTCAGCATATGCGGGTCATCCTGGTATTTTTGTTTTGTCGTTACCCCTCCGTTGCCGAGAATCAGTAGCCGGTCTGACAGCCGCAGACAGTAAAGCCGCATTTTTCCTATCCGTTTGTCGGTTCGGTAAGATATAACCAGTGGAATTGCCTTGACCCGGCCTCCTTCGGGCCGGAACAGATTCTCCCGTGCACCGCAACTGTCCATTTTGCGGATGACAGCGACAATATTGTCGAAAAAGGCCTTTAGCTGAGGATGTGTCAATGATTTGTTGGCTGTCAGGAATTGGTGGAACTCTGTCCGGGATTCTCCGCTGAACAATGGCGAGTACATACTCACCACCTCATTTTCCCGTATGAGTTCCAGTTTTCCCATAAATGTATCGTAAAACGTTACAAATATACAACTTTTTGAGATATATCCAATAAAACTTCACTTTTTTGTTAAGTTTTTTGTGTGTTTTTGAGTAATAAAAACTCAGTTGTAATGTATATTTTTTGTGTAAAAAATATATCTTTGCAAAAAAATGTATATTAATCTTATTAAGTAAAACAATGAAGAAATTTTTATTAACCCTCTGTCTGGCTGTCGCTTCGGTAACGTTGTTCAGCGGTTGTTCCAAAGATGATGAAGACAAACTTGTGGGAACATGGGATGCTTATCAAGCCGTTGAAGAATATAACGGTAGAACTTTTACGGAAACTATTAAGTCCGGTGAGATTATGCTGAGATGTATGGAGGATGGTACGTTTACGTTTGTTGCATCCATCGAAGATTACGTCGATGTTGAAAACGGAAAATATTCAGTGGCTGGCGATTTGCTTATTTTGAAATATAGAAACAATGGAACCGATACCTACACTATCGAAAAACTGACCAAGTCGGAATTGGTTATTTCAGAATCTTACGATGATGGGAAATATACGGTCTATTTTAGAAAGAAATAACCTTGTACGGTAAATAAGCAATCAACACCCCCGACCTGGACCACCGGTCGGGGGTGTTTTTCTTTTGTCAACCGCACAAAAGAAAAGAATAACAGGCATGTCCGGCAGGGCGGGGGAATCCCGAACCTATTTCAGGTATTCGTGGAAGAACGCCGTTATGCGGTCAAAGGGGATGATGTCCGTCCGGTCGTAGAGGTCTACGTGGCTGGCGCCGGGAATAATCAGCAGTTCTTTGTTGTCGCCCTGCAGCCGGGCGAAGGCATCTTCGCCGAAGTAGCGGGAGTGTGCCTTTTCGCCGTGCACGATGAGTACGGCACTGCGAATCTCGTCGCTGTAGGTGAGCAGCGGCGTGTTGAGGAACGACAGGGCCGATGTGCGGTTCCACCCCTCGTTCGAGTTGAGCGACCGTTCGTGATATCCTCTCGGTGTCTTGTAGTAGGCGTAATAGTCTTTTACGAACTGCGGGGCGTCTTCCGGCAGCGGGTCGACCACCCCGCCGGCCCGTGCATATGACCCGTTGCGGGCGTCTTCGGTGCGCTGTGCGCTCAACTGGTGGCGCAGTTCATGCCGGGCGTCGGCGTCCATGCTGTCGAAATAGCCTTGTGCCGTCACCCGGCTCATGTTGTACATCGTGCTGGCCACCGTAGCCTTGATGCGGGTGTCGACCGCTGCTGCGTTCAGGGCCAGACCGCCCCAGCCGCAGATGCCCAGTATCCCGATGCGTTCTGCATCGACGCCCTCCAGCAGCGACAGGAAATCGACCGCTGCCGAGAAATCTTCGGTATTGATGTCGGGCGATGCCACATAGCGGGGTTCGCCGCCGCTCTCGCCCGTGTAGGACGGGTCGAACGCCAGTGTCACGAAACCCCGTTCGGCCAGCGTCTGGGCATACAGCCCCGACGACTGCTCCTTGACGGCTCCGAACGGGCCGCTCACGGCGATGGCGGGCAGGTTGCCGGTGGTGTCGGCCGGTGTGTAGAGGTCGGCCGCCAGCGTAATGCCGTACCGGTTGGCAAACGTCACCTTGCGGTGGTTCACTTTGTCGCTTTTGGGGAATGTCTTGTCC
>JAFLRV010000118.1 GCA_022511245.1 Coprobacter sp.
TGACGGCTATCGGCAACTCCCGAAACGTCCCGTTCGAAAGGGTGCTGTTTGCGTTGGGTATCCGTTTTGTCGGAGAGACGGTCGCCAAAAAGCTGGCGAATGTCTTTACCGATATAGACCGGCTGATGGCGGCATCGGAAGAGGAGCTGGTCGCCGTCGATGAAATAGGGATAAAAATCGCACAAAGCATACGGAAATATTTTGCCAGAGCGGAACATGTGAAACTGGTGGCCAGACTGAAAGATGCCGGATTGCAGCTGGCTCTATCCCAAGAGCGGCTGAGCGTGCAGAGCGACAGGTTGCAAGGGGCTGCCATCGTCATCAGCGGAACGTTTGCCTACCACTCCCGGGACGAGTACAAACAGATGATAGAACAGCACGGCGGAAAAAATACCGGCTCGGTATCGGCCAAAACGACCTATCTGCTGGCCGGTGAGAATATGGGACCCGCCAAATTGGAGAAAGCCCGGAAACTGGGCATACAGATTATATCGGAAAGCGAGTTTCTGGACATGATTGGCGGAAGCCCGAATTAAAAAAAGAAGCGTATGTTATCATATCTGATTAAACGGAAGATTAAAAAGCTCCTGAAAAACACGTCGGCCCGCCGGCAGAAAAGATTTTGGGATTACCGGGAGGTGGACTCCATTGCGTTTTTGACCGAACAGTCGCAGTTGGACGACCTGAGACCGTTGATGCGCAACCTGTTGGACGAGGGCCTGCAGGTTTTTGTCGTGGTGCTCAATACGACGAAAAACAGCATCGACTGGAAATATCCGGCGACCGCTGTGCTGGAATTGACCTCCAGGAATCTGCTGTGGCGGAAATCATGGCCGGACAAAGAGGTGAAAACCGATTTTATGGCGATTCCCGCCAAGATTCTCTGCGATCTGACCACGAAGGAATACTTGCCCCTCCTCTGTCTGGCCGGCATTTCTATGGCGGAGATGAAACTGGGAATAGAAAAAAACAGCTGGCCGCTCTACGACTTCTCGCTGGCCCCGCTCCATTCGGAATCGTCGTCCGAATTAGCTGAAAATTTGTTTTTTTATTGGAGAAGCATTGACATAAAAGATAATAATTCGTAATTTTGAACCCGCTTAATCAGGTTTTTCGAATCAAAAACACATATGGCACAGATTAATTTAAAAGGGATGGGCGTAGCCTTGATTACACCTTTCAAAGAAGATGAATCGGTCGACTATGCCGCTCTTGCCAAACTCATTGAATATCAAATCCAGAATGGGGTCGATTATCTGGTCGTGCTGGGAACGACCGCCGAGACCCCGACACTGTCCGACGAGGAAAAAGATACGATTCTCCAGTTGGCGGTAGAACGGGTCAAAGGCCGTGTCCCCGTCGTTTTGGGGCTGGGCGGAAACAATACCAACGGCGTCGTGAATACGTTGAAAAGCAAGGATTTTTCGGGCGTGGATGCCATATTGTCGGTTGTCCCGTATTACAACAAACCTTCGCAGGAAGGAATCTACCAGCACTATAAGGCCATCGCCTCCGCTACCCGGCTGCCGGTTATCCTCTACAACGTACCGGGACGCACCGGCGTGAACATGACCGCCCAGACGACATTGCGGCTGGCCAATGAATTCGACAATATCGTGGCCATCAAAGAGGCGTCGGGCAATATTACCCAAATGGATGATATCATCAAAAACAAACCGAAAGACTTTATGGTCATCTCCGGAGACGACGGCATCACCTTCCCGCTGATAACGCTGGGGGCGGTGGGCGTAATCTCCGTTATCGGAAACGCTTTCCCCAAAGAGTTCAGCCGCATGGTCCGGCTGGCGCTGAACGGAGACTACGACAATGCCCTCCAGATACATCACCGGTTTACCGAACTGTTCGAACTGCTGTTTGTCGACGGCAATCCGGCGGGCGTAAAAAGCATATTGAGCGTGATGGGATATATCGAGAATAAACTGCGGCTGCCGCTGGTTCCGACCCGTATCACCACCTTTGAGAAAATACGGCAGGTGCTGAACCAGCTGAACATTACCTGCTGACAAAGACCAGAAAACAAACATTTGTTACCCGGCGGTTGTTGTGGTAACGGAATAAAAAAAAGACAAGTATGATACAACGAATACAAACCCTCTACCTGCTGCTGGTTGCGGCGCTGATGATTACCTTGATATGGATGCCGCTGGCCACGTTGAACGCCCCCGATGCCTCCTACCGATTTATGTCGTATGGATTGGTGACGATGGGCGGTGCCGAATCGATAGCCGTATCTACCGTCTCCCTGTCCTGTCTGGCCGGGCTGTCCGGTGTGTTGGCGTTCCTGTCGGTGTTCTTTTATAAGCAACGTCCGTTGCAGATTCGCTGTTGCCAGCTCAATTTCCTGTTGATACTGGCCTTTTATTTGGTGTTTTTTGTCTGTTGGTGGTCGATACAGCGAGACTTGGATGCCCAGAATATTTCATTGGGTGCCGCTTTGACCCTGCCCCTCGCCGCCATCGTACTGGATTATATCGCCATGAAAAAAATCAAACAGGACGACGACTTGGTCAAATCGATGGACCGTATCCGGTAACACTTGCCGGATAAATAAAAAATCTTTCCCGACAGACGGCTATTTTTTATAACAATCTTTGCATTTCGCCTCCGGTGTACTTATATTTGCAATCGGCAGAACCGATTTTTATAGTTTAAAGTGCTATGAACAACAAGAAATACGATATTTTTATCAGTTATCGCCGGGAAGACGGTAAAGAAAAAGCCCGTTCGCTGAAAAGTGAACTGGAATTGCAAGATTTTCATGCTTTTCTCGATTTTGATGAATTGAAAGACGGCAAGTTCGACCAGCGCATTATGGACGCTATCGATGAAGCGCCAGTATTTTTATTTTTGCTTACCCCTCATGCACTGGACCGTTGTGTCGACGATGAAGATTGGGTGCGCAAAGAGATTGAATATGCCGTTCAGAAGCAACGTCACATCATTCCGATCAATCCTGATAAACTATTTGTCGATTTTGCGCCTGTTGTACCAGCCCATATAAAATCGGCTTTGGGGCAACACCAGTTCTCCGATATCCTTTTCGACCAATTGTTTAAGGAATCGGTCTCCAAAATGATACAGGAGCGTATCCGGCCCCATTTGGAGAGTTTAACCCGGAAGTCATCTCCAGATGCTGTCGGGGCTATCATTCATATCGAGACCGATATCGACTGCCGGATATTGAAATTCAGTAAAGAAATAGGACTTGTCCGTGCAGGCGAAGATACTGTTATTCGGCTGCGCAAAGGCAAGCACAAGTTGGAATTTATTAGTTTGGAACATTCAGACGACCGATATGCCAAGATTTTTCCTGTCGAGGACACCGAGATGGAGGATTTTTTGCAAGTAGAGTTAATCCCGATTCGGGAAAAACGGTTGGAGCAAGAAACTGCTGAACGCAAAGCGCAAGAGGAGTGTATTCGCCGTTTAAACATTCCGGACGAAGATATAGAATGTTTTGAAGATGCCGGGAAATATGGATTTCAGGTAAAATCGACGGGCGAGGTGCTGGTTTTTCCGAAATACGATGATGCTATGGGTTTCCACGAAGGGTTGGCCTCAGTAAAATTAAACGACAAATATGGTTTTATTGACAAGACAGGTCTGGAGGTTATCCCGTTCGAATACGATGATGCTATGGGTTTCAGTGAAGGGTTAACAGCTGTAGAATTGAATGGTGAATGGGGATATATCGATAAGGCAGGCCGGGAGGTTATCTCGTTCGAATACGATTTTGCTGCACCTTTCAGCGAAGGGTTGGCCATGATAATATTAAACGGAGAAAGTTTTTATATCGATAAAAACGGGAATCGGGTCGATTAATATTAACGACATCTTCACGCAGGATTGTAGAGACGTGCCGACGGCACGTATTTCGGGCTATATCGGTAATTCGGACATAACAATGACATTCCCTGCATCAGAGGGTTAAAACAGCAATATGTCAAGTCAACCCAGCTTTTCCTTTAAAAACTGCCCGGTATAGGAGTCGGGGCAGGCAGCGATATCTTCCGGCGTTCCGGCGCACACCACATATCCGCCTTTGTCTCCGCCTTCGGGGCCCATGTCGATGACATAATCGGCACACTTGATGACCTCCATGTTGTGTTCGATGATGATAACCGTATGGCCCTTGTCGAGCAGGGCGTTGAAGGCTTTCATCAGCGTCTTGATATCGTGGAAATGCAGTCCGGTTGTCGGTTCGTCGAAAATGAAAATCGTGGGTTCCTGCTTTTCACTGCTCAGGAAATAGGCCAGTTTGACCCGCTGGTTTTCTCCGCCGGAAAGGGTAGAGGAGGATTGCCCCAGTTTGATATATCCCAATCCCACATCTTGCAGCGGCTGCAACCGGCGAATGATTTTTTTCTCGGTGCTTCCCGGATGTTCCGAAAAGAACGCTATGGCTTGGTTTATGGTCATTTCCAGCACGTCGTTGATGTTCTTCCCCCGATATTCGATATCCAGCACATCCTGTTTGAACCGTTTTCCGTGACAACAGTCGCACTCCAGCGTAATGTCGGCCATAAATTGCATCTCGACCGTAATGGTGCCGTCGCCTTTGCACTCCTCGCACCGGCCCCCTTCGACATTGAACGAGAAATAGGCGGGTGTGAATCCCATTTGTTTGGCTCCCTGCTGTTCAGCAAAGAGTTTCCGGATTTCGTCGTATGCCTTGAGGTAGGTCGCCGGATTCGACCGGGACGATTTGCCGATGGGATTCTGGTCGACAAACTCGATGTGTTTCATCATCGCTATGTCGCCGGAGAGTGTCCCGTATGTGCCCGGCATTTCGCTGCTCTCGTCGTAGCGGCGGGCCAACGCCTTGTAAAAGACATCCCGCACCAGCGACGATTTGCCGGAGCCGCTGACGCCGGTTATCACCGTCATGACCTGCAACGGGAAATCGACGGTTACCCCTTTCAGGTTGTTGTGCGCCGCCCCTTCGACCCGAATCGACAGATTCCACGGCCGGCGGTACTCCGGAACATCGATAACTTCCGCTCCGGTCAGGTATTTGACCGTGTAGCTTTTCGACGAGGTTTCGAGACGGGACAAATCGCCCTGATAGACGACCTCTCCGCCCAACCGGCCGGCATCCGGACCGATGTCGATGATGTAATCGGCCGCCTTTATGATGTCTTCGTCATGTTCGACAACGATAACGGTGTTTCCCAGCGCCTGCAATTTCCGCAACACCTGTATCAGCAGGCCGGTGTCCCGGGAATGCAGTCCGATACTGGGCTCGTCCAGTATGTAAAGGGAACCCACCAGACTGCTGCCTAACGAGGTGGCCAGATTGATGCGCTGACTTTCTCCGCCCGACAGGGTAGACGACAGCCGGTTCAGGGTCAGATAGCCTAATCCGACATCAATCAGAAAGTCGATGCGGCTCCTGATTTCGGTCAGCAGCCGTTTGGCGATGACCTGCTCGTGCCCGTCCAGCTCCAGTTTGTCGAAAAAGGCTTTCAGTTCGGTAACGGGCAGCAATACCAGTTCCGATATGGAACGGCCGCCGACCTTGACATACTGGGCCTGCGGTTTCAGCCGGGTGCCTTTGCAGTCGGGGCACAACGTTTTTCCCCGATACCGGGCCGCCATGACCCGGTATTGTATTTTATACTGGTTCTCTTCCAGCATTTTGAAAAAGTCATAGATGCCGCCGAACGAGGCATTGCCCCGCCACAGCAGTTCTTTCTGTTCCGGTGTCAGCTGATAATAGGGGCGGTGGATGGGAAAGCCGATTTTTTCCGCTACCCGGATGAGCTGTTTTTTCCACTCGCTCATTTTCTCGCCTCTCCAGCACATGACGGCGTCTTCGTACACCGACAAGGCTTTGTTGGGGACAACGAGGTCTTCATCGATGCCGATAATTTTGCCGAATCCCTCGCAGGTGGGGCAGGCTCCGGCCGGACTGTTGAAACTGAACATCAAGTCGTTCGGCTCTTCAAATACGATTCCGTCGGCCTCGAACCGTTTGGAAAAACGGTGCTCTTCGGTGCGGCCGTCGGGCAGATAAAACTTTAAGATGCACTCTCCGTTGCCTTCGAAAAAGGCGGTCTCGGCGGAATCGGCCACCCGGCTAACCGTATCGTTGCCCGATGAACAGCTCATGCGGTCGATGACCAGACAGGTTTTGTCCGGGTCGAGCCGGTCGCTTTGCGGCAAGACCTCTTCAATTCTTTGGATTTCGTCTTGAAAAGATATCCGGCTGTAACCCTCTTTCAGCCAGATTTCCAGCTGGGCCGACAGCGACCGGCCCTCCGGCAGCCGGACCGGAATCAGGATGACGAAACGGGTTCCCTCCGGATAGGAAAGCATGCATCGGACAATATCCTCGACCTGATGTTTTTTGACCTCTTTGCCGGATACCGGAGAAATGGTTCTGCCGATGCGGGAATAGAGCAGTCGCAGGTAGTCATAGATTTCGGTGGACGTCCCCACCGTCGAGCGGGGGTTCCGGGTATTCACTTTCTGTTCTATCGCAATGGCCGGCGGGATGCCGACGATGTAGTCACATTCCGGTTTGCTCATCCGGCCCAGAAACTGACGGGCATAGGCCGACAGACTTTCGACATAGCGGCGCTGCCCTTCGGCATACAGCGTATCGAAAGCCAGTGACGATTTTCCGGAACCGGAAAGGCCCGTTATCACAATCAGTTTGTCTCTCGGTATGGTGACGTCGATGTTTTTCAGGTTGTTTACCCGGGCGCCTTTGATGTATATGTTGTTTTCTGACATAATCCGTTCCGTTTTTTGAAACATACAAAGATAATATAAAAACCGAGACCGAAAAAGAGTTGGGAAAGGAGCCGGAATTGTTTTTTCGAGTCGGCGCAAAACGGAACGCCGTTTGCCGTCATCGGCCTGTCACGGGAACCGGGTGGTAAAAAAACAGTCGGAAAATTTGCAGGAATGGGATATTGTTTGTAGTTTTACGAACAACAAAGAAGCACAAAATATGGAGAAGAAAGGATATACAGTTGACCAGGAACGGGTTGCCCGATATGCAAAGGCTCTGGGACATCCGACCCGTATTGCGATTA
>JAFLRV010000119.1 GCA_022511245.1 Coprobacter sp.
GACATGTCCCTACAATGTTGCGGATGTGTGCGGGTCCCGTGTAGGGACGTGCCGCTGGCACGTCCGCATGGTTTTGTGCGATGGGTTCGGTCTTCCGGACATGTCACGACATGTCCCTACAATATGGCAAAACACCCCGACCGATTGTCTCGGACGGGGTGTTTGGTTATCTGATAAAAGGAGAAATTATTTCTTGGTGAAATCGTAATATGAGCCCCAAGTTTGACTCCATCTTGCCGAAGTCTCGTCGGTAAATGATATGACATATTTGGATTCATAGTATCCGTCTTCCATCATTATCAACGTCATCGTTTCTTCGTCGTAAGACCATGTACCCTCGAGATCATCGCCCCAATACTCTTCGTTATAGGTGCCGTCTTCGTTCAGGGTAATTACCCAAGTACCGGGATCATAAGGCATGGGGTTACCGTATCCTTCGTATCCGGAGGTACATTCCCAAACACCTATCATCGGATTGGCAGGAGTGGCAGGTTCTTCGGTTTCGTCACCGCCGGGTTCTTCACTGTCGGTACCGTCGGTCTGTTCGGTGCCGTCGGTCAGTTCGTCGTCGTTTTCTTTGTCACAACCGGTCATGAAAGAAACGGTAGCGACGGCCATAAAAAAGGCCAAAAATAACTTTTTCATGTTCGTTGTTTTTTTGAATGTTTTGTAAATGATTAGAATATGTGTGACAAAGATATATATTTTTAAGATAAAAAAAAGAAGAATCGGTTAAAAATTTTTTTTGAACCGGAGGGCCAACCTAATCGGATTTTTCGGTAAAAATAGACAAAAATTTCATTTCCGTCAATATAAAGATACCTTTTTCCGGACAGCCGGCAGGAGATTTTGCGGATTCGGGGAAGATTCACTATCTTTGACCGGAGAAGAGAACGGCCGACCGGGCCGCATCAACATTATGCTATGAGAAGGAAAAGTGTACTTACCATCGTTTGCCTGCTGGTACTGGCCACCGTCTGTATGGCGGCCGGAGAGACGGCGACAAGGGCCGATTCGACAGCCGTGACCGAACCGGTAGCGACGGCCGACACGCTGCCCGACGGGGCGGCAGAGAGCGACACGGCCGCTGTGCGACGGAAATTCGGCCGGCGGTTTGCCGACTATTTCGTGAATGCCAACAAGCCGCATCCCGACAAGAAATTCGATTTCAGCATCATCGGCGGACCGCAATACTCCAGCACGACCTCTTTCGGCGTGGGACTGGTGGCGGCGGGCGTGTACCGCATGAACCGCCTCGACACGATTACCCAGCCGTCGGTCATGTCGTTCTACGGCAATGTGTCGGTAACGGGCTTTTACCTGTTAGGGGTGCGGGGCACGAACATTTTTCCGGGCGACCGCTACCGGCTGCTGTACAACTTCTATTTCTTTTCGTTTCCGAGCAATTTCTGGGGCTGGGGTTACGACAACGGAGCCAACCGGGACAACAAAAGCAGCTACCTGCGGTTGCAGAACCAGGTGAAACTGGATTTCCTTTTCCGGCTGGCGCACAACCTGTACGTCGGCCCGATGGCGAGTTTCGACTATGTGGCGGGGCGCAGCTTCTCGAATCCCGGACTGCTGCAAGGCCAGCCCCGAAAGACGTTCACCACCGGCGTCGGGGCATCGGTCTCGTATGACACCCGCGACCTCATCACCAACGCCTATCGGGGGGTATATGTGAAACTGGAACAGGGCGTATATCCCTCGTTTCTGGGCAACCGGCAGGCTTTCGCCATGACCGACATTATCGTAGACTGGTATAAACGGGCGTGGAAAAGCGGAGTCATCGCCATCGACTTCCACAGCAAATTCAACTACGGGGACGTGCCCTGGACCATGATGAGCCGCATGGGCGGCGTGAACCGCATGCGGGGCTATTACGAAGGTCAGTACCGGGACAACAACATCACCGAACTGCAGGTAGAGCTGCGGCAGCACCTGTGGCGGCGCAACGGCATGGCCATCTGGGCGGGAGCGGCCAACGTATACCGGGATTTCAAGTCGTTCGACATCCGCCACACCCTGCCCAACTACGGAGTGGGCTACCGCTGGGAGTTCAAGGAGCGGGTGAATGTACGGCTCGACTTGGGTTTCGGCAAAGAGGGCGTCGGCTTCATGTTCAACATCAACGAGGCGTTCTGACCGCCCGGACGGGACCGGTCGCCGGTAATTGCCGTCGCTGTCCGGTCACCCGGACATAGCACGCTATGTCCCTACACGGCAGCTGTCGCCTCGCCGCCCCCGACGACTGACGCATCGTACGTTTTCGGGGTCGCCGTCCGGATGCGACTCCCCCCGATCCGAAGGGTTCGGGTCGGGGGGAGTGTCGATGCGGTTTGCCTTATTTCCGGGTGAAACAGAAGATTTCCACGTCGCCGTCTTCTTCAATCTGGAATTCGAGGGCCTCTTTGGTAAGGGTCAGAATGTGCATTCTTTCAACGTCCCCGTCATCGAAAGTCATGGTCAGCCAGCCGCCGCCGGTGAGGGTGTACGTTCCGAATTCATAGGGGCCTTCGGTATCGCCGATGGTAAAGTGTCCGTCAGTGGCGAATATCCATTCCTCCTCGTCGGGTCTGAATGTTTCGGTACCGCTCGTCCCGTCCGCTTCGGTCCATTCGATGCGGTTGAGCATCCAGCTGCCGGCCAGCATTTCGGTGTTTATGTCGCCGAGCACGGGATAATTAACGTCGTCGCCGTCGGTCTGCCGGTGGAAATAAATCGTATAGACGTATCCGTCGTCTTCGGTGCCGGTGAAGGCGAAGCGGTCGTCGGTGAGGAGAACCACCGTCACGACTTGGATGTGGGTTTCGGCTGCACGGGTGCCGCCGGTGCCGGGCAGGAATACATCGTCATCGCCGCCGGGTTTCGGGTCGTAGCCGCCGTCGGCGGTGCCTTCTTCGATGACGCCATCGACAAAGGAGGTGATATGCAGCTGGTCGCCGTCGAGCCGATAGGTGCCGTAGCTGACTACGGCGCCGGACTGCGTGGTGGTAAAAGTGCCTTCGGCGGTAAAGGTGAGGGTCCGGTCTTTGAGTTCGCGCCGTTCGATGCGTCCGTCGGCGGTGGGGTGTTCCTGATAATCGGCTATCCAGGTGCCTGTAATGGAGGCAGAAACGTCGCCGCCGGCTTTCTTATCGTCGCCGGGCTCTTTGTCGCAGGAGGTCAGAAAGGCGGTCGAAGCGACAGCCAGGAGAAGGAGTGAATAAAGTTTTTTCATCGGTGTGTGTGTTTTATGGGTTTAATTGGGTGCAAAAATAGTAATTCTTCGGTTAACATCGCTCCTCTCCCCCGTTTTTTTGCATATTATTTTAATAACATTGCCAATTCCGATTATCTTTGCAAAAACGATATGGATATGGACTGCAGACGGAACACGCCGGAGCCGACCCGGCCGGACGAACGGGATATCGAATATTTCTACGACGAAAATCATTGGGCCGGATTCCGGCTGCGGGAGACCGGCGAGGTCATCATCGAACCGCAATACGAAGCGGCCGGCGATTTCCGGGAGGGACTGGCCTCCGTCAAAATTGACGGCAAGTGGGGTTACATCGACCTGACAGGCCGCATGACGGTCGCCCCCCGATACGACATGGCCTGTCCGCACTGGCATGGATGGCCTCATACGCTGCAAAACGATGCGGGAGTTATGTATATCGGCCCCCGATACGATGCAGAAGGTCCGCACACCCCCGAAGGCGTAGCATTGGTTATGTCGAATGAAAAATGGGGCGTCATCGACCGGGAAGGACGGGAAATCATCCCGCCGGTATACGATTATGCCGATTACGGGGAGGGGCGCATCCTCATCGAAAAAGAGGGCAAATGCGGCTTTACCGACCGGGAGGGACGGGAGATTGTCCCGATGCGGTACGACCGGGCGTCGGTGTATCTGGGCGGATTGGCGATGGTACGCCTCGACGGCAAGTGGGGGTTTATCGACCTCGACGGCCGGGAGATTATCCCGCTCCGATATGAAAGTGTAGATTATTTCAACAATCAACTGGCACCGGCCAGGCTAAACGGCACATGGGGATATATCGACGGTAACGGCGGTACAGCCATCCCGTTCGTATATGAAAAGGCGCTCTGTTTCATCGACGGGACGGCCGGTGTGCAGCGCAACGGGAAGTGGGGATTCATCGACGGCAACGGCGAGACAGTGCTCCCGTTCGTCTACGAATCGTGTTACGGCTTCTCCAACGGTCTGGCCGCAGTAAAACAAGACGGCAAGTGGGGGTTCATCGACCCGACGGGAGAGACCGTAATCCCGTTCGTATATGAAGATGTGAAGTCGTTCACGGCGGGAAACGTGGCCGGCGTAAAGAGAGACGGGAAATGGGGCGTTGTCGACCGCAGCAACCGGACCGTGCTCCCGTGCATGTATGACATTATCGACGCACCTCCGAGCCTCGTCGAAATAACAGCCATCCGGGAAGACAAACCGTACACGTTCGACAGCAAAGGCAATCTTCTTCGGCACAGAACCAAGTAAAAGGCGATTACCCGGAACGCAGAGCGGGCGGCTTTCCTGTCAAAGGTGGGCCGCCCGCTGTGTATCATGTCCCGGCCGGCAGGAGCGGTATCAGTAGGTATGTTCGCCGCTCTCCATCTCGGCCGGCGTGATGGGCGTGCGGTCGATGGCCCGCCAGGCGGCGACGATGTAGGCCAGCACGAAAGGTACGAGCAGCGAGACGACGCTCATCACCTGAAGGGTAAACAGGCTCGAAGAGCTGTTGACGAGCGTGAGCGAACTCTGCATGTCGACCGACGAGGGGTAATAGGGCGTGTGGTTGTATCCGGCCAGGAAAAAGAGGCTGAGCACGACCAGCACCGTCCCGGCACCGCTGAACCAGATGCCCCGCCGCCACCCGTCGGCGAGCAGGGTGCGGCCCACCCCGTAGAGCACACTCACCGTGCCCAGCAGGAAAAGAACAGCCGTACAGGGCATTTCGATGAGGTTGTAAAAATACTTGTAATCGCGCAGAGCCACCGTACCGCTGTCCGGGTCGGTCTCGTAACCGGTGAGCGTAAGCAGTACGCCGGTAAAGGCGAGAAACAGCACCGTGAAGGGCACGGCGTTGAAGAGCACCTGCCGGCGGGAGCGGCGGTAGAGCGTCTCGTCGTCGATATTGTTGATAAAGTAGAGCGCCGCCTGCGTGCGGGCCAGGAACAGCACCGTGAAGCCGAGCAGCAGATTGCGCCAGTCGGCCACAGCTTCGAGCCCGTGAGCGGGATGCTGCCAAGTGGAGATGACGGGCATGGCCAGGTCGGTCAGGTTGTTTTTGTCGACCCGGAAACTGGCCCCCGTAAAGAACGTGCCCACCGCCACACCGAGCAGAACGATGCCGGCATATCCGTTAATGGCCAGAAAGATGTCATACATCCGGGTGCCCAGCAGGTTGCCCCGCCGGGAGCGGTACTCGTAGGAGACGGCCTGAATGATGAAACTGAACAGTATCGCCATCCACAGCCAGTAGGCCCCGCCGAAACTGGTCGAGTAAAAGAGCGGAAACGAGGCGAAAAAAGCCCCGCCGAAAACGACAAGCGTCGTAAAGGTGAACTCCCATTTCCGGCCCGTCGAGTTGACGAGCATGCGCCGCTGCACCGGAGTGCGGGCAAGGGTCGAGAAGAGAGTCTGCCCGCCCTGCACGAAAAGCAGGAAAACGAGCAGGGCGCCCAGCAGGGAGATGATAAACCACCAATAGTGCTGATAAAAACAAGCGTTGAGTTCCATGACAGATATCGGATTTTAGTGTTGGGTTCCTTTTTTGATTTGTTTCAGCATAATGCCCGCTTCGGCGCAGAGCAGCACGGTAAAGAGGGCGGCAAAGAGCCAGAACGTCACCTGCACGTCGGCAGCCCCGATGCGGGAGATGGCGGCAAACGTAGGCATGATGCCCTCGATGACCCAAGGCTGGCGGCCCACTTCGGCCACAATCCAGCCCGACTGCAGGCAGATGTAGGCCAGCGGCAGCGAGGCTACGCACACCCACAGGAGCCATTTCATGCGGTAGAGCCGTTCGCCCCGTATAAACCAGAGCACGACAACGAACAGCAGCAGGAAGTAGCCGCCGAGAATAATCATGATGTGGAAAGCGTAGAATACCAGCGGCACGGGAGGAACGACCTGTGCGGGGTCGGTCACATAGCCGTAGCCGAAATATTCGTAATTCTCGTCGAGCGTGCGGGCGGCAGCGAGTTTAGACGCCTCGTCACCGGCTTCGGCCGCTGTCTTGTAAGCAGCCAGCGCCTCGACCGCCCGGCGTCCCCGCTCCATTTTCCCGGTCACGGAGAGAGCCGTGATTTCTTCACCGGCCAGGTTGCGGGTGGAGTATCCGCCCGCCATGATATCGTTGATGCCCGGCACGAAAGCATCCGGGTCGTGGGCAGCAAGCAGCGAGAGCAGACGGGGGATTTTAATTTCGAAAAGGAACGGGTCGCGACCGTCGTCATACCGCTCTTTAGCAGGGTCGAGAATGCCGAAAGCGACCAGCCCCTGCCCGTTGCCGCCGTCGTAGACACCCTCCATCGCCGCCAGTTTCATGGGCTGTTTCTCAGCCACCTGTACGGCCGAACCGTCACCGGTGATGGAGACGATGAGTACTCCGGCCAGCCCCACCCAAGCACCCACCTTCATGCTTCGGCGGGCCAGTTCGGTCTCCCGGCCGCGCAGGGAGTACCAGGCGCTCACGCTCATGACGAATACGCCGCCCAGCACCCAGCCCGACGTGACGGTGTGGAAAAATTTGCTCACCGCTACCGGCGAGAGGATGACATCGGCAAAGCTGTACATCTCGTTGCGCACGGTGTCGGGGTTGAACCGCATACCGGCAGGATACTGCATCCAGGCGTTGGCCACGAGAATCCACAGCGCCGATATGGTGGCCCCCAGCAGCGTGAGCCAGGTGGCGGCCAGATGCGAACGGGGGCTGACTTTGTTCCAGCCGAAAAACATAATGGCGATAAACGTCGACTCCATGAAAAAGGCCATGATGCCTTCAATGGCAAGAGGTGCGCCGAAGATGTCGCCCACAAACCA
>JAFLRV010000012.1 GCA_022511245.1 Coprobacter sp.
CGGAGGGTAGATCATCGATACGCCGGGAGTAAAAGGGTTCGGGACCATCGATTTTGCCGAAGAGGAAGTCGCCCATTTCTTTCCCGAAATATTCCGCATCTCGAAAGACTGCCGGTTCAACAACTGCACCCACCGGCACGAACCCGGATGTGCCGTACTTGCCGCATTGGAAAATCACTATATCAGCGAATCGAGGTACAACAGCTATTTAAGCATTATCAATGACCGTACCGACGGGAAATACCGGGCCGGATATTAACATGTTCCTGAACGGAGAGACCGAAACCCGGATTCCGTATTTGTTATTCGCAGATTATTATTATTTTTGTACACACAACTGACAAAAAATGAAACAATATTTAGATTTGCTGCAACGTGTACTCTCCGAAGGGGTCACCAAAGAAGACCGGACGGGAACCGGAACGATAAGCGTATTCGGACATCAAATGCGCTTCTCTATGGAGGACGGTTTTCCGATGCTCACCACCAAGAAACTGCATCTGAAATCGATTATATACGAATTGCTCTGGTTTCTGAACGGAGATACCAATGTAAAATACTTGCAGGACAACGGCGTGCGCATCTGGAATGAATGGGCCGATGAAAACGGAGATCTGGGGCACATATACGGTTATCAGTGGCGCTCGTGGCCCGATTACAACGGCGGGCATATCGACCAGATAAAAGAGGCGGTCGAGACCATAAAACACAATCCCGACTCACGCCGCATTATTGTCAGTGCATGGAATGTGGCCGACCTGCCCAATATGAATCTGCCCCCCTGCCACGCCTTTTTCCAATTCTATGTGGCCGACGGACGGTTGAGCCTGCAACTCTACCAGCGCAGTGCCGACATCTTTTTAGGCGTGCCGTTCAACATCGCTTCGTATGCCCTGCTGTTGCACATGATGGCACAGGTGACGGGCCTCAAAGCCGGAGATTTCGTACATACGCTCGGAGATGCCCACATTTACAAAAATCATCTCGAACAGGTACAACTGCAACTGAGCCGGGAACCACGCACGTTGCCCCGTCTGCATATCAATCCCGATGTAAAGGACATTTTCAGCTTCCGGTATGAAGATTTCGAAATTTCGGGTTATGACCCGCATCCGCACATCAAGGGTATCGTATCTGTATAACTTAATCGGTCAAAAAATATGCCTGTTATATCGCTGATTGCCGCAGTGGCCGAAGATATGGCTATCGGGAAAAACAACGACCTGCTGTGTCACCTGCCCAACGACCTGAAACATTTCAAGGCACTGACCCTGAACCATACCGTCGTCATGGGACGGCGCACATTCGAATCGTTGCCGGGAGGAGCGTTGAAAAACCGGAAAAATATAGTTCTTACCTCCGATGCCGGAGCCTGTTATCCCGACACCACCGTATGCCGCTCCATCGCCGAAGCATTGCAAGACAGCCCAACGGAAAAAGAAATTTTTATCATCGGCGGAGCAACGGTATACCGGCAGACTATCGATACCGCCGACCGGCTCTATATCACAGAAATACATCACACGTTCGAAGAGGCCGATGTTTTTTTCCCCGCTATCGATACGGCCGTATGGAAAGAGGTAAGCCGGGAAACATTTCCGGCCGATGAGAAACACCGCTACGCCTACTCGTTCGTCACCTACGAACGTATCCGCTAAAACAGAAAAAGGGTATCTCAAAAGCTGTCGCTACCGGACATTCAAGATACCCTGTCTGTTAACTACTACCGTATCATTCCGCCGTATTTACCGTTATATTGTCGAATGCATCGATGTGTATCCATGTTTCGGGAACGGTATTCAGTTCAATTTCATATCCGGCGCCCTGCCGACTCACGACAATGATTTCGGCAGCCGGAAAATTCTCACCGGCATAATTCAGTAATTTCAAAGGCAGCAGCTCCAGCTGCATGGAGTAAGGAATGGCGCTGCCGTTTCCATCGACCTCCTGCCACTCACCCGAAGCGAAGAACCGCACCCCAAACCCATTGTTCAGGGTTACCCGATATCGGGGTTCATCCGAACTTTTGTCTATCCGGCCGACAGACACATTCGGGAAATAGGTCTCCAGAAACTGCTGCGACACCGCCGGCAGTTTGCCATACGGTATCTCCTTATCATCGTCTTCTTTGCAAGAAACATACACCAGCGCCGAAACCAGCAACAGCACCACCCAACGACAAACAAATCTCCTTTTCATCATCCTGTTATTTAGTGTTTTCTTCTATAACAAAACAGACCCGGAATATTTCAATCGATTAAGTTTATTTCAGTCATTCCGCACAGCAAACAAAAAAGGTATTTGCTTTCACAAATACCTTTTCGCGTTCAATAAAAAAGATTTTTTATCCGAATGTTATAAATCCATCTGCCAGATTGTTGCTGAACAACAACATATCGCCTGCCGTACGGCAATAAATTTTACCTTCTCTGGCCAACCATCCGATAGCGGCCCATAAAGCGGCATCGCTCAATTCCGAACGAGTCTGCAACTGAGTCAGCGACATTTCATGCTGTTCATCCAATATTCGCCATATCAATCCGGCATTTTCTCCAATTGTGAAAATCATTATATATTCATTTTTAAGGTTAATCTGCTAAAGATAAGCAATTTTCCATAAATAAAACAAATTATTTGCAAGAAATTTTATTTCGATTGTTGATTCAGAAAAAGTCTGCCGGCTTTTTTTGTGTAAAATATCATAACATTTCGGTATCTGATATTGACATTTCCGCATTTTTTTATAATATTAGCTGAATATTTGAACGTTAACCCCTATCCGAATGATTCTTGCGCCCATACAGGATATTAACTACTGGTTGCATACAAGCCTGTATGTCATTTACTTTATTACCATAATCGGCACGATTGTGGTGATAATCTCCGAAAACCGGAATCCGGTAAAAAGTATCGCATGGATTGTCGTTCTTATTTTTCTCCCCATAGCCGGACTCATTTTTTATATCTTTTTCGGACAGGAACACCGCCGGCAACGGATGATATCCCGCAAAGGGAAACGCAAGCTGCTTAAAAACAGCCATTACACCGAAGATACGATACACGACCTGCCGGTCGGACTATCGGACGAAACCCGACAGGAGATAAAATTGGGCTATGCACTGGGAAAATTCATTTTGTATCCCGACAACAAGGTATCGGTATTCACGACCGGAGAACAAAAAATAGAGATGCTGAAAGCCCGGATGAAAGAAGCCAAAAAGTTCATTCATCTGCAATATTACATCTTCAACGACGACAAACTGGGGAATGAAATCAAACAGATACTGACCGACAAAGTGCAGGAAGGGGTAGAAGTGCGTATTCTCTACGACGATGTCGGCTGCTGGAAAGTAAAAAAACGTTTTTTCGATGAACTGGCAGCAGCCGGAATCGAAGTACGTCCTTTTCTGGAGGTCCGTTTTCCCCAGCTGACCAATAAAATAAATTACCGCAACCATCGAAAAATAGCCATTATCGACGGTGTGGCCGGTTTCATCGGCGGAATGAATATCGCCGACCGCTACCGGGACGGATTGTCTTGGGGCGTATGGCGTGACACCCATATGCTGATTGAAGGACCGGCCGTACAGGGACTTCAATCCTCATTTGCCGTCGACTGGAGTTTTACCAGCCGCCAGCTGCTGTCGGAAAAGAGCTATTTCCCGGATATTCCGCCTATGGGAAATACCCACATACAGATTATCACCAGCGGCCCCATCGGCGAGTGGAAAGAAATCTCCCTCTCCTTTCTGAAGGCACTCAGCAACGCCAAACAGTATATTTATATACAGACACCCTATTTCCTGCCGACCGAAAGCCTGATGACCACCCTGCAGGTTGCAGCACTGGCCAAAGTGGATGTCCGGCTGATGCTGCCCGAAAAATCCGATTCAAGAGTAATGCAATGGGCAACCAACTCCTATATAAAACCCATGCTCAAGGCCGGTGTGAAGATATATTTCTATCAGAAAGGATTCCTGCATGCCAAAACTATTGTCATAGACGACGAATTTGCAACAACGGGCTCGACCAATCTCGATTTCCGCAGTTTCGACCACAATTTCGAAATAAACGCTTTCATGTACGACCGGGAACTGGCGGTCAAAATGAAACAGATCTTTATCGCCGACCAGCAGCATTGCCGCCGCATCCCGTGGTCATACTGGCGCAAACGTTCCGCAACTATACGTATCAAAGAATCGGTGGCCCGCCTGTTAAGCCCGTTGCTGTAAACCGATGCTATTCCGGCAAAGAATCTTCACAAAATTCCGCTCCGGGATTGACCAGAAACAGCCGCTCCGTCGACCGGGTAAATGCCGTATAGAGCCACCGGTAAAAATCGAGGCCCAAATGCTCGGTGCGGATATATCCCATATCGACAAACACATTTTTCCATTGACCGCCCTGCGCCTTGTGACAGGTCACGGCATAGGCATATTTGACCTGCAACGCATTGAAATAGGGGTCCGATTTCAGTTTTTTCATCTTTTCCCGCTTCGAGGGAATATCGGAATAATCCTCCAATACCGAAACAAACAGCTGCTGATTCTGCTCCGATGAAAGAGCCGGCGTATCCGTCGCCAGCGTGTCGAGGATGATTTTGGCCTCTATCTCCACCTCGTAATCGGGGAAATAAAGGGCGACATCGGCAAAACGGAAACCATACAGCTGCTGCCGTCCCCTCACCTTTACGATGCGGGCGATATCCCCGTTGGCTATAAAATCGATTTCCTTGTATGTTTCCGACCAGAAATAATTGTTTTTGGCAACCAGCACATAATCGCCCGATGTCAGTTCTTCCTCCCGGTACAATATCTGATTGCGAATGCCCTGATTGAATATATTCGCCCGTTTGTTCGAACGGGTTACGATAATCGTTTCATCCATTCCGTCCCGGTCGTATGCCGTAGAGACAGCTTCGACCAGATACTCCCCCGACAGACGCTGAATATCACCGAAATCACCGAACCGAATACGGGGAATCTCCAACGGGGGCGAAAACATCTGCTCCCGCAACCGGGTCGCATTGAACAAAATGCCCGACTGCTGCATCTGCCGGGCAACCTGATGCAACTCGTAGGTAATGACCGACAAGCCGTATCCCGACAAGTGGTCTGCATCCAGTGCGGGGCTGTTTTCCTGCCCTACCGGCGGCAGCTGGGCATTATCGCCCAACAGAATCAAACGGCAACCCTCTCCCGAATATACATACTCGACCAAATCATCGAGCAGACAGCCGCTCCCGTAAACATGCGAATCGGCCGGCGTATTGGCTATCATCGAAGCCTCATCGACAATAAACAATGTATCCTTGTGCAGATTATCCATAATCTGAAAGCCCTCATAATCGCCCGTAAACACCTTCTGACGGTATATCTTCTTGTGTATCGTATAGGCAGGATGCCCGGAGTATCCGGCAAACACTTTGGCCGCACGTCCGGTAGGAGCCAGCAGTACCGACTTGCGCTGAAACATATCGAGCGTTTTCACCAAAGCACCGGTCAGGGACGACTTTCCCGTGCCGGCATATCCTTTCAGCAAAAACAGAGAAGAGGCCTGCGGCGAAATGATAAAATCGCTCAACCGGGAAATCAATTCCGCCTGCTCCTCATTCGGCGCATACGGCAAATTACTGTAAATCTGCTTTATAAAAAAGTCATTTATCATCTTTCAGAAATAAAGTTACCGACAAAAATAGTGCATCCGGTTTTCTTTTTCTACATTTGTACCCGAAATATATGGCCCAAACGGCACATTTATATATTTTTACCACTGTAACCAGCGACAACAACCGAAAAATGACGACAACGTCTTCACATAAAAAAATCGGAACGGAACATCCCGGACAATACATTCTCTCGATTCGGTTAGAGAGAGACAACATCTATTTTTCGGTATACAATCCGGCTGTCGACAATTCATTTCAGTCCTGCAAAAGCCGGTTTCCGTCCGGAAAAGAATGCTTGCCGGCACTCGAAAATTTTGTGTACGAGCATCCCGAACTCTTGCAGCCTTATAAAAAAACATATATTATCCTGCCGTCGGACCGGTTTACCTTCGTCCCCCGAAATCTCGAACCGTCGGGAGAGACAGCACCCTATTACACCTACTGCTTTCCCGGCACTTCGGAAAAAATTCTCGAAAATTGCCTTGAGTACAACCAGATATACAATCTGTTCGGCATTGAGGCCGATTTATATGCCTTTCTGGTGCGGACATTCGAACAACCGATTATTCTGCACCACCTTAGTCCTCTTTGCGAATATTTCTATTCCAAAAGCCGGATAAACGGCAATGA
This sequence comes from Coprobacter sp., assembly GCA_022511245.1. GTDB lineage: Bacteria > Bacteroidota > Bacteroidia > Bacteroidales > Coprobacteraceae > Coprobacter. The sequence continues at coordinate 6,299 of JAFLRV010000012.1, forward strand.
AAAGATGTATGTCAATATCGAAAGCAACCGCCTCGATATCGTCTGTTTCAATGCTCAAGGGCTGCTTTTCGCCAATACATTCGAATACCGTCGTCCCCACGATGCCGTCTATTACATCCTGAATGTCTGGCAGCAGCTTACTTTCGACCAGCAAAAAGGAGAAATACACCTCACCGGCAGCAACCGGCTGAAAAAACCGATTGTACCGGTCATCCAGGAGTATATATCGTGCGTTATCCCGTCGATATTTCCCGCCCAGCTTTTCAAAATAGGAAAAGAGACGCTCAATGCACCTTTCGACTTAATCGTTACACCTCTATGCGGATTATAAACGGAAAATACGGAAAACGGCGGTTCGATGTACCGACCAATATAAAGGCCAGACCGACTACAGATTTTGCAAGGGAAAATCTGTTCAATGTACTCAACAACAAAATCGATTTCGACGGCATCACCGCTCTCGATTTGTTCGCCGGTACCGGAGCCGTCAGTTTCGAACTCGCCTCTCGGGGTTGCGTCCGGGTTGTCGCCGTCGAGGCTTACCATGTACAATACAACTTCATCAAAAAAGTCACCCAACTGCTGGGAGCCCGTGAACTGCTGCCCGTTAAAGGGGATGTATTCAAGTTCATAGCCTCCTGCCGGGAAAAATTCGACTTTATTTTTGCCGACCCGCCCTATGACCTGCCGAGACTAAGCGAGATACCCGAACTCATCCTCTCTTCGACCCTGCTCAAACCCGGCGGAATCTTTGTCATCGAACACTCCAAAAACAACGATTTTTCGCATCTTCCCGGATTCGAGGAACGGCGAGTATACGGCAGTGTCAACTTCAGCTTTTTCCGCATTCCGGAAACCGAAGAAAAAGAGTCCTAAAACAGCAGATTCATTTGACGCTGTTTCTCCAGTTCATCGAAATAATCCAGCGTCAGGCGTGAGAAAACATAATCGGAAAGATTTTCGGACGGTACACGGATATATGCCTCCGCATCCTGCAGTTCCCGTTCTATATGCAACGTATAAAAACGGGCGTAAATAATACGGTGCGACAATACATGTTTGCGGATAACCGGCACGCCCCGCAACTCGATTTTTCCGACTCCCGTCATCAGTCGGCGGAAAGGCTCACCGGCCTGCAGCTGTTCAAAAGAGACCTCCTCCTCCGTCTCAATTAGTACCAGTTCGTACAGGTTGCGCCAAATATCGTTCCCGGTGCGGCGGTGTATCCACGTCGTACCGCCGCATACCAGATGCAGATAATTAAAGTAACGGGGCTTCACCACGACCTTACCCTGCTTTACCGGAAAACGTTCGGTTTTGTTTCGGGACAACGCCAGACATTTGCCGGACAAGGGACAGACTCCGCAGCGGGGCGAACGGGGTGTACACACCAACGCTCCCAGCTCCATAACGGCCTGATTGTAGGTCGCCGCCTGCCGGCGGTCGAGCAGCGATGCGGCCAACTCCGAAAACAATTTTTTCCCCGCTCCCGAATCAATCGGCGTATCCAGCGCAAACAGCCGGGACATCACCCGGTAGACATTGCCGTCCAACACCGCATAAGGCAGGCCATAGGCAAAAGAACATACAGCCGCCGCCGTATACTCTCCCACCCCTTTCAGAGAAAGCACCCCTTCGTATGTATCGGGAAACACTCCGTGAAACTCACTCATTACCTGTCGGGCGGCATATTGCAGATTCCGGGCCCGGCTGTAATAGCCCAGCCCTTCCCAATGCTTCATGACCTCATCTTCGGGGGCTTCGGCCAAAGATTGCACATCGGGAAAACGGGAGACAAAACGGACAAAATAATCGTATCCCTGCGCCACACGGGTCTGCTGCAAGATAATCTCCGAAATCCATATCGTATACGGGTCTTTCGTTTCACGCCAGGGCAAGTCCCGCTTGTTCTGTTCATACCAGTCTATAAGCGGTTCCGAAATGGAGGGTATATTTTCAAGAACGTCAGGCATACACAAATGTAAAAAACGATACAAAAATAGTAAAATCAAAAAAATGGCTATATTTGTTTGCAAAGAAAAACAAGAATCAAAACGATATCGCTATGACCTTAAAAAATTTTTCGGGACTGCTACTTTTTTTGCTGTCGGTCTCTTTACCGGCTCATGCCGCCACCGTCGACTCCTTGCAGATAAGAAGTGAAAAAATGAATCGGAACATCCCCTGCATCGTTATTTCTCCCGACATCCGACCCGGAAACAGCAGTCCGGTGCTGTACCTGCTGCACGGACACGGCGGTAACCACCGGTCATGGATAACGACCCAACCCGACCTGCCCCGACTGGCAGACCAATACGGCATGATAATCGTCTGTTCCGACGGTCGCAACAGCTGGTACTGGGACAGTCCCCTGCATGCCGACTCTCAATTCGAGACATTCGTCTCCCAAGAGCTGACAGACTATATCGACCGGAATTATCCCACCATACAAGACCGGAGTGGACGGGCCATAACCGGATTGAGCATGGGCGGACACGGGGCCATGTGGCTCGCTATCCGGCATCAGGAGATATTCGGAGCCGCCGGCAGTACGAGCGGAGGTCTCGACATCCGGCCTTTTCCCGACAACTGGAATCTAAAAGAACATCTCGGCGAAAGAGATGAAAATCAAGACCGGTGGGACAACCACACCGTCATCAACCAGCTGGACAAACTGGAAAACGGCAGGCTGGCCCTTATCATCGACTGCGGATACAGCGATTTCTTTCTGGAAGTAAACAACCAATTTCACCAGCAACTCCTCAATCAGGGAATCGACCATGACTACATTGTCCGTCCCGGAGGACATAACGGCGATTACTGGAAGAATGCCATTGATTACCAACTGCTGTTCTTCAACAAATTTTTCAATGCAACAGCAAAAAATACAAAATAGACCAAAAATGTTAACTAAAATATATTTTTCACACAAATATTGTTAAATAAAAAATTATTTTTGCATTTATATTTGCGATAAAAAAAGCCGTTCATTACATTTGCAACGTGTTTTTTCATGGTATTAGATTTAAAAAATAAAGGAGACAGGTTGTCGGGAGACAACCTTTTCTTTTTCTGCCGTTCCGTTCTGCCGATTCAGTTTCATTTCGAAACCGCCGCTCTGTGCTTCATATAAGCATCGACGTATGCACAGGAGGGTATTACCCTCAGATTATTCGTTACGGCATACTGTAACGCCGCTTCGGTCAACGCCGATGCAATCCGTCTCCCGCTGACGGGATGCGGTACCCAAGTATGGGTAATATCCATATAGTGTTCGATTAGTTCATATTCCAGATAGGCGACATATCCTTCGACCTGCATTTCAAAACGCTGAATCCCGGCGTTGTGTATTACTTCATATTCCATAATTCTCGTATATTGATATGCACTATAACAACCGGAACCAGCATAAAGATTATTTCAATGCCCTTTTTTTATTCAGTCGAAATTGAAAAATCTGAAGCAACATTAAACATTGAGAATGAGAATGAGAAGTGTATATGACTTTTACTCATTAGTGTGTGAGCAAACAAATCAATACCCCCGATTTTAATTTCTTAAAATCGGGGGTATTACATTTTTGTGGAGATGGAGGGATTCGAACCCTCGTCCAAACGCGGAACTAATGAGCTTTCTACATGCTTATCTTCGCTTTGATTGTCGGAACCGGACAAGACCGAAGCTACCTATTCCGATTCTTAGTCCCTTTGATTTCATCACCGGTGCGGGACAACCCGGCGACTATTTCCGATTTTACTGCACCACCGTATCGGAACGCTTCGGAACCACAGCAACCGGGTGATGTCTTGTCCCGGCAACTGTTGCCGAGATTAAGCTAATCTACTATACTTCGATTAAGCAGCAAGAGCGTAGTTATTTTCGCCATTTAATTGTTCGATGTCTGAGATTAAAGAGCAAGCCATCCACGCTCTGCATGCTTACACACCACTTCTACCCGCTGTCAAAACCGGTCATCCCCAGTGTGTATTTTTCCTTTGCCGAAACGGAAAGGAACGAACAAAGGTACGATTTTTATTTCATTCGGAATATTTTCCGGCTGTTTTTTAACTTTTCAACAGCATAATCATCTTAATCGACAGGTCGAAAAAGACGATTTTCCCGTTGGCGTTCTGCCCGATATCGTCGTAAGCCCGACCCAACTCCTCCATAATGGGAATCACATTGCGTTCATGGATAAACGGGGCGAAACGGGAAGAAAACTCCAACTCTTCGGCCGTCATATAGTTGATTTCCGGCTGCCGGACATTGTAAATGTAATTCTCCCGCAGCATACGCTGTGCATATTGCAGGAACTTACGCTCCCGCTCCCGGCCCAGTTCGGCCACCTCCTCGCTCCACGATTTCAAATCCTTGATTCTGCGGGTATAGGCCAGCCGCATCAGTCGGACAAAAAGGTCGAAATGCAACCGGTTCTCTTCCGATACCCGTATCGTCTCCAACGCTTTCAGGTAATTGCCGCCGGCCATGTGGGCAACGGTGGCGGCATCTTCGGCCGACAGGGAATATTGCGCCGTCAGCGACGAAGCCACCTGCGTCTCGGACAACGGCCGCAACCGAATGTGCTGCGCCCGGGAGAGAATGGTTCCCAATATGGCCGCCGCATTGTCACTGACCAACAGAAAAACGGTCTTTTCATAGGGTTCTTCGAGCAGTTTCAGCAGTTTGTTGGCACACACGGCGTTCATCCGCTCCGGCAACCAGATAATCATGACCTTGTAATCGGCCTCAAAGGGTTTCAGACTTATTTTGCGCAGAATCTCGGCACTCTCATCGGCATAGATCATGGCCTGACTGTTGGCGGCATCGATATGCTCCAGCCACTGGTCGATATTGAAATAGGTATTTTCGGCCAAAAAGGTGCGCCATTCGGCGATATAATCGTCGCTCACCCGTTTCTTTTTCTTCTCGTTTTTCACCACCGGAAAAACGAAATGCAGGTCGGGATGCATCAGGTTATTGAACTGTTTGCACGAGGGACACTGTCCGCAGGCATCGCTCTCTCCCCGATTGGTGCACTGGATATAACGGGCATAGGCCAGTGCAAGGGGAAACTTGCCGATACCTTCAGGCCCGCAAAAAAGCTGGGCATGGGCAATCTGGCCGGTATGCACCGAGCGTATCAGCTGCTGCTTGATTTCGTCCTGTCCGATGACATCCTTGAAATACATCTCCCGCTCTCCTGTTTTGCATTAATAGACCGCCTGTGCCACCCGAGCCACGCTCTCGGTTGCCATGAGCGAATAGAAATGGATGCTGGGCACGCCTTTGGCTTTCAGCTCCCGGGCCTGCATCGTGCACCACTCCACCCCCACCTCTTTGGCTTCCTGGTCATTTTTGCATTTCTGCAATTCGAGGGCCAACGGTTCGGGCAGGTCTACATGGAACACTTTGGGCAGTACGGTCAACTGGTTGGCCAATACCACAGGCTTGATGCCCGGAATAATGGGAACGGTAATGCCTTCGGCCCGGCAACGGTCGACAAAGGCAAAATATTTGGCATTGTCAAAAAACATCTGGGTGACGACATAGCTGGCTCCGGCCGCCACTTTGGCTTTCAGGTATTTCAAATCGGACTCCAGATTGGGGGCTTCGTCATGTTTTTCGGGATAACCGGCCACTCCGTAGGTAAAAGGCGTGTTCAACAGCGACATTTTGCTGCCGTCGAGAAAATAGCCTTCGTTAAAACGGTTGACCTGCTGTTGCAGGTCGATGGCATGGGCATGACCGTCGGACACGGGAATGAATTTGTTTTCGTGTTTGGCTTTGTCTCCACGCAGGATGAGCAAATCGCAGATTCCCAAAAAACTCAGGTCGATAAGGGCATATTCTGTCTCGCTTTGGGAGAATCCGCTGCATATCAAATGAGGCACGGCCGGAATCTGGTATTTGTTCTGTATCGCCGCAGCTACCGCCACCGTACCGGGACGAGTACGTTCCGAGATACGTTTGTACAGTCCGCCCTCCATATCCTTGTACACCATTTCGCTCCGGTGGGTGGTGATGTTGATGTACTTCGGGTCGAACTCCCGCAACCGGTCTATGGTAGCAAACACCTTTTCTATACTGTTACCCTTCAGCGGGGGAAGCACTTCGAAAGAAAATGCCGTAGACTGCTGTCCTGAAATTAAATCTACAACGCTCATCGCTCAAAATTTTATTTGTACAAAAGTAACACTTTTGGCTAAAAAAACAAGGAGAATATACCGTTCTGTCGAAACGGTATATTCTCACTCGTATGCCAAACACCGTTCCGACCGTCAGTCGAACATGTGTCTCAGTTTACTGAAAATTTTCTCTTTAATAGAGGGGGTCGGGGTAAAGTTCTTGGAAGAGTCCAGTTTCTCTACCAGCTGTTTTTCTTCCGCCGTCAGATGTTCCGGCACATATACCGATACGTTAATCAGCATATCGCCTACCCCATAGCGGTTGACCGAAGGCAGGCCCTTGCCCCGCAGCCGCAGCACCTTGCCGGGTTGCGTACCGGGATCTATTTTCACTTTGGCCTTTCCGTCTATGGTGGGTACCTCTACCGTACCGCCCAATGCCGCTGTCGAGAAACTCAACAGGAGGTTGTATATCAAATCGTTGTCGTCCCGCAACAATTCGGGATGCGGTTCTTCCTCGACCAAAATAAGCAGGTCTCCGTTGACGCCTCCGTGCCGGGCGGCATTTCCCTTGCCGCTCATCGAGAGCTGCATGCCGTCGGCCACACCGGCCGGAATATTGAGAGTGATTACCTCTTCTTCCAGTTTCACGCCCTCACCGTTGCATACGGGACACTTTTTGGTAATCGTGCGTCCTTCGCCGTTACAGGTAGGACAGGTCGTCGTCGACTGCATCGCACCCAGTATCGTCTGTTGTATGCGGGTCACCACTCCGCTGCCGTTACAAGCAGAACATGTGGTATAAGCCGTTCCGTTTTCGGCACCGATTCCGTTGCAGGTCTTGCAACTGACATACTTTTTGACTTTGATTTTCTTTTCTACTCCGGTCGCAATTTCTTTGAGAGACAGTTTTACCTTTACCCGCAAATCGGAACCCCGATTGGTGCGCCGCCGGGTACGGCCTCCGCCGCCAAAACCGCCGAAACCTCCAAAACTGCCGCCGAAAATATCGCCGAAATGGGAAAATATATCTTCCATCGACATACCGCCGCCACCGAAACCGCCGCCAAAGCCGCCGTTTACACCTTGATGTCCGAACTGGTCGTACCGGCTGCGTTTGTCCGGGTCACTCAATACCTCATACGCTTCAGCGGCCTCTTTGAACTTCTCTTCAGCCTATTTGTCTCCCGGATTCTTATCGGGGTGGTACTGTATCGCTTTTTTTCGGTATGCCTTTTTTATCTCTTCAGCCGTTGCGTTCTTCGCAACCTCCAGCACTTCATAATAATCTCTTTTGCTCATGCAGAATATGAATTATATTTTATTCGCCCACCACAACTTTGGCAAAGCGGATAACCTTATCGTTCATCGTGTATCCCTTCTGTACACAGTCGATAACCTTACCCTTGAGTTCCGGTTGAGGAGCGGGAAACATGGTGACCGCTTCGTGATATTCGGTGTTGAAATCTTCTCCCGCAGCCGGAATCTCCTGAATGCCATGCTGTCCCAGATAATTTTTAAATTTATTGTATATCAATGTCATTCCCTCTTTAACAGCCTCTATGTCCGAACTCTCGCACAGAGCGGCCAGTCCCCGTTCGAAATCATCGACAACAGGCAGTATATCTTTCAGGCAGTTTTCACCGCCGCTCTTCAACAGTTCCGATTTTTCCCGCAGCGTGCGTTTGCGGTAGTTGTCGAAATCGGCCATAAGCAAAAGATAATCTTTGTTCAGTTTCTCGTTTTTGGCCGTCAGTTCAGCGATTTCGGCTGTCAGTTTGTCAGTCTCCGACATCGGTTCCTGCCCTTCGGCGTCCGACTCAGCAACAATCGTATCCTGCTCATTTTCCTGTACATCGGAAGACAACTCCGCCGCACCAGCGATTTCAACATCTCTCTTTTTATTCTTCTTCTCGCTCATACCATTATATCGTTTGTTTCTACTTTTCGTTTTCTGCCGGCCCGACAAAAGCGGGTTTCGGTATTCACGGTGCAAATATACTGCCAATCTTGATTTATCCGAATTTTTGTCACCCGTAAAATGAGATTTGTCAGTTTTTATCCCGTATCTCGCAGGTTTCGAACAGCTCTTTATCCAGCATATATATCCCTACTCCCTGATTCATCCGTTTCAACTGGGTCAAAATGCGGTTCATCCGGGATTCAGCCAGCACCTGTCCCAAAATATATTTATCCAAAAACACCCGGGTCGCCTTGTCGTTTTCCCGCACCACCACATCGGCCAGCGTGTCGATGGCATCGGTTATGCGCACCAGATGCACCATAGCCTGCTCGAAGGTGACAAACACATCGCCGAAAGAAGCCGGAATGCCCGTTATATCACGCAACACCACCCGTTCGCCCTGTTCGGCCATGTAATCCATCATCTGTGTGGCACGGGCCAGATCCTCGACATACTGTTTCCGCATCCATCGGGAAAAACCGGCATATCCTTCCACTGCGAAATGCAGCGACATCGACAAATAAAAATAGGCCGACCATACTTCGGCATTGATTTGGGCGTTCAGCGCTTCTCTGACTTTCTTTCCTAACATAAAATATCCTTTTATAAATTCGTTCAAAAACAAATTTATAACAAGCGATACCGCCCAAACGTTCACCTTTCAATAGAGACAATCGCCCTGCCAGACAAAGCAGTCTTCAAACGCTCCGTCCAAATCGGCGGGAGACTCGAACAGGCCGAAAACCGAAGAGCCCGACCCCGACATGGAGGCGTATGCCGCTCCCCGTTCGTACAGCAACGCCTTTATTTCCTCAATTCGGGGATAACGGGCAAAAACACTCTTCTCAAAATCGTTTTTCAGCAAAAACCGCCATTCGGCCAGCGGACGGTTCAGAATTTCCGGAATCGACATCTCCGGTACCTGCGGTTTTACCAACGAATAGGCTTCCGGCGTCGATACCTTAACCGGTGGTTTCACCAGTACGAGGTATTTTCCCGACAGCGAGAAGTCGACAGTTTCGAACTCGTTGCCTATTCCCCGAGCCATGACCGGACGGTTCAGCAGGAAAAAGGGACAGTCGGCCCCTATCCCGGCAGCCAACCGGCACAACTCGTCATCGGTCACCGGCAACCTGTACATATCCCGGAGCAGCCGCAGCATAAAGGCCGCATCGGACGACCCGCCGCCCAATCCGGCCCCGAACGGAATAATCTTGTCGAGACAGATATCCACCTCCGGCAGTTCGAAACGGTCGGACAACAGCCGGCAGGCTTTCATCACCAGATTGTCTCCGGCCGCACCGTCGACGACGATACCCGACAGGTGCAGCTGCGTTCCGGCCGCCGGATTGGCCGCCGGAACGACCTCCAGCACATCACTCAACCCAATGGGATAAAACAGGGTCTCTATGTTGTGGTAACCGTCGGGGCGTTTCGATACGATATTCAGCCCCAGATTTATCTTTGCATTCGGAAAAACGACCATACCAATTTCAATTATCAGGGTTAACGGCATTCCACCGCTCTCTTTCTGCAAAGGTAACTATAAAAATCTGTTGAAAACAAATAAAAAAATAGTTGAAAACTAAACACGAAAGGATTTACCGGCAAACCGGAATGTTTTTTATCTTTGCACACATCATATTCTGTACACGACACATTAGCACGATATGGCACAACGAAGCAATTACCGGTCATCCAAGACACTTCCGCCCATGAACGAACTGGGCAAACTGCCGCCTCAGGCCAAAGAGCTGGAAGAGGCCGTACTGGGAGCACTCATGCTCGAAAAAGACGCTTACTCCATTGTGAGCGACATCCTGAAACCGGAATGTTTTTACGAACATACCCATCAGCTCATCTATTCGGCTATCGTCGATTTGGCGATGTTCCAGAAACCGATAGACATGCTTACCGTGACCGAACAGCTGCGGAGACGGGGCGATTTGGAAGAGGTCGGCGGCGAATTTTTCATTACCGAACTGACCGGGCGTGTCGCTTCGGCCGCCAACATCGAATTCCATGCCCGCATCATCGCCCAAAAATATTTGGCAAGGGAACTGATTCGTTTTTCGAGTGAGATACAGACCAAAGCCTTCGACGAAACCAACGACGTAGACGACCTCATGCAGGAGGCCGAAGGCAAGCTCTTCGAAATCTCCCAGCGCAATGTCAAAAAGGACGTCACCCAAATCGACCCGGTCATCGAAGAGGCCATTAAACTGCTGGAAATAGCCTCGAACCGGAAAGACGGATTAAGCGGTCTGCAGACCGGATTCCATGACCTGGACAAAATGACATCGGGATGGCAAAACTCCGACCTGGTGATTATCGCCGCCCGTCCGGCTATGGGTAAAACGGCATTCGTCCTCTCCATGGCCAAAAACATGGCGTTGAACTACAATACGCCGGTCGCTCTGTTCTCGCTCGAAATGTCGAACGTGCAGTTAGTCAACCGCCTCATCGTCAACACCTGCGAAATACCGGGTGAAAAAATCAAGAGCGGACAGCTGGCTCCGTATGAATGGGAACAGCTGATGACCAAAATCAAAGACCTGTACAGTGCACCCATTTACATCGACGACACCCCCAGCCTTTCGGTATTCGAACTCCGTACCAAAGCCCGCCGGCTGGTGCGTGAGCACGGCATCAAAATCATCATCATCGACTACTTGCAGCTGATGAACGCCAGCGGAATGAGCTTCGGCAGCCGTGAACAGGAAATCAGCACCATATCCCGGTCGCTGAAAGGGCTGGCCAAAGAGCTGAATATCCCCATCATCGCCTTGTCGCAGCTGAACCGTAGTGTCGAAAACCGGCAGGACAAGGACAAACGGCCGCAACTCTCCGACCTGCGCGAATCGGGAGCCATCGAGCAGGACGCCGACATGGTATGCTTCATTCACCGCCCCGAATATTACAAAATGATTGAAGACGAAAACGGAAACTCCCTGCTGGGACTGGCCGAAATCATCATTGCCAAGCACCGGAACGGTGCCACCGGAAACATCAAGATGCGTTTCAAGGGAGAGTTTGCCCGGTTCCAGAATCTCAACGACGATACCCAAATCGACGACACCTTCGTGTCGGGCATTACCAAAGAGAACATTCCGCCCGATACGGGATTCCGTCCCAGCGGCAACACCGATTTTCTCACCGACAAAAACGACAGCGGCATTCCCTTCTGACATACCCATCCCCCGTAACGGCATCGGCCATTACGGGGGATGTTTACCCTAAAGACACGGTCATTTCTTTTCCAAAATTTTCACTACGGCATCGTAATCGGGTTCCTGCGTAATTTCGGGCACCAGTTCTTCGTACACAATATTGAAATGCTCATCGATAACGATGACCGCACGGGCCAACAATCCGGCCAACGGGCCATCCACCATTTCCACACCGTACTCCCGGACAAAATCATCGGCCCGGAAAGCCGAAGCCGGAATCACATTGGCGATTCCTTCTGTCGTACAGAACCGGCTCTGGGCAAAAGGCAAGTCTTTGGAAATGGCGATGACCACCGTATTCTCCATTTCAGACACCAATTCATTGAATTTGCGCACCGACATGGCGCACACTTCGGTATCGAGACTGGGGAAAATATTCAGTATCAATCGTTTTCCCTTCAAGTCGCAACCGTTCAGTTCGCTTAAATCAGCTTTTACCAATCGGAAACAGGGGGCTTTGCTCCCCACTTCGGGCAGATTCCCGTTTGTCGAAACCGGACTCCCTTTGAATGTTATTTTTGCCATATCAATCGTTTTAGTTATATATACCGAAACAAAAACAACACCCGGAGGGTTCGCAGAACGGCCGGTCTAAGCTATACCGAAAGCCATCTGGACGATTCGTCCGGAGACATGCCCCGCAAACGGCAATACAGTTCCCGCTGCTCCCCGTCGATTTTTCCGACCATAAAATAGGCCGATTGGGGATGAGCTATCATCAAACCGGTGAGCGAGGAATTGGGTCTCATCGCCCCGTTTTCGGTCAGCGATATACCTATCTGCCCGAACTCAAGCAAAGTCTGCATATCGAAACAGAGCGACTGGTCGGGAAGTGACGGATACCCCACAGCCGGGCGGATGCCGACATACCGCTCCTTCAGCAAATCTTCCACCGGCAGCTGTTCGTCGGGAGCATATCCCCAATACCGTTTCCGAACCTGCATATGCAGATACTCGGCAGCCGCCTCCACTAACCGGTCAGAGAGCGACTGGAGCAAAATGGCGTTGTAGCTGTCGTTTTCGTCCCGGTAATGCTGTATCATCTGTTCGATGCAATGACCTGCCGTCACGGCAAAAGCCCCCGCATAATCGGTACGCCCCTGCGACTCCGGCATGACGAAATCGGACAGCGAAAGGCAAGCCGCATCCGCATCTTCTTTTGGGGTCTGCTGGCGCAAACAGGGTATTTTCACGATATCGTCATCCCGGTGCAACACCAGCATGCCGTCATCGGTCGAGTTGGCCTCGAATATCCGGAACAGGGCCTCGATGCGAATATCTTCCATCGTCTCCAGCCGGTCGAGCATGCGCACAGCCTCCTTATAGAGCTGCATCGCTTCGGCAGCCCGCTGCCGCTCGGCTTCGGGAAACGAAGCCAGCCACGAGGCTTTACAGTGGTCGCACCCTTCGATACGAGCCACAGCCGCATATTTTCCGCCGATTTTCCACGCATGAAAGAAATAAATCCAGTTGATATAGGGCCGCAGTTCCGAAACGGAAAAACGGCTTTGAATCGGCCGACAACCGGACAAAGGGGCTGTCGGAGTATAGTTATCCCAGTCGATACGTAACCGGTGAGCGGTCGCATCGGCCAAAGAGAGCAACGGTTTCGACGCTCCGGCCTGACTGCGCATCGCCTCCTGCTCCTGCCGCAACCCGGCGATATACGCCGTCCGGGTATCGGCGTCTACCAGCCGGGCTGCCACCAACGGTCCTTGCGACGCATCTTTTATGTGTATTACCGGAGCACTGTAACACGGAGCTATCTTGACAGCCGTATGCAGCTTCGAGGTAGTGGCGCCGCTTATCAGCAGCGGAATCGTCAGCCCAGCCTTTTCCATAGCTTCGGCCACCCGGCACATCTCTTCGAGCGAAGGGGTAATCAGTCCGCTCAACCCCACATAATCGACTTTTTCCTCGATAGCCCGGCGCACAATCTCCTCAGCCGGTACCATGACTCCCAAATCGACAACCTCGTAATTGTTGCAGGCCAGCACCACGCCGGCAATGTTCTTGCCGATATCGTGAACATCTCCTTTTACGGTAGCCAAGAGAAATTTGCCAGATTTCACCGACCCGGACGCTCCGCTCCGTTCCCGTTCGATATAAGGTTGCAGTATTTCAACAGCCTTCTTCATCGTGCGGGCAGTCTTGACCACCTGCGGCAAAAACATCTTGCCCGCCCCGAAGAGCTCGCCCACTTTGTTCATTCCGCTCATCAACGGCCCGTCGATAACCGCCAGCGCCCGGTCGTATACCGTCATCGCCTCGTCCAGATCGGCTTCCAGCCGGTCGGTCAACCCTTTGATTAAAGCATATTCGAGCCGTTCGCCTACCGACATGCCGGTACGAACATCTTTTTTCTCCTCCTTATGCGCCTCCTGCGCCCCTTTCAACCGGTCGGCCAATTCTATCAGCCGTTCCGTCGCATCGGGGCGGCGGTTCAGTATCACATCCTCTATCACCTCCAGCACATCGGCCGGAATATCTTCATAAGTAATGGCCGCAGCCGGATTCACGATGCCCATGTCCAGCCCCCGTTCAATGGCATGATACAGAAAAACGGCGTGCATCGCCTCCCGGATATAATTGTTGCCCCGAAACGAAAAGGAGAGGTTGCTGATGCCGCCGCTCACGCGGGCACCCGGCAGGTTCCGTTTAATCCATGCCGTCGCCTCGATAAAGTCTACGGCATAATTCACATGCTCCTCGATACCGGTGGCGATGGCCAGCACGTTGGGGTCGAAAATGATATCCTGCGGGTCGAAACCGACCTGTTCGGTCAACAGCCGGTAGGCACGGGCACACACCTCTGTCCGGCGGGCGAACGTATCGGCCTGCCCCTTTTCATCGAACGCCATGACGACCACCGCAGCCCCCAGCCGTTTCACCTGACGGGCATGCGAGAGAAACAGTTCTTCACCCTCCTTCAACGAGATAGAGTTAACCACCGACTTGCCCTGCACGCATTTAAGCCCCGCTTCGATGACTTCCCATTTCGAAGAGTCTATCATCAAGGGCACTTTCGATATTTCGGGTTCCGACGCTATCAGATTGAGGAAGGTCACCATTTCAGCCTGTGCATCGAGCATGGCATCGTCCATATTGATGTCGATAATCTGGGCACCGTTTTCGACCTGAGTACGGGCGATATCGAGCGCCTCTTCGTATTTCTTTTCATTGATTAACCGCAGAAATTTGCGTGAACCGGCCACATTGCACCGCTCGCCCACATTCACAAAATTGTTTTCGGGACGCACCTCCAACCGCTCCAGTCCCGACAGCCGCAGGCAGGCGGATTTCGGCACCGGACGGCGCACATCGGCCCCCTCGATTAAATCCCCGTACCGGGCGATATGGTCGGGGGTCGTACCGCAACAGCCGCCGATGATATTTACCAACCGCTCGTCGATAAACTCTTTCACCTGTGCCGCCATCGTTTCGGGCGTCTCATCGTACTCTCCGAAGCGGTTGGGCAAACCGGCATTGGGATAGGCACTCACATAACAGGGGGCCGTTTCGGCTATCTGTTTTAAAAAAGGTTTCATATCCCGGGCGCCGAACGAACAGTTCAATCCGACCGACAGTACATCGGCATGCTGTATCGAGGTCAGAAAAGCCTCTATCGTCTGTCCCGAAAGGGTGCGTCCGCCGACATCCGACAACGTTACCGACAGCATCACCGGTACCCGCCGGCCGACAGCTTCCATCGCCGTCCCGGCGGCATACAGAGCCGCTTTGGCATTGAGCGTATCGAAAATGGTCTCTATCAGCAACACATCGACTCCACCCGACAGAAGAGCCGACATCTGTTCGGCATAAGCCGCCGCCAGTTCATCGAAAGTCAATGCCCGGTAAGCGGGATTGTTCACATCGGGCGACATCGAGCAAGTCTTGTTGGTAGGCCCTACCGAACCGGCCACAAAGCGGGGTTTGCCGGGCGTGCGGGCCGTATATTCGTCGGCCGCTTCCCGAGCCAGCCGGGCCGCCGCCTGATTGATTTCGTACACCTGATGCTGCATGCCGTAATCGGCCATCGAAACCGAAGTCGCATTAAAGGTATTCGTTTCGATAATATCGGCACCGGCCTCCAGATAGCGACCGTGAATCTCCCGGATAATTTCGGGGCGGGTCAGGCACAACAGGTCGTTATTGCCTTTCAGCTGGCCGGAGACATCGGCAAAGCGAGTGCCCCGATAGTCGTTTTCGGTCAGGCCATAACGCTGTATCATCGTGCCCATAGCACCATCCAGAATCAAAATACGGTCTTTCAACAAATCACTTATCGTACTCATGCTCAAATCTCTATCCTTAACATTCGGTTTATTTTCTCACTTTCGACGGATTTTTCGCCACAAAATCTTTCCAGCTGTTGTATGCCTTCTCCGTCTGCGGACGGTTGGTCTGGTAAAAATGGCACAACGCCGCCGCCAGACCGTCGGTAGCATCCAGCTGGGGAAGCATATTTTCCTGCGGGATATGCAGGATGCGGCGCAACATATCGGCAACCTGCTCTTTCGAGGCGCTTCCGTTGCCCGTGATAGACATCTTAATCTTCAACGGGGCATACTCCGTAATGGGGACATCCCGTGAAAGAGCCGCCGCCATAGCAACGCCCTGCGCCCGTCCCAGTTTCAGCATCGACTGCACATTCTTCCCGAAAAAAGGAGCCTCGATGGCCATTTCATCGGGATGATACTGGTCGATAAGCCCCTGCACCCGTTCAAAAATACGGTGAAGCCGCATATAATGGTGTTCGAATTTGTTCAGCTGCAACACCCCCATCGCCATCAGGTTGGGCTTGTTGTCTAATACCTGCAAAATCCCGTACCCCATAATGTTGGTGCCGGGATCTATTCCTATGATAATGCGTTCTTTCATCCCTACTCTATTACTTCGAGCAATGTACTGAATCCGGCCACCTGTTCGGCAAAACGGGACACCAATGCCTCCTGCAGCCCTGCACCGGTCTCCCGATACCATGCCGACAGCGTGTCGCTGTCTTTCACATGAAACTGGAGTGAAAAACTGCTCCCCTCGCACTCTTCGGGCGGTATTACCCGGCACAACTGGGGACGGCCCAACGCTCCCCGCCACAAAGCGGTAGGGATATAGGTCTCTTTCAGCCAGGCGATAAAAGGCTCCTCCAGCCCGCTCTCAACATGATAGGTCGTATTGAATATAATCATTCGTTTTCTCTGTCAGACTTATATTTACGACAAAAATAAAAAAAACTTTGCGATTCTGTTGTCTTTTCCGAAAATCATTGTATCTTTGCACTGCAAAACGGGGTATTAGCTCATCTGGCTAGAGCGCAACACTGGCAGTGTTGAGGTGAGCGGTTCGAGTCCGCTATACTCCACAAACCCGCCGACCATATTCATGGCCGGCGTTTTTTATATGGTTCAGTCAGTCCATCATGACTTAACTGCCGAAATCTCATCGACCGGAACAAATATAAAATATTCCATACAAATGCACGCCTATTACAGCACCGGCACCGCTTTTACCCCGCTCCCATTTGCAGATAACCGTCATTATGTATAATTTTGTGTAAATTTTTTAAAGTGCGATTGCCCGATATGATAAAAAAAGGGATTCTTTTCATATTATGCCTGTTAGCACTGACAAATTCCGTCACCGCACAGCAGATTCAGTCGGTCAAAGGGAAAGTAAAAGAGGGGTATAATTTCCTGCTTTATACGCCCGACGGAGCCCGGACCGATACCGCAGGCAAACCGGTCGTCGTTTTTCTGCACGGGGCATCGCTCTGCGGCAACAATCTCGATCGGGTGAAACGTTACGGCACCATCGATGCCATACAGAAAGGTCGCCGAATCGACGCCTTTGTCATCGCTCCGCAGAATCCCGGCGGGGCATGGAACCCACGCAAAATCATGAACACGGTCGATTATGTCGTTGCCCGCCATAAAGTCGATACCACCCGCATCTATGTGCTGGGCATGAGTTTGGGAGGGTACGGCAGCCTCGATTT
>JAFLRV010000120.1 GCA_022511245.1 Coprobacter sp.
AACCTCATCTATCGCGGCGGGCACTTGCAGAATATCATTACGGTCGACCCCAATCTGCTGGAGCAGGTCGAGGTGATATACGGCCCCGCCTCTGTAGCCTACGGTTCCGATGCATTGGGTGGCGTGGTGGTCATGTCGACACCCGTCCCCCGACTGTCTGTCACCGGAAAAGTCACATTCAGCGGAGAAGCCGTCTCCCGCTATTCCAGCGTAAACGACGGAACCCTGCTGCATACCGGTTTCCACATTGGCGGTACCCGGTTTGCCTCCTATACATCGCTCTCCTATAACAAGTTCGGAGACCTGCGCTCCGGCCGCAGCACCAACCCGTTCATGAAAGGAGACAGCTATATCTCCCGGCCGTTCGATGTCGTGCATCAGGGCGGCGAAGACATTTTGGTGTCCAATCCCAAAAGCTGGATGCAGACCGGGTCGGGATACAGCCAGTATGACCTGTTGCAAAAATTTCTCTTCCGGCAGACCGACCGCATCAGCCATTCGTTCAATTTCCAGTTCTCCAACTCCGGAGACATTCCCCGATATGACCGATTGACCGATATGAAGAACGCCGATACCCCCAAATTTGCCCAATGGTATTATGGCCCGCAGACACGACTTCTGACCTCCTATGCCTTAGAGACCGAAGATTGGGCCGGAGCCGACAATTTTTCCGTCATCGCAGCCTATCAGAATCTCAGGGAGAGCCGCAACAACCGGAAACTGAACGACCTGTGGCTCGGTATCCGCAAAGAAAATGTACATGTCGTCTCCCTGACCTCCGACTGGATTAAGAATGTGAATGCAACCCACCGGCTCCATGCCGGTATCGATGCCAGCCTCCAGTATCTGCATTCTGATGCTTTTGCCAGAGACATCGATACCGGAGAGCGCAAACCGCTCGATACCCGCTATCCCGACGGTCATAACCACATGCACAATATCGACCTCTTTTTCTCCCATACATGGCAGATTAATTCCCGGTTGATTTTCAGCGACGGAGTCCGGGTAGGATACTCTTCGCTGCGCTCAACCCACCACAGTGCCGAGTTTTTCCCGCTGCATGCCCGATGGGGGACGGTACGGCAGGACAACCCCACCTGCAGCCTCAGTGCCGGCGTAGCCTACAATCCCTCCGATACATGGAAACTGGCGTTGAATGTATCGACCGGTTATCGGGTTCCGAATATCGATGATGTCGGCAAAGTGTTCGATTCCGAACCCGGTATGGTGGTCATTCCCAATCCCGGTGTCAAACCCGAAAAGACCGTCAGTGCCGACTTGAATGTAGCCACCTTTAGAAATGAAGTGGTCGAGTGGAATGCCTCCCTGTATGCCACCTATATGTTCGATGCCATAGCATTGGCTCCCGCCCTTTTCAACGGAGAAGCACAAACGATGTATGATGGTGAGTTAAGCGATGTATATGCCAACCGCAACAATAGCCGGGCTTGTGCAGCCGGAGCCTCCACGACAGTAAAAGTGTATATGTCAGAGAATTTCTCGGCCGACGCCGCCATTACCTATACCTACGGGAATATGCTGGGCCGCAACGGAGAAGCCGATATGCCCCTCGACCACATATCGCCGCTTTTCGGGCGGGTCGGAGTCGCATTTGAAAGTTCGTGCCGCCGGGTCAAAGCCGAAATATTCGCCCTTTTCAATGGGCGCAAACCATTGAGCCGCTACAATCTCAATGGAGAAGACAATATCGGATATGCTACAGAGAACGGCCTCGACGGCAAAGGACTTCCGGCTTGGTTTACGCTCAATCTGCGGGCATCCTATACCCCGCACAAACGGGTAACCGTACAAGGCGGTATCGAAAACCTGCTCGATACCGAATACCGCACCTTCGGTTCCGGAATCAATGCTCCCGGCCGCAATGTCTATTGCGCCCTGCGGCTCTCGTTCTGAACCATCCCCCGATAGTTAAAACACAATAAAACCCGCCCGGTTGCCGATACAAGCATCCGGGCGGATTGTTTTTGAATCGGGCAGATACAGCATCCTGCAAAATAGATTTTTATAAAAAATACATTGTTTATGGAAAAATTTGTATATTTGTTCCGTTCTCACGCCGATTGAAAGGGGTGGGGCAGACATAAATATAAAGAGGCGTTTACTTACGCTTTCGTTTTGACGCTATAAGAATCTCGCAAGTTCAGACAGTTTGTCAAAAACAAAGCAGCGGTAGATGTCTGCGGGATGTGTATATATACATTGTCCGCCGGTAATAGGTGGATAGTGGCATATCGCATATCGGCGTGGGCTTCTGCGTTGCTCGTTTCGACAAACTGGGCAATGCGAGAGCCTTTATAGCGTGGAACGAGTGACAGGTACAGTTCCCACGCTTTTTTTATGGAGTAAATCTATCCGGAGGGGGACAGGATAGTGCTGTGATAAGTTATGAATCAACAATGTCCCCAATGTCAGAATTGGGTAGAGGGAAAGAGAAAAGAGGATTTTTCCCGGAAAATGACAAGTTCTGTCGTAAAGAAAGGTGGCGCACAATTGATAGGTGCTGCTGTAGGCACTTTTTTGGCACCGGGAATAGGAACTTTTATTGGAAGTGCAGTAGGTTCTGCTTTGGCATCCGATTCAATGAATCAAATCGCCGATACGACCAATGATGCACTCTATGGAGAAGCCGATTTGGAATTCACTTGTCCCAATTGCGGATATACATGGATTGCCTCCGGAACTGCCGATTCGGAAACCAATAATCAGATGTTTAAAGACCAGCAGGCTTTTTTGCAGGCTTGGGAATATTTGCTCGAAAATATAGAAGATATCACTTCGTCCGTCGAAAAAACGGAGGCCTTTTTGTCCGAATACGATTCGAAATCGTTGATTAGCCCCCTTCCCAATTCCGAAATGTGTTTTATGCAGGCTTTGGCGGCCTATTGTGCCGCCGATACCGACAGCCGTTTCCTTACGGTTTCCCGCAAATACATCAATCGGGCGATACGCTTGTTCAATGACAAGGAGTATCATCTCTTTTCGGAAGTGTTGGATAACAAGGCTGCCGATAAAAATTCCCGGTCGATAGTCCGCAACAGTATCAAGTTGTTGGATGAAATAGACGAAAGTTCTTTGCTGCTGAGCAAAGATTGGTATATCAATGAACTTCGTGCTTCCATTCAGGAAGAAGTGAAACGGTATAAAGAAGAAAAAATAGGAGAGCTGAGATCTGTATTTATCGGGATATCATTCGTGTGTGTGCCTATTATACTCTTTTTGCTGTTCAAATGGCTCACTTACGAAAAACCGGATAGTTTTTGGGCATTCAATTGGGGACCCCTTTATTTTTGTGGCCTATTGGTTTTTGGTATTTCATATATGAGCTCTTTTATTCCATTTTTTAAAGAGATGTACCGAAGCGATGCAGAGTGGGAGGCTCTGTTGTCGAAGGAGTACGGCTCATTTAAATGGAGCAGTTTATTGAAATAACTATTAATTTTTTAAAATATATCAAACAATGAAAAAGAATAAAAACGTTGCCGCTGTTTTGGCATTTTTTGTAGGTGGATTGGGTATCCACAAGTTCTATTTGGGAAAACCCTTGCAAGGTGTATTGTATCTTGTTTTTTGTTGGTCTTTTGTTCCGGCTGTTGTTGCTTTTGTAGAGGCAATAACATATTTCGTAGCTTCTGAAGAAGAGTTTGACCGAAAATACAACCGGTGATTATGAAAACATTCTTTTGGATTTTAGGAATAATAACCTGTTTGGGTTTATTCTTTTTCAGAAGTACAGTTTTTGGGTTTTTGTTCCCTCCGGCTGATGAAAAATATGAACCGTCAGACGAAATGAAGCCGGCTTATACGGCCATTATCGATATTGTGGAGGAAAAAGAGGAAGCCGGAGAGTCCGACGATTACGATTTGGAAGAGACCATCCGCATCCTGAACTCGTTGGAGGTGGCTCAGACACAATCCGAGAGTTTCGATGATTTCCTGCTCTACATGGCCAAGCAGGACTACAGCCGGGTAGCCCCGGAGGTGCTCAGGGCCAAAGCCAAATTCTTTCCGGTATTGCAGCGCATGTATGAGTTGCAGAAAGAGTATAAAGAGTTTTCTACCTTGTGGATGTTTGCCCGCAGTATTGCTGCCGGTGGAAATGCGTTACGGGAAAATATGAGTGTTTCCGGAGTAGGACTGGCCATTCTTTCGAATGGCGTGGCTGGTGAGGCTGTTTCGGTCGATGCGGTAAATACGGCCACAAACGCCATGTTTGACAACTATGCCAAAGAACAGAAATTAAAGAAGGCCTTGAAAAAACAGATACAGCAGGTCAAGGAACAGTATATCCGTTATCTCTCCGATTTTGCCCCTGTTTATTACAAGTATATGAAAGAATGGGACAAATTGTGTCTGAATAAAGACAAGGCCTACATCGACATCTATTCCGGTCGGGCCGACGAGGCGTTGGGCAGTATCAATGCCGTTTTGAAACAGTCGCCCGAGAACCGGGAAGGCTTGCTGCTCAAATCGTTGTGTCTGATAGATTTGGGCAAGATGAACGAAGAGAGACATGTGCAGTTTTATTTGCCGCTGGATATGGAGCATATAAAGGTCGATTCATTGTATACGCCACAGTCAGAGAATCTCTATTATGAGGCCGCCTCGCTGACGTTGCGTGATTACTTGGAATTGTATCCCGGAAAATCGGCTCCGGCTCTGCTGTTGCAGGGGATGCTGGCCATGAATATGGGCAATCCGAAGGCGGCCATGTCCTGCTTCGAACAGTCGGCTATCGAATATCCCCGTCAGGCAGAGGAACTCACCGATTTGTTGAGTTCGTACCGCAGCCGGACCTATCTGAACAAAAGTGTCGAAGGATTGTATTTGCTCAATCTCTACAAATCTACGATGGAGGGATTCGGACGGTTCAGCCCCAATTTCTGCAAGGCGCAGTACTATACCTCTATCGGCGATTTTAACAGTAGCAGGGAAGAGATTCTGAAACATTTCTATCGTCGGGGCAATCAAGGCGTTTATGACTGTCTGTTGTCGGATATGGATTTTTGCGAAGATTTTCTCTACAGCAGTTTCAGCCCCATAGCACCCGAAAAATCGTTTATCGATGTTTCGATTGCTCCGGCCAAGAAATATTTGGTAATGGATAAAGAGAATGAGATTACGGTTAAATTGAATAACCGTTCCGACCACGATTTGGAAAATGTCCGGGTGTTCCTGTGCATCCACTATACCGATATGTACAAAGACGATTACCATGTCGTAAAGGTTCCGATGACGAAAAACCGCATCGGACGGCATGAAAAAGCCGATTTGTCGACCGTAAAACTGGAGTATAACGATAAAAAGGTGGACGATATTACTCGGGTGCGGGCGATTGTCATGACCGATGACAAAATCTGCTGGGTCGATGAAGTCAAGGAGAAAGAGCGCAAAATCATCGATAGTTTTGCCGCCCGCTACAGCAATACCAATGTGGTGGACAACGCCCGGCAAGATTACCTCTCCGATTTGTCTATCGACGTGTCATCGTTGCAGAAGGTGATAGAGGCAGAGACTCGTATCAATGGGAAAACGTCGATTCTTTTGGGTTCCGACTTAAAAATCGAATTGCCCCGTATCTTGACATTTATCGACCCGGAATTTTCCCTGTACCCCATTCAGGACAAAGACCTTTCACGGAAGCCGAATGAGTGTTTTTTGGCTGGGTCTTATATTAACTTGAAATTCGACAATTGTTCGATATCGGCCGGAAAAACGGTGCCGCTCTATATATACAGTGATTTTGTCTGTTTCCGGCTCGATTTGAAGAGCGAGAACGGAGATGTTAAATTGGAAAAAGTCGAGGTCGTTAAAAATGGAACAGAAGCGTGAGAATAAAATGAGACAGACGTTAATCACTGCAGGACTTGTTTTGGTTGTGCTGTTATTGTTTTGGGGGGCTTGCATGGCAAGCTATGATTTTTGGATTGGCCAAGTCTTTTCTCCTCTGATTAGAATGGTAAAAGAGTTGTTGACTACACTTGTCGGATAAAGCAAAAACCCTCCGCGCTGAATTTCAGTGCGGAGGGTTGGTTATTGTAATAAATCGGTGTTACGGGCAGGTTATAACCCTTTTTTCTTCGCCTCGTTCCAGATTTCGTCCATTTCCTGCAATGTCATGGTTTTGAGGTCACGTCCTTGCTGAATGGTCTTTTGTTCAAGGTAGTTGAACCGACGGATAAATTTCTGATTGGTTCTTTCCAAAGCGTTTTCGGGATTGATTTTGTAGAGCCGGGCGGCATTGATGAGGCTGAACAGCAGGTCTCCGAATTCGGCTTCCGTTTTGTCCTTGTCCATGTGGTCGATTTCCGCTTTCAGCTCTCCGAACTCTTCGTACACCTTGTCCCAGACCTCTTCCGGTTTTTCCCAGTCGAATCCAACGTTGCGGGCCTTGTCCTGTATGCGGTAGGCTTTCACTAAGGCGGGGAGGGCAGAGGGCACCCCTTCGAGCACCGTTTTGTTGCCGCCCTTTTCTTTCAGTTTCAGCTGTTCCCAGTTCTGTTCCACCTCGCCGGAGCCGTTGACCGAGACCTCGCCGAATACATGCGGGTGCCGGTAAATCAGTTTCTCGCAAAGAGCGTTGCATACGTCGGCCATATCGAAAGCCTCTTTTTCTTCCCCGATTTTGGCATAAAACGCAATGTGCAGCAATACATCGCCCAACTCTTTTTTGATGAGTTCATTGTCGTTCCGGATGATGGCATCGCACAGTTCGAACGTCTCTTCTATCGTATTGGTGCGCAGACTTTCGTTCGTCTGTTTGCGGTCCCACGGGCATTTCACCCGCAACTCGTCCAATACATCCAACAGACGGCCGAAGGCTTCGAGTTTCTCTGCTCTGCTGTGGCTCATTTGCGGGTCGCTTTATATTGTTTCAGTCCGGTTTCGAGGAACGATACGAATTCGCCCACATTCTCGTTGTACGAATAGGAGTGGTTGAGGGGCTGTCCTTCGTTGTCGAGCAATACATAATAGGGCTGTGCATTGGCTCCGA